>NZ_CP066801.1:740000-1110000 GCF_016598575.1 Streptomyces sp. HSG2
CCGGACCGGACCCCTCGCCTGCCCCTACACTGCCGGCTACTGGGCCTTCCTCGACCGCCACCGCGACCTGTTGGAGCACAACCCGCGCACCGCGCGGGCGGTTCGGGGGCTGGACCGGCTCGGCGACCTCGACACGGTGCTGCGTCGGGAGCGGGGACGCGGAGACGAGCCGCCATAGGCGGTTGGGCTGTTGGAGTGGGCTTCCAGTGACGGGCCCGGCACGCCGGGCAGGAATCACCGCATCCGGTCACGGGGGGTCGGGCGAAGCAACGGGTGTCGCGGGTGTCGGACAGCGAGAGAGGGCTGAGCATGCTTGGACTGCGGCCGATCCCGGCCGAACCGGCCGGACTCGGCGGCCATCCCGCCACCGTCCGGGAGGCGGTCCGGGCCGCCGACACGGTGCTGGACGAGATCCTCGACGCCGAACTCGACCGGGCGCGCGCGGTGGACCCGGTCTTCGCCCGCGATGTCGCCGCTCGGGTGGCCGAGTTCGTCCGTCGAGGCGGCAAGCGCCTGCGCACGGCGTTCCTGTGGTGCGGTTGGCGCGCGGCCGGCGGCCGGGGCGACCCGACGTCCGTGCTGCGCGTGGCCGCCGCGCTCGAACTGCTCCAGGCGTGTGCTCTGGTGCACGACGACGTGATGGACGGCTCGCCGCTGCGGCGCGGCGGTCCCGCCGTCCATGTCGAACTGGCCCGGATGCACCGGCGGACGGGGCTCGGTGGCCCGGCGGAGACGTTCGCCCGCTCCTCCGCCGTGCTGGCCGGCGATCTCGCGCTGGCCTGGGCGGACGACGTGCTGACGGAGACGGCCCTGGCGTGTCCGCACGGGTCCCGGCTGTACCGGGAGTGGCGGGCGACGCGCACCGAGATGGTCGCCGGACAGTACCGCGACCTGCACGCTCAGGCCGCCGGCTCCTCGGCCGTCGACGAGGCGTTGACGATCGCGACGTTGAAGAGCGCCCTGTACACGGTGGGACGCCCGCTGACCCTCGGGGCGACCCTGGCGGGGGCCGACTCCCGTGCCCTGGAGGCGTTGGCGTCCGCCGGCCGCTGCGCGGGGCTGGCGTTCCAGCTCCGTGACGATCTCCTGGGCGCCTTCGGCGATCCGCTCCTGACCGGCAAACCGTCCGACGAGGACCTGCGGACCCGGAAGCTCACCTACCTGCTGGCGGTCGCGGTACGCCTCGCGGAGGCGGGCGGTGACGGCGAGGCGATTCGGGTGCTCTCCCCCGAGGGGTCCGGTCCCGATGCGGTGGCCGAGATGCGCGCCGCGTTGGAGCGGACGGGCGCCCGAGCGCTCGTGGAGGGGAAGATCACGGAGCTGGCCGCAACGAGCCTGCGCCACTTCGCGCGCGCCGCCGCCGACGACGGCGTGCGCGGGGAGTTCGTCAACCTGGTCGAGAGAGCGGCGGGGGTCGCGTGCCGGCCGCCGGGGGAGGTCGCCCGATGAAGACGGTCAAGGGGCCCACCGATCACGTCGTCGTGGTGGGCGGGGGGTTGTCCGGACTGGCCTGCGCGCTGCACCTGCTGGGCGCGGGACGCCGGGTCACCCTGGTCGAGCGGGACGCCGGACCGGGCGGCCGGTCGGGCCGGTCGGAGCTGGACGGATACCGGCTGGACACGGGTCCGACGGTGTTGACGATGCCGCATCTGGCCGACGAGGCGTTCGCGGCGGTCGGCGACAGCCTCACCCGGCGTGTCGACCTCGTCGCCCTGCACCCCGCCTACCGGGCACGATTCGCCGACGGCGGCGTTCTGGACGTGCACACCGACGGCGCGGCCATGGAGGCGGAGGTCCGGCGGTTCGCCGGTCCGGCCCAGGCGGCCGGCTACCGTCGGCTGCGCGTCTGGCTGGAGCGGATCTACCGGGCGCAGATGCGGCGCTTCGTGGACGCCAACTTCGACTCGCCCTTCCGGCTCGTCCACCCCGACCTGGCCCGACTGGCGGCGCTCGGCGGTTTCGGGCGCCTGGACCGGCGCATCGGCCACTTCGTCTCGGATCCGCGTCTGCGCAGGGTCTTCTCCTTCCAGGCCCTCTACGCCGGGGTCACACC
Source organism: Streptomyces sp. HSG2 (assembly GCF_016598575.1). Taxonomy (NCBI): domain Bacteria; kingdom Bacillati; phylum Actinomycetota; class Actinomycetes; order Kitasatosporales; family Streptomycetaceae; genus Streptomyces; species Streptomyces sp. HSG2. Next base: position 742,054 of record NZ_CP066801.1, read on the forward strand.
CGCCAGGGCGCTCGCGGCCTACGCGGTGATCGCCTACATGGACACCGTCGCCGGAGTGTGGTTCCCCAAGGGGGGGATGTACGCGCTCCCCCGGGCACTGGCCGACGCCGCGCGGGACGCCGGAGCCGACCTGCGCTGGTCGGCGGAGGTGGAGTCGCTGGAACGGTCGGCAGGCCGCGTCCGAGCCGTCCGACTGGTCTCGGGTGAGCGGATCGCCTGCGACACGGTGGTCCTGAGCTGTGAACTGGCCACGGCCCACCGGCTCCTGGGAGGCGCTCCTCGCCGCCCGACGCCGCTGCGCCACTCGCCGTCCGCCGTAGTCCTGCACGCGGGGACGGACCGCACCTGGCCGGAGTTGGCGCACCACACCATCTCCTTCGGGGCGGCCTGGGAACGCACCTTCGAGGAACTGACCCGGTCCGGAAGGCTGATGAGCGATCCCTCGCTGCTCATCACCCGACCGACGACGCACGACGCGTCGCTGGCACCGCCGGGCCGTCATCTGCACTACGTGCTGGCGCCCTGTCCGAACACGACCGTCGGACCGCCCGCCTCGGCCTGGCGGGATCTCGGGCCGCGCTACCGCGACCGCCTGGTACGGGAGTTGGAGCGCCGGGGCCTGTCGGGCTTCGGGGCGAGCGTCGAGAAGGAGCTCTTGGTGACCCCGCTCGACTGGGCCGCGCGAGGGCACGCGGCGGGCAGCCCCTTCTCGCTCTCCCACACCTTCGCCCAGACCGGGCCCTTCCGTCCTCGCAACCTCGTCGACGGTGTGGACAACGTGGTGTTGGCGGGGTGCGGGACCACTCCGGGGGTCGGCGTTCCGACCGTCCTGATCAGCGGCAAGCTCGCGGCCGCCCGGGTGACCGGCGGGCCGGTCCCCGGGGTCTCGAAGGCCGCTGCCTCACGGGCACGCTCCGCCGTGCCGGCCGCCTCCGTCCCCCAGGAGCCCGGAGGGCGCGCGTGACCCGTCGTGAACTGGACGCCGCCGGGATCACCGAGCCCGCGCTGCGAGCCGCCTACACCGAGTGCCGGCGGCTCAACGCCCGCCATGGCCGTACCTACTTCCTGGCGACCCGGCTGCTCCCGCCGGAGCGGCGGCCCGCGGTGCACGCGCTGTACGGATTCGCCCGCTGGGCCGACGACATCGTCGACGACGTGGAGCGCCCGGCCCCCGTCCGGGAACGCGACCGACTGCTGTGCGAGTTGGAGGACGACCTCGCCCACGCGCTGCGGACGGGAGGCGGGGAGGGCCCGGTGGTCCGCGCGGTGGTGGACACCGCGGAGCGGTACGCCATCGAGCACGAGCTGTTCGCGGACTTCCTCGCCTCGATGCGCGCCGATCTGACCGTGACGGACTATCCGACGTACGCGGACCTGCAGGCCTACATGCACGGCTCGGCCGCCGTGATCGGCCTGCAGATGGTTCCGGTGCTCGGCACCGTCGTCGACCGGACGGAGGCCGCCCCGCACGCGGCGGACCTGGGCGTGGCCTTCCAGCTCACCAACTTCCTCCGGGACGTGGGCGAGGACCTCGACCGAGGGCGGGTCTACCTGCCGGCGGACCTCCTCGCCGCGCACGGCGTGGACCGCGCGCTGCTGGAGTGGAGCAGACGGACCGGGCGGGAGGACCGGCGGATCCGGGCCGCGCTGGTGGCGGCCGAGGCCATGACCCGTGAGGTCTATCGCGCGGCCGAACCGGGGATCGACCTGCTCGACCCCGTGGTGCGGCCGTGCATCAGAGCCGCTTTCACCCTGTACGGCGGCATTCTCGACGCCGTGGCCGCGCAGGACTACGCCGTGCTGCACCGCCGGGCGGTGGTCTCTCGCCGGCGGCGCGCGAAGACGGCCGCCGCGGGGGCCGTGGGGGTGTGGCGGGAGCGGCGCCGGGCCGGGGGGGCGCCCGCGACGGCCCCTTCCGGCGGCGTTCCGGTCCGGCGTGGGGAAGCACGGTGAGCGCCGGTCGACGCGGGGCCGGCTGGACGTCGCCGCTGCGCCGCCGGAGGGGTCCGGGCTGGGCTGCGCAGGAGCCGACCTGGCGGGACGCGCGCCCCTCACTGATCGCGCGGGCGCTGAAGCGGGCCTCCGCCCGGCCCTCCGGCAACTGGTTCGTGGTGGGCGCCTCCCGGGACGTGCGGGCGGGCGGCGGACCTTACGGGACGACGGTGGGCGGCGTCGAGGTGGTGGTGTGGCGCGCGCCGGGAGGTGCGCTGCGTGCCGGTCCGGGGGCGTGCCCGCATCTGGGCGCGCCGCTGCGGGAGAGCAGGGTGGTCTGCGGCGCCCTGGTGTGCCACTGGCACGGACTCGCCCTGGACGGCTCGCCGTTCGCGGGGTGGGACCCCTTCCCGGTTCACGACGACGGCGTCCTGGTGTGGGTGAGGTTGGACGCCGTCGGCGGGGAACGGCCGACGGATCGCCCGGTGGTGCCGGATCGCCCGCCGGCCGGGGTCGGGGTGGACGCGGTGTACCGGGCGGTGGGTCGGTGCGAACCGCAGGACGTGATCGCCAACCGGCTCGACCCGTGGCACGGCTCCTGGTTCCATCCGTACTCCTTCGTGGATCTGCGGGTGGCCGCCGTACCGGAGGGCGAGGGGGACGACGCGTTCGTGGTGGACGTCTCCTTTCGGGTGACGGGGCGTCTGGTGGTGCCCGTGCGCGCCGAGTTCACGGCGCCGGAGCCTCGGACGATCGTCATGCGGATCACCGAGGGGGAGGGGGCGACGTCCGTGGTGGAGACGCACGCGACGCCGCTGACCGGGCCGGCGGACGACCGGCCGCGGACGGCGGTGATCGAGGCGCTGGTGGCGGCCTCGGACCGCAGGGGCTTCGCCCTGGCGAGGTCGGCGGCGCCGCTGCTGCGGCCGGTGATGCGTCGCACGGCCGGACGACTCTGGCGGGACGACCTCGCCTACGCCGAGCGGCGCTGGGCGTTGCGCGGCGCGGGACGGTTCCCGGGCTGAGGGCCCGGGAACCGTCGTCCGGGGTCAGCCCCCCGCCGCGGCCAGGGCGCGCAGGGCGCGGGAGCGGCCGGCGCGGGGCACGGTCCACAGCGTCTGGCCTCGCACGCCCCATCGGGCGAGGAGGGTGTTGGCGGCCAGGAAGCCGGTGGTGGCCGCCCGTTCCATCAGCGCCACGGGCAGGTCGCAGCGGATCGCGTCGCCGGCCAGGGTCAGCCGGGGGTGGGGGGTGCCGACGGTGGGGCGTCGGTGGTGGGAGCCGACGGGGAAGAGCGGGCAGTCGGCCCACCACTCGTGCCGGGCGTCCACGATTCGCGCTCGCCGTGTCTCCGGGTAGACCTGTCGCAACCGGTCCAGGAGGCGCGCCTGGACGCCGGCCGTGTCCGCGCCGTCCTCGACGGCGTAGGCGTGCAGTTCGACGACGGACCCGCCGTTCCGGGCGGCCCAGCGGGCGGCCTCGCCCTCGTAGCGCTCCAGGACGCTGACGTTGTCCAGGCCGCCGTAACCGCTGGTGCCGAGGAACCCGGGGCGGTCGGCTCGGACCGGGCGGTCCAGCCACAGGCGGGAGACCAGGAACCGGGGGGCGGTGCGCAGGGCGGCGATGCCGGAGCGCCACTCGGGCGGGCCGAGCGTGGGCGAGGCCTCGACGAGCGCGCGCAGGGCGCCGGGGTCGAGGGCGAGCACGGCCGCGTCGTGGCGGTCGTGACCGGCGGCCGTCTCCAGGTTGATGCCTCCGTCGTCCCGCGCCCGGACGCCCAGCACCGGCGCGCGGGTGCGCACTTCGGCGCCGAGCCGCTCCAGGTATCGGCCCAGTGGGTCCCACAGGGCCTGCGGGAACGGCTCGTCGGGCACGTCGAAGAGGAGTCCCTCGGCGGAGCCGAGGAAGTAGATGTGGAACATCAGCAGCAGTTCCGCCGCGGAGAGTTCGCGCGGGTCGGCGAAGAAGCTCCGGGAGAAGACCTCGAAGGCGAGGTGGTGGGCGGCCTCGGGGAAGCGGACCCCTTCGAGAAAGTCGAGGGCGCTGACCCGGTCGAAGCGCGCGTACACCTCCGGGACGCGCACGTCGAGCAGGGGCAGGGCGGCGCGCGCGTCCATGGAGACCAGATCGCGCCAGCCGAAGGTGGGACTCAGGGCGACGAAGCCGATGGCGCTGAGCGGCGGGGTGCGGGGCACGCGGGCGAAGCTGTCCGTCAGGCCGCCGCTGTGCCGGAGGGGGTAGTCGGGCAGCGGGACGAGGCGTTCGAGAGCGGGGTCGGTACGCCGCAACAGGCCGCGCAGGTTGTAGTACTGCCGGAAGAAGGCGTGGAAACCTCGGCTCATGGTGACGGGGGAACCGTCCGCGAGCCGGGTGCGGTGCCCGGAGAGTCGGCCGCCGAGGGCGTCGCGCTGTTCGTGCAGGGTCACTCGGGCTCCGCGCTCGGCGAGCAGGGTGGCTGCCGCGAGGCCGGCGATGCCGCCGCCCACGACCGCGACCGACGGCGCGTCGTGGCTCTCGAAACGGGGACGGCCGGGCGCCGGGCTCAGCGTCTGCGCCCTGCGGTCCCGACCTCGGCGCGGGCCGTTTCGTCGACGCGCGCTCACCGGTCCGCCGCCGCGGTGTCGTCGGCGGACCGGGCGAGGAAGGTGTAGGCGATCCCGGTCTGCCAGCCGGCCACCGGGACGGCGCGGACGCCGGCGAAGCCCGCTCCGCGCAGTCGGTCGGAGAAGGCGGGTGCCGTGTCGAAGTCGAGGACGCTGCGCCACAGGTGGTGATAGAGCGGACCGTCGCCGGCGAGCGTGCCGGCCGGCACCACCACCGCCCGGCACACCGCCGTCCACAGGGCGCGGTGTCGCGCGGATCCGCTCAGGCTGTACTCGTGCACGACGAGGCGCCCGCCCGGCGAGAGCAGTCGGCGAACGCCGGCGAGGACCCGGTCCGGATCGGCGGTGTTGCGGAACAGGTAGGCGGCGAAGACCGCGTCGAAGGGTCCCTCCTCGGACGCCACGAGTCGCTCGGCCGTCAGGTGGCGGAAACGGACCCGAGCGGGCCACTGCTTGGCCCGGGCACGACTCAGCATCCCGGCGGAGGCGTCCACGCCGGTGACGCGCGCCTCGGGCACCGCCCGCAGCAGGGCACGGGTGGAGGCGCCGGTTCCGCAGCCGAGGTCGAGGACGTGCAGACCGGCTCCCCGGGAGGGCAACCGCATCCGGTGCGCCGAGCGCCTCAGGTCTCGGCCGTAGCCCGGGTTGAGGGCGGTGAGCCGGTCGTAGCTGCGGGAGGCTCGGTCGAAGGCGCTTGCCAGGTCGTGATCGCGCAACAGCGTCATCGGTACTCCTTCGTGGGTGCCCGGACATCGGGCGTGGGGTGCCGTCCTTCTCCGGAGGGAGCGGGGGTCCAGCGAGGGCGTCGGCGCGACCGGCCCGCTCCGCGGTCGAGAGGTGGGGGCGGGCGCCTGCGCGCCGGGGACACGGGCGTGTCGGTGCCGCGGCCGACGGACGTCGGCGCGGCGCGCGGACGAAGGGGGGTGGTCGGCCCCGTCCTCGGCGGTGGGGTCACCGGTCGACCCGCCGGGCGTCGCCGGGTTCGGCGCGGGCCGGGGGTCGACGGCGGCGGGGCAGGAAGGGCACCTCGACGGCGGTCCGCAGCATGGGTCCCACCGGGGTGCGCAGCCCGATGGCCCACTCCTGCCGGGGGGTGGTGGCCCCGTCCAGAAAGCGCAGCAGCACCTCCGGGGGCGTGCGACGGAACAGGTCGGCGAAGAACGACGGCCCGTCCACCCGCCCTGCGTCGAGGGCCCGCAGCAGCACCGCGTCCATGGCCGACGCCCGCCTTCCGTGGGGGGCCGGCACGTGGACCCGACCTCGCCGGAGCGCGTCGGCCACCGCCCGGCTCTGCCGTTGGACGGCGGAGAAGGTGTAGCCGGTCGACGCGCGGGTGGCGCCGCCGGCCGTTCCGATGCGGAACGCACCGGGCCCCGTCCGGCGGGGGAAGCGCGCGTCGGTCATCGGGATGACGCCCTGCTCGACGGAGTCGACGGTGTAGGCGCCGAGGCCCAGGACCGCCTCGCAGTAGTGGCGCAGCTCCCGGTCGTAGGCCTCGGTGGTCAACGGGGCGCGGGAGAAGCGCGTGTACTCCACGAGAGCCCGGTCCGGCGCGAGCGGCAGAACGTACCCGAAGGCCAGCCCATGGCGGGGTTGGGGCACCCGGAAGTCCATGAGGTCGGCGACGGAGGGGTCGAAGCGGTCGGCGCCGGTGCGCAGGAACCACCCCCGGAAGTGCTGGAGCAGCACGGTCCGGGCCGGGGGGAGGGCCGGAAGCGGGCGCGAGTCGAAGACGTGGCGGGCGCGCAGGACGACCTCCCGGCCGTCACCGGTGACGCAGGGGACCTCGACGCCGCCGCGCCGGGTCGCGTGGACCGGACCGGCGACCGCCCGCATCAGGCCGGCTCCGGGCGATCGGTCCAGTCGGGAGTGCACCCAGCGTTCGAAGCGGTCGGAGCGGAGCATGTGGTAACGCGTCGGCGCCGGGTCGACGGTGATCTCGTCGCCGTCCGCGTCGTGGACGCGAAGGCGGGACCAGGACGCGGAGACCAGGTCCGCGAACTCCCCTCTCCCCCGCTCCCAGTAGCACCAGGTCCGCTCGGGCGGCCGTTCCGGGCCGTCCGGTCGCTCGACCACCCTCAGCGTGGGCGCTCCGGGTCGGGCCAGCCGGTGGGCGAGGCTGAGACCGGCGGCTCCGCCGCCCAGGATGAGGACGTCGGAGGTCGACTCGGCCACCCGGTCTCCGCTGATCATCCCCGGCTCCTGGCGTGGACGGCCCGACGGACCGAGGTGGCCGTCGGGGTCGCCGCCCGGGCGACGGGCGGACCCGCCGGGGGATCCGCTCGGGGTGTCCGTTCGGCGGCCCGCGGGGGCATTCCGGGGCTCCCGGTCGTCGGCGGTCGCATGGCGTCGCTTTCCCTCCTCGCTCTGGTCATCGATGTGGTCCGCGCGTCGGCCGCGCGCGCCGCCGGGGGTACCCGGCGAGCGCCGGAACGGACGCCGCCGGCCACCCGCTCCTGGTTCGGCCGTCCCGACCCGGTCGGATGCGGGCCGCGCCACCGGGAGGTGGGGGCGGGCCTCCCCTCACCGCACGACCTGGTCGGCGAGCACCTCCCGGGCGGCCCGCGCCCCGGAGGCCAGCGCGCCCTGCACCGACCCGGTGGCCCGGTGGTCGCCGCAGACATACCTGCCCGGCGCGAACCGGGTGGTCCTGCTCGGCGGCCACGGCGGGCGCATGACGGGCAGCGCGTTCTCGACGGTGTAGGAGGCGAGCTGCCGCCACCCGTCGGTGTCGGTGCCGTGGAGCTCGGCGAGGCGAGCGCGCACGATCCGGGCGAGCCCGGGTCGGTCGGGGCCCAGGACCGAGCTGGAGACCAAAGCGGTGCCGGGCGGCGCGTAGGTGGGGGCGACCTCGGACAGCACGCAGGTGTTGAGCAGGGGCCCGTCCGCGTCCACGAAGAGGGTGGGTTCGGGCGACGGCGTTCGCTCGGCGGCGTGGTAGTAGGTGGTCACGGTCCGGCCGTCGGGGATCGCAAGGCCCGGGAGCAGGCGGGCCGCCGTCACGGCGTCCGTGGCCACCACCACGCGAGGGGCGGGCAGTTCGCGTCCGTCGGTCAGGAGCACACCCACGTCGGTGATCTCGCGTACCGGGGCTCCCAGGAGCAACGTGCCCGGCGGGAGGCCGCGGGCCAGCCGTTCGGGGACGGCGCCGATGCCCTCGGCGGGCAGGCCGAGAGAGCCGCGCGCCATGCTCCGCCACACCAGGTGGAAGAAGCGCGCGGAGGTCTCCAGCCTGTCCTCCAGGAACACCCCGGAGAGGAAGGGCCGCAAGATCCGGTCGACCGTCGCGGCGGACAGTCCCGCGCGGGCCAGGGCCACGGCCGTGGTGGTGTCCGGACGGCGCTTGATCGCTCCCGGGGAGAGCAGGGCGTCGCGCGTGGTGATCCCGGCGAGCGCGGCGAGGTCGCGCAGCGGCGGTGTCCGGCCCCGGACCAGGGAGCCCATCCAACCGGGTCTGCGCAGCGGGTCGGCGATCCGGACCTCCCCCGTCCCCGCGCGGACGACGAACCCCGGGGTGAAGAGCCCCAGGCGCAGACGACGGACGTCCAGGCGCGCCGTGACCTGGGGGTAGCCGGTGTTGAACACCTGGAAGCCTCGGTCCAGCAGAAAGCCGTCCCGGCGGTCGGTGCGCATTCGACCGCCCACCCGGTCGGCGGCCTCCACCAGCAGCACGCGCCGCCCGGCCCGGCCGAGGTCGAGGGCACAGGCCAGGCCCGCCGGACCGGCACCCACCACGACCACGTCCGGCCGGTGATCTCCGGTCATCGCACTCCCTCGCTCCGTCACGGCCGACCCGTACGAGGACCACCTGTACACCGGCGGACCGCCTCGGGGGTCGTGGCTCGCCGGGCGCGGCATCGGCGCCTCCCCGACGTCTGCCCGTCGCCCCGCCCCGGGAGCCGGCGCCCACGAGAGCGCCCAAGAAGGCCCCGCCTGGGGGTGCGACGCCAGGGACGATAATGTCGGCTTCGCGACCGTCCGGGCGCGGGTACCCCCGCGACGCCGGCCCACGCGTCAGCACGCCACGATCGCCCGCACCTCGGCCACCGCCTCCGCGAGGCCCGGGGGGCGGAGCAGACCGGCCGACGTCCGCCCCGACCAGCCGGGCCCGAGGGTCATCACCATCGGCCTCCTCCGGGCACCGCGCACGCCCCACTCCATCGTCGCCACGTGATCCGCCAGGGGGCGACTCGCCGTGGCCCTCGACTGGGCCCACAGAGCGACCACGGCCGGCCCGGTCCGGCGCACCGCCGCCGTGAGCGACTCCACGGGCACGGCGGCACCGAACATCCGCACCGGGACGCCGTGCTCGGCCAGGGCCGCGGCCAAGGCCTCCAAGGGCAGGGTGTGGTTCTCCCCGGGGACGCAGGCCAGCAGGGCGGCGGCGCTCCGGTCGGCGACGGCGGCGGGCGTCCGGCGCCTCAGCGCCCCGGACACGTGCCAGGACAGGAAGTGCTCGACCTCCACGTACCGTTCGCCGGAACGCTCCCACTTGCGGCCGACGGCCCTCAGGGTGGGCGAGATCACCTCGCCCCACGCTTCCACCAGGCCGTGTCGGTCGATGGCGCTCTCCAGCAGCTCGTCCAGCGCGGCGGCGTCCAGGCGCAGCGCGGCGCGGGCCACCGCTCGGGAATCCCGGCGCGCCTCGGCGATCGGCGGGCCACCGGCCTGCGGCACCTCGCTCCTCGACCGGGACGGCGGCCGGCTCGTGCGGCGTGCGTCCCCCGCCACCGGCGCGGTAGTGACCCGCGCCAGGCGCGCGGCCTCGGCGGCGGGCACCCCGCGCCCCGTCAGCACGCACATGCGCTCCAGCCTGGCCACGTCCACCTCGGTCCAGCGGCGGTGCCGGCCCCCCGCGTGCGTGTCCGGTCCCAGACCGTAGCGGTGGTGCCACGACCGGATCGTGGTGGGCGCCACCCCCAGACGCCTGGCGACCTCGCCGGTCGTCAGGCCGGGAGCGCCGGTCCCGTCCGCCTCCTGGCTCACCTTCATGGGCGTCAAGTCTAGAAGCGGAAACGACGCACAAGCGACGCGTGTTGCGGCACGTCGTTCCTGCGTCGAACACTGGGTGGTGGGGATCCGCTCACCACGGCGGCGAGACGGTCGGACTCGCTCCCGGCCGTCGCCTCTCGTCGACCTCTGGAGGAATCACGGCATGACGATCACCACGCCGGCGCAGGTCACCGCCGCGTCTCCCGAGCGGGCACCCTCGGAGGTCCCGGTCGAGGACACCCTGGCGCGGGGGCTGCTCGCGTCGGACGAGGACGCCTTCGCCGCGATATTCCGACGCTGGGGGCCTCTGGTGCACACGTTGGCGGTGCGCTCCCTGGGAGACACCCACGAAGCCGAGGACGTGACGCAGCAGGTCTTCATCGGCGCGTGGCGGGGCCGGGCGGGGTTCCGCCCGGAGAGAGGGCCGCTCGGCGCCTGGCTCGTCGGGATCACCCGACGGAAGATCGTCGACGCCCTCGCGGCCCGAACCCGACGGTTGGACCTGCTGGAGTCGGCCTGCGTCACCCCGATCGCGCGCAGGCCGGGCACGGCCGCCGCCGACGAGGTGCTGGACCGGGTCCACCTGGTGGACGAACTGTCCCGACTGCCTCGGCAGCAACGGGTGGTGCTCTGCATGGCCTTCTACGAGGATCTCCCGCAGGCCCAGATCGCCGAGCGGACCGGCATGCCGCTGGGCACGGTCAAGAGCCACGCCAGGCGCGGTCTGCACCGGCTGCGCGGGGCCTTGGAGCAAGGTCGCGCGGAGGCCCGGATCGAGACTCGCCCGCTTCCGGGGCGACCGCATCCGTACGGGACCCCGAAACGGAAATACCCGTAGAAGCCAGGCATAGCGAGCACTCTCCTCCAAGGAGATGATCATCATGACCCGAAGGACCTCCGTAGCCGTCGCCGCGGCGGCGGGTGCCGGCGCGCTGGCACTGGGCGTCGCCGCGCCCGCCGCCGCGGCCCCCGCCGAGCAGGACGGTCAGGCGACGGTCTCCGTCTTCCACGGGGTACCCGGCCTCACCGCCGACGTCTACGCCAACGGCGAGGAGTTGGTCAGCGACCTCGAACCCGGTTCCGTCACCGATCCGCAGACCCTGGACGCCGGCACGTACGACATCAAGGTCGTCGCCGCCGGGGACGGGCCGGACGGCACGGCCGCGGTGGAGAAGGAGGTCAAGGTCTCGGAAGGCTCCAACGCCACGGTCGCCGCGCACCTCACCGAGGACGGCGACCCGGAGCTGACCGCCTACGCCAACGACGTCTCCCAGGTGGACGACGGCAAGTCCCGACTGACGGTCCGCCACGTCGCGGCGGCTCCCGCGGTCGACGTGCGGGCGGGCGGGGACTCGCTCTTCACCGACCTGCAGAACCCGGACGAGGACACCACGGTCGTGGACGCCGGCACCGTGTCCGCGGAGGTCGTGCTGGCGGGCACCGACACGGTCGCCATCGGCCCGGCCGATCTGGACCTCGAGGCGGGCACGACCAACATCGTCTACGCCTGGGGCAGCGCCGACGAGGACAACCTCGCCCTCGCGACGCAGACCCTCGACGACACCGGCTCGTCCTCGCACGGGTCCGTGCCCACCGACACCCGGCTTGCGTCGGTCGCCCCCAACTCCGCCGAGCAGTGGCTGGCCTGGACCGCGGCCGTCGGCGCGGTGTCGTTGACCGGCGTCCTGCTGTCGCGCCGCTTCGCGAACGGACGCGACTGACGACGCGACCGACCGATCGGGTCCTCGCTTCCCCGAGCAGCGCCCGCGGGCCGAGTCCAACGTGGCTCCGGCGGCGCGGGGGTCCGGCCCGCTTGACGAAGTCGCCGAGGAAGGGCCTGTCGGGCCATCGCCCGACGGGCCCCCGGGGCCCTCACGGGCTCCGCGACACCCACGGACGCTCGCCCGCCGGCCTCGCCTCCGCGGGTGAGGGCGGCACGCCCGCCCGCGTCCGGCGCGGCGGGACCTGCGCGGTGCCCAGGACGGCGTCCGCGCAGGCGCGGACGCGGACCCCAGACGGAGGAACCCGGTGCCCCACCTCGACCAGGCGCACCTGCTCGACCTGGCGCTCGGCAGGCCGCCGGACGGTTCGGAGGCGATGGGTGTCCTCGGCCACCTGTACGGCTGCGTTCGGTGTCGGGGGGAACTCGCCCGGGTGCGCGCCCTGGTGGCCACCGCGCGTGCCGCGCGGCCCTCCGTACCGGCCGTCGCCCCGCCCGCCCGGGTGTGGGACCGTATCGCCCGCGAGTTGTCGCCGCCCTCCGGGGCACCACGTCCCAGGCCCGGGAAGGCGGCGAGGGCCGCCGCCTCGGTGGCGCCGGCCCTCCTGTGCTGTGTCGCCCTGGCGTGGTGGGCCCGGGGGCGCGCCCGAAGGCCGCCGGCGCGGCGGACCGGCGCCGCGCGGCGCGCTCGCGGACCGGGCGTGTTCGGCCGGAGGCGGTTCGCCCGCGCTCAGCGGCACAGCGGGTTGGGAACCGGCCGGTAGCGCGCGTCGGCCCCGTCCGCCCTCGTCCAGCGCAGCAGGAGATTGGCCTTGCCCGGCAGGGTGGGGGCGCTGAGCAGGCCGGGGATCTCCGGCAGGTCGTGGCGGGCCAGGGCGCGTCGGGCGGCGGGCCAGGGATCGAGGCCGGGGTGATGTTCGACCAGGGCGGCGGCGATCTCGTGCAGGTGATTGACCAACAGGCAGTAGACGAGCCGTTCCCATCCGGCGGCGCGGTCCACCTCGGGCACGAGCTTGACGCCCTCGGCGTCCCGGAAGACGGCCCCCGTCGGCATGCCCCGGCGGTCCACCGCGATCAGGGTGTTCTGCGCGTGGGCCTCCACCACGACGCCGTGATCGGCGAAGACGGCCAGCACCGGGGGCACCACCGCGTCCAGGTAGGCCTCCCACCAGGCCGCCGGGTCGTCCGTGTCGGCCAGCGGACTGCCGGGGTAGCCCTCCGCCAGGGCGGCGGCGAGCAGGGGTGTGGAGCCGACCGGCACCCGGCCGCTTAGGCCGTCGCGGACCAGGACGGCCGATTCCTCGAAGGCGAAATCGGCGGTGCGGTAGCCGCGGTCGCCCAGCCACGCGGCGCCGGTCGCCTCCGGGAGCGCCGCGAAGGCGGCGGTCGCCGCCGTGTCCAACCGTCGCAGTCTTCGCAGGTCGTGGCGCCAGAGTCGCCGGATGTCGTTGGTGATCCGCACGTCCAGGCTGAATTTGAGGAACAGATCGGCGTGCGGGGCGTACACGGTGCGGACGGCCGCCGTCGGGCGGACCGCGAAGGGGGTGGTGCCCAAGCGCAGGAGCCGGCCGTCGGCCAGGGCGGGCGCGAGTGCCCGCCCTGTCAGGGCGAGTTGCCAGGGGTGAGCCGGCAGCAGTCGGTAGCCGCGCGGTGCGGGCGGGCCCAGCGTGTCCAGGATCGTGGTCTCCCCCTCCTCGACGAGGGAGTCCTCTCGAACCCCGAGCAGTTCCAGGGGGAAGGAGGCGTGCGCCTCGGGCGCGTAGGGCAGCCACCGGTGGTGAGGTCCGCCTCCCCGGGCCTTGGGGGCGGGATGGCTGGGGTGTCCGGTGATCAGTGCCTGCTCCGAGCGCAGGTAGGCGTCGTCCGGTGGTGTGGCGAGGGACCTCGCGGTGAGCAGGGTGGCGACGACGTCCCGACTGTCCAGCATCTCGGCCGGCAGCTCGCCGTTGCGCAGCCCGGTGTGCCGCCGGAGCGCGTCCGCCACGAGCCGGACGAGTCGATCGTGGTCGAGCGCCTGCCAGCCTCCGCCGACGTGAAGCGAGGGGGCGGCCGGTCGCCGCCCGGCCCGCACCCTGAGCAGCGCCCCTCCGGGCAGCCGGTGGGCGGGCCGACCGTCCGGTCCGTCGACGACCTCGGCCACTTCCCGCAACAGGCAGTTGAGCAGCGGCGCCATGGCGTGGGCGTCGGCCCTGGCCGCCACGTCGGGGGCGACGTCGAGGTCGCTGGGGGGCTGGCGGTCCACTCGGTCCCCTCGTTCCATACCGTCGTGCGAAGGCGGAGACGACCAGTATGCCGGGGGGGCTGGCCGTACCGTGCCCACCCGTGCCGACCCGAGGAGCCCGACCGTGCACCCTGCCGCCACACCCGACTCCGAGGTGGCCGCCGAGTTGGCCGCCCTTCGCCCGGGGCTCCTCTCCGGGTACGCGGCCGAACTGTCCGGCGCCCGAGCGGCCGTGCTGACCCGGCTGTGGCGGGCGCTCGTCCACGAGCCACTGCCCTGGGTGGAGCGCCGGGAGCACGGCAGGGGGGAGGCCGCTCTGCTGTTGCGGGACGGACGCCGGCTGACGGGCCCCGAACGCGACCCCTACCGCACCGACGACGCGGTCGCCTCGGTGGCACTGGACGGGTCGGAGCACACCGACCCGGCGCGGCTGCTCCGCGACCTCGCGGTACCCGGGTCGGCCGGTCTCGCCGACGAACTCGCCCACAGTGTGGCCTCCCTGGCACTGTCCCGGGCGGCGGGCCGGGCCCGTGCCGCGGCGACCCCCGACCTCCGGCGGCCGGACGCCTGGCCGAGCAGCGACTGGGAGTGGGAACGCCGAGTGGTGGACGGGCACCCGTTCCACCCCAACTGCCGTTTCCGTCCGGGCTTCTCGGTGGCCGAGGAACTCGCCTACGGGCCCGAGCACGGCCCGGTGGTACCGCTGGGGCTGGTCCCGGTCCCGGCCGACGACTGCCTGGTGGTCGGCGACTGGCCGGAGCGGCTGCGGGAGTCCGGCCGCCTGCTGCTGCCGGTGCACCCCTGGCAGGACGCGCACGTGCTGCCGAGGCCGGGCGTCGCGAAGGCCCTGCCAGGGCCGGCGGCCCACCCGCTGATGTCCCTGCGCACGTTGGCGGTGCCCGACGGACCGCATGTGAAGACGGCGCTCAGCACGCGACTGACCTCGGCCGTGCGGGACATCTCCGTGGAGTCCGTCGCCGCCTCGTCCGTTCTGTCGTCCTTCGGCGAGCGTCTGGCCGCACGCGCGGACGGCCTGTTGCACACCAGTCGCACGCTCGCCGCCGCCACCGCGCACTCCCCCGACCTCGCCGCGGTGCTGCGGGACTCCCCCCGATCGCACGCGGCGCCCGGGGAGCACGTCGTGCCGGTGGCGGTCCTGCGCGGCACCGGCCTGCCCGACTCGCCACAGTGGTTGGCGGAGTTCGTCCGTCTCGCCGTCACCGTCGGGCTGCGACTGCTGGAGACCGGAGTGGCCCTGGAGGCACACGGCCAGAACCTCCTCGTCGTCCTCTCCCCCGACGGCCGCCCGCGCCGCCTGGTCTACCGCGATCTCGCGGACATGAGGATCAGCCCGGAGCGGCTGGCCCGCCACGGGATCGCCGTCCCCGACCTGCCGGCCCGGATGCTCACGGACGACCCGGCGGTATTGCGCAGGAAGCTCTTCGGATCGCTGGTGGGAGGGGCGCTGGCGCAGACGGCGGGATCGGTCGAGGCGCTGCGGGCGGCTCTCGCACCGGCCGTGGGCGATCTGCCGAGGACGCCGGACCTCGCGGCCCTGTGCGGCGACCCCCTGCCGGTGAAGGCGCTCACCCTGATGCGGCTCTCCGGCCGCCCCGGCGACCGGTGGGCCCGACTGCCCAACCCCCTGCGGGCGTGACCGATCGAGCGGATCGCGCACGCCCGACCGGGCCTCGGGTTCCCTCCTCCGCGCGACCGGCGAGGGGAACGGCGGACCGGACGGGCCCAGTGGATCCGACCGGCCGACACCGAGCCGCGCACCGGCGGCCTTCGGCTCGTACTCTGGACGGCATGGGCGATCTCTTCCTGGTGCGGCACGGCGAGACCGACTGGTCCCGCTCGGGGCGGCACACCGGTCGGAGCGACATCCCGCTCACCGACCACGGTCGCGACGAGGCCCGCAGGCTGGAGCCGCTGATCCGCGCCCACCGCTTCGGGGCCGTGTTCGTCAGCCCTCTCCAGCGGGCCCGGGAGACGGCCGAGCTGATCGGACTGCGAGGGGCACGAGTCGACGCGGATTTGCGGGAGTGGGACTACGGCGGCTACGAGGGGATCACCACGGCCGAGATCCATCGCACCCGACCCGACTGGTTCCTCTTCCGTGACGGGGTCGCCCCCGGACCGCCGGACCACCCCGGGGAGAGCCCCGAACAGGTCGGTCGACGAGCCGATCGGGTCTTGGCCAGGGTGGACGTCGCAGGAGCCGAGGGCGACGGGCCTGTCGTCCTGGTGGCACACGGGCACTTCCTGCGGGTGCTGACGGCCCGTCGGCTCGGACTCCCGGCGTCCGACGGGGCGCTCTTCCGCCTCGCGACGGGCGCGCTGTGCCACCTGGGCAGCGAGCACGGCCGTCCGGTGATCGCGGCCTGGAACGTCGGACCCCCCGGGTAGGCTCCGAGGACGCTCGTGCGCGGGCCGGACCGAAGCGTCGACGGGGAGGAAGGCGATGACGCGACCGCTGTCGGCCGCGCAACTGAGGATCATCGAGTCCGCCGACCCCGTCACGGGCCGAATCCGCGGCACCCCCGCGCAACTGGCGGCGTTGGAGCGTCGGGGGCTCGCCTTCCGCCACCCCCGCCCCCCGCACGGCCACTACCTCACCCCGGCGGGGCGCGGCCCGCGAGAGTCCGGCGGGGCGGACGCGCACGGTCTCCTCCGCGAGTCGGAGGATGCCCCGGACCCGGAAGGACCTGCCCGGCGCGACCCGTCCCCCGCTCGGGTGGAGAGGGAGGTCTTCACCGTCCGCGCCGGCGGGGAGCCCGACCTCCCCGCCGAGGTGACGCCGTCCCGACTCGACGAGGTGCGCGACGCCTGGCGGGGGCTGTTGGAGATGCGCCGGTTGAGCCGTGCGGACGGCTCGTCGGCACTGCCGTGTCCATGGGAGCGCGCCCACCTGGTGGAGGCCGCCGCGCTGGCGCTGGAAGCGGCCGGGCACGCCCCGGCGCCCGCCGAGGAGGGTACGGGCTACCGGGTCCGGCGAACTCCGCAGCCGGAGGCAGTCGCCGTACACGTCGCACCGGTGACGGAGCTGAACCGCTGTGCGGTCACCCTGGAACGGGCCGGATGGCAGGTGGGCGAGCACGGCGACCCAAGAACGCGGCGGCGGTACCTGCTCGCCTCGCCTCGGCGCGCCTGAGAGCGGCGAGCCGGGGTCGGGCGACCGCCCGCGCCACGCCGGGCAGGGCACCCGCGACACGGGTGGACGCCTCTGTGGCGGGGTGGCGAGCGGGCCGACAGGACACCGTTCCACGAAGGAACCCGACCGTGATCACCGCGGCGGGCAGGCCGCCGTCGAGGGTCCGTGGCTCCTCCCGTGGCCCGGCCCGGACAGACGGGCTGTCCGGGCCGGGCCGGGGGTTCCGCTCGGAGGCCCACCCGGAGGCGGGCCTCATGTCACCGTCAGATCGTGCAGACCGCGTACGCCGTGATGGTGCCGGTCAGCAGTCCGGTGAGGCCGATGCCACTCACGTTCCACTGGCTGGGGTTCAGGTCGTCACGCTTGGACTCGATGATCTGGATGAGTCCGGGCAGGGGCTCACCCGAGGTGGTGTAGCCGCCGCTCAGCAGGGTTGTCCCGGCCGGACAGACCGCCGTCGCGTTCACGACACCGATGAGGGCGTCCACGAAGACCGGCTCTCCCGACACCTGCTGGTTCGACACCGGTCCGGGAGGTCCTTCCGGACCGGTCGGGCCGACCGGGCCCGCAGGGCCGGTGTCACCCGTCGGACCGGCCGGGCCCGTCGGACCCTCCGGACCCACGGGACCGGTGTCACCGGTCGGACCCGCAGGACCCTCGGGGCCCGCAGGACCCGTGTCACCCGTCGGACCGACCGGCCCCTCGGGGCCCACGGGACCCGTGTCACCCGTCGGACCCGCAGGACCCTCTGGACCCGCAGGACCCGTGTCACCCGTCGGACCCACAGGACCCTCCGGACCCGCAGGACCCGTCGCGCCCGTCGGACCCACAGGACCCTCCGGACCCACGGGACCCGTCGCCCCCGTCGGACCCACAGGACCCTCCGGACCCGCAGGACCCGTGTCACCCGTCGGACCCACAGGACCCTCCGGACCCGCAGGACCCGTCGCGCCCGTCGGACCCACAGGACCCTCCGGACCCGCAGGACCCGTGTCACCCGTCGGACCCACAGGGCCGGCAGGACCTTCCGGGCCCGTCGGACCCGTGGGGCCGGTCGGTCCGGTCGGGCCGGTCGGGCCCGGCTCCCCCTTGGATCCCTTCGAGTCCTTGGAACCCTTGGACCCCTTCGAGCCGTGTCCGTCGCCCCGGTCGCAGTCGGAGTGATGCCGACAGGTTTCCTGGGAGATCGGCTGTCGAGCCGGCGCGTTGGTGCCGGCCTGCGCGGTACCCACCGCGGCGGTGCCCAGCAGGACGGAGCAAGCCAGCGTCACGCCACCAGTCACGCCCCAGAGCCGCCGACGGCGGACCCGGGTGACTGAGGCGAGCATGGATCGGTCAGTCATGGATCTTCCTTGCTTGAGGGGAAAGCGCCTCGGTGGGGGCGCTCCTCCACCGTCACCGGGTGCACCCGGACGCGCACGCTGGGGTCACCCGGAAGGGTAGGCTCGCCGACCGGAGGCGGCACGGTCCCCTCATTTCCGATCGCCTCCTGTTATGTCCCTCACCCCACTGTCCGTCCGATATCCAGAGGCCGTTGCCTAACATGGCCAGGACACGACACGCGGAGGGAGCGGTGACCGTGCCACGGGACTTCGAGGAGCCTGCCCCGAGCCGCCCCGACCTGGTCGTCGGCAGGGAGGAGGAGCTGCGCGCGGCACGCGGACGGCTCGCCGGCGGTGGAAGCGTCCTGCTGCACGGCCCCGCCGGCATCGGCAAGTCGACCGTGCTGGGCGCCCTCGCCGCCGAGTTCGCGCCCACGGCCCGTACCGTGCTCCGCTGTTCGGCGACGGAGTCGGAGTCGCATGTGCCCTTCCTCGCCCTCGCCGACCTGTTGGGCCTGGTCCTGGAGGACGTGGTGACCGATCTGCCCGTCGCCCAGCGCACCGCCCTGGAATCGGCACTGACGGGGCGCGAGTCCACGCTTCGACGAGAGGGGCTCGCGCTCCGCCTGGCCGTCCTCTCCGCCTTCCGCGCACTCGCGGCGAACGGGCCCGTGTTGGTGGTCGCCGACGATCTGCAGTGGCTGGATCCGGCGAGCGCCGAGATCCTCGGTTTCGCGGCTCGCCGACTGGACGGCGCGCCGGTGCGGATGCTCTGCGCCCTGCGCACCGAGGGTCCCGAGTACGACCGGGCACTGAGGGCCGTGCCGTCGGAAAGCGAGGCCGTGAGGATCGGCCCGCTTACCCGTGTCCAGACGGCCACGATGCTCGACCGTCGCGGCCACGGCGACCTCTCGCGCGCCACGGTCCGCGAGATCCACCGGACCAGCGGCGGCAACCCGCTCTTCGCCCTGGAGCTCGGGCGCGCCCTCGCCGAGAGTCCGACGCCGCCCCGGCCGGGGGAACCCCTTCCCGTCCCCACATCGCTCCGCGACCTGGTCCTGAACCGGCTGGAAGTGCTGTCCGAGGAGGCGCGCCGGACCCTGCTGGTCGCCTGTGTCGGGGCCCGCCCGACGCAGGCGCTGCTCCGCGCGGCGGGCCGCGTCGACGCCGAGGCGGAGACGGCGCGCGCCGCCGAGCTGGGTCTGTTGACCGGCGACCCTCAGGCGTCCGCCGTGCGGTTCGCGCATCCGCTGGTCTCGGCGGCGCTGTACGCGGGGGCTTCGGCGAGCGAGCGACGGGCCGCCCACGAGGCGCTCTCCCGGGCCGCGTCGGATCCCATCGAGCGCGCCCGGCACCTGGCTCTGGCGACCACGGGCACCGATCCTCGCGTGGCACGGCGGTTGGCGGACGCGGCCTCCGTGGCCCGGGATCGCGGCGCGCCGTCGGTGGCCGCCTCGCTGGGGTTGCTCGCCGCCCGACACACCCCGGTGGACGGGGTGCCGGGGCCGGACGACAGCCGGCTTCGCGCGGCCGAGGACGCGATCACCGCGGGGGAGGCCGATCTCGCCCGCGACATCGCCCACGACGTTCTGGCGCGGGCCGTCCTGCCGGCGCATCGGGTGCGCGCCTGGATGGTGGTGATCGAAGCCGCCGGGCAGGCCATCGGCGAGGTGGATGCCGCCTTTCCTCAGGCTCTGGCCGACGCGGGGGAAGACCCCGGGTTGTTGGCGCTCGTCCACTACCAGTTGGCCTGGCGTGATCTCGTCGTGCAGGGCGACTTCGGCCGGGGGCGGGAGGAGGCCGCGCACGCCGCGACCCTCGCCGGTCGGGCCGGGGACCGCAGGACCGAGGTACTCGCCCTGGCCCTCCAGGCACAGGCCGAGACTCTGGCGGGACACCCGGACGCCCCGTCGACGATCAGGCGGGCCCTGCGTGAGCCGCAGGACCCCCGGGTGGCGTGCCATCACAACGGCGCCGGCGCGGTCCGTTTCCGGTGGTTGCTGATGAGCGACCGGCTGGCGGAGGCCCGGTCGGCGGTCACGACCCTGCTGCGGGAGGTGCGTCGTCGTGGCATGGCCGAGAGCGAGGTGCACTATCTGCGGTTTCTGGCCGAGACGGAGTTGCGGTCCGGCCACTGCGGACGTGCCCTCACGCTGGCCGGAGAGAGTCTGACGCTCGCCCGCGACGCGGGCATCGGGGAGGGGGCCGGCGCGATGCAGGCGTCCCTCGCGGAGGCGGCGGGCGGCGACGTGGAGCGGGCGCGGGAACTGGCCCGGGAGGCCGTGGACCGGGCGGAGGAGGACGGAGACGCCGTCTATCTGTCCCGTGCTCTGGCGGCTCTCGGTCACGCGGAGTTGATGGCGGGCGAGGCCCGGGCGGCGGCGGAGACCCTGCGCCGGGTGGGACGGCTGGAGGCGGGCGCAGGCATCACCGATCCGGCTCGCGGTCGGTGGCAGGGCGACCTGGCGGAGGCCTTGGTGCGGAGTGGGGAGCCGGAGGAGGCTCGGCGAGTGGTGGACTCCGCTCGCGCGAACGCGCTGCGTCTCGGGCGGGAGGGCGTGCTGGCCGATCTCGACCGGGCGGAGGCCCTGGTGTCGGCGGCCCGGGGGGACCACGACGGCGCGGTGGCCCTGCTGACGTCGGCGCGGGAGCGTCAGGCGCGGCTGGGCCACGCACTGGAGGAGGCCCGCACGGTCTTCGCGATGGCTTGTCTCGGCACCGCCCGGTCGGGCACGTCGTACGAGGAGGCTGCCCAGTTGTTCCGGCGTTGTCGGGCGACCGTCTGGCTGCGCCGGGTCGAGGAGGCGAGCAGGGCCTCGCGCGCCCCCGAGCCCGGCCCCGCGGTGCCGCCGGTGGCCTATCTGGAGGCCCTCGCCTCGATGGAACGTCAGGTCGCCGGGTTGGTGATGGAGGGGGCCACCAACAGGGAGATCGCCGGGAGGTTGTTCGTCAGCGTCAAGACCGTGGAGGCCACGCTCACCCGGGTCTATCGGAAGCTGGCGATCCGCTCGCGGGTGGACCTGGTGCGGTTGGCGGCGGGTCAGGGGCGGCGCTGAGGGCAGGGCGGCGGACAGGGGGATCCCCCTGGCGGCCCTTCGTAGGGAATACCCTCATTGGGTACGAGGCCGACCGACCCTAGCCTGGTGGGGTGCCGCTCACCGGGTGCGCGGGACCGTCCGACGGGCCCGTGCACACCCCCCACCCCCCGCACCCACCGGCGAGCGCCCCGAGGAGATGCGCCCGACCCGACAGCGTGAGACCGGGCACCACCGGCCCCGATCGCCCGCGCGGGCGGCCTGTGGGCCCGGTCCTCCTCGGGATCGAGCCGGGGGGCGTTGCGGGTCACCACGAGCGGCCCGCAGCGCCCCCTTTCCAAGTCGCCGAGTGGCGGCGCCCTCCCCCCGTGGCGCGTCGCCCGGGTGCCGTGCGCTGCCTACGATCGCTAGGTGGTCACTTTCTTCCTTGAGCGCACGGCACCGCTGCCTCCGCGCGAGGCTTGGCGCAGGATCACCCGATGGCATCACCACGGAGCGACGGTGCCCTTGACGCGGGTCACCGTGGTGACTCCCCCGCCGTCCGGCCCGGGCACCCGGATCGTGGCGCGCACGGGCCTGGGTCCGATCGGTTTCGACGATCCGATGGACGTCACGACGTGGCGACCCCCCGACGGCGACCGGCCCGGGCTCTGCCGACTGGAGAAGAGGGGGCGGCTCGTCACCGGCTGGGCGGAGCTGGAGGTCCGGCCCGCGCCCGGCGACCGGAGCCGGGTGGGGTGGCGCGAGGAGGTGGAGGTGCGAGGGTTTCCCTCGGCGCTCGACGGGCTTGTCGCGCGATCGGGACGCGCGCTCTTCGGCAGGGAGGTCGACCGTCTCCTCCGACTGCCGTGACGCGCGGGCGGCGGGGCCCGTGACGGAGGAGGGCCTCGATCGGACGAACACCGGAGGGATGGGGCGTCCGCCTCCTCTCGGGGGGCGGACGCGGAGGGACCGCGCAGTGGGTCGGGCCGAGCGGACGGCATGGCACCGGGAGCGCGTCCGAACGGCGGCGAGGGTCGGCGTTCGTGCGCGGAACCGCCGAAGCCGTTCGCCGGGAAGCATGGTCATCTTGTAGATTCGTATGAACGGACAGCCCCGGCCCACCACCCGCTTCCGGCGGCGCGGGACGGCCGTGCCGAGCGCCTCCGAGCGCGTGGGCCGCAGGGCACCGGAACCGGGTCGCGTTCCTCCGAGGGCTGCCCGCGACCATCGGACCGACCACGACAGAGAACGGCGGCGACGAGGATGCGGCTGCGCGCCCTGCTGGACACCGACGTGCTGGGCCTCAGGCTGATCGGCGGCGAGGACGAACTGGACCGGCCCGTCCGCGGCGTGATGACCACCGACCTGCGGGATCCGGGCCGCTATCTCTCCGGCGGGGAGCTGGTCCTCACCGGACTCGCCTGGCGCCGCGACGCCGAGGACTCCGAGTCCTTCGTCGGGGTCCTGACCCGGGCCGGCGTCGCCGCCCTCGCCGTCGGCGAGGCCGAACTCGGCAGTGTGCCGCAGGACTTGGTGGAGGCCTGCGCACGTCATCGCCTGCCGCTCCTCTCGGTGGACGTCTCGGTGGCGTTCGCCACGATCACCGAACACGTCGTGCGCAAGGTGTCAGGCGAGCGCGCCGGGGACCTCGCCGCCGTGGTGGAACGGCACCGGCGAATGTTGACTCCCGGCGGCGCCGGCGGCCCGGGCGGTGTCCTGGACCTCCTGGGCTCCGACCTGGACCTGCGGGCCTGGGTTCTGTCGCCGACCGGCCGGCCCCTGGCCCACTCCCACGCCTCGGGTCCGGGGCTCGCGGCGGACGTGCGCGCACGCTTGGCGGCCGAGCACCTCGGGGCCGGACGAGGGGAGCGGAGGAGGCCCCACCGGATCGCCCTGGGGCGGACGTGGTACAGCCTCTTCCCGGTGCGCGGCGCGGACGAGGCCCCCGGCTCTCCCGCGCGGGAGACACCCCTGTCCCAATGGCTGCTGGTCGTCGAGGGGGACGCGGGAGAGTGGGACGCCCGGCGCCTGGACCTGCTGGAGGGGGTCACGCAGCTGATCTCCGCGGAACGGGACCGCGGGGAGGCCTCCCGGAAGATGCGCAGGCGCCTGGCCCAGGAGATCCTCGACCTGCTGCTGGGCGGCGCACCGCCCGCCGAGGTCGCCGCCCGGCTCAGGGTCGCGGGCCCGGTGCTTCTCCCCGGTCTGGGGGCGGCCCCCCACTGGCGGGTCGTGGTGGCCCGGGCGGACTGGGACGACGGCGGGACCGACGGCGGCCGCGTGGCCCGGACCCTGCTGGAGGAGATCCTCGGCGGCCACGGCGAAGCCGGGCCGGAGGTCGTGGACCGCGTCGCCGTGGCCCACGACGGAGAGGAGGCCGTCGCCCTGGTGCCACTGCCCGCGTCGCCGGAGGAGCCGGAGGGCGCCGGGGCCGGTCTCCTCACGGAGACTCTGCCGGACTCCGTCCGGGAGGCGTTGGCCACCGGGCTGGACGGCGCGGGACGGATCACCCTGGGCGTGTCCGCCCCGGTCCCGTCGGCGGAGGGGCTGCGAGGGGCGCTGGAGGAGGCCCGCCACGCCCGACGGGTCGCCGGGGCCCGGCCGGGTCGGGTGGCGGCGGCCGGTCACCAGGAACTGGCCTCCCACGTACTGCTGCTGCCGTTCGTCCCCGACGACGTCCGTCGGGCCTTCACCGCCAGACTCCTGGACCCCCTGCGGGACTACGACAGCCGCCACCGCTCCGAACTCGTGCCGACGTTGGAGGCCTTCCTGGACGCCGACGGCTCCTGGACCCGGTGCGCCGCCCGCCTCCATCTGCACGTCAACACCTTGCGCTACCGGGTCGGCAGGATCGAGCAGTTGACCGGACGGGACCTCTCCCGGCTGGAGGACAAGCTCGACTTCTGCCTGGCGCTCCGGATGAGCTGAACCCGCCGCCGAGCGGCGGCGCGACCGGCGGCTTTGTGAAAAGTTTCACCCACCCTCTTGGCCCCACCGGTCGTTCCGTGCTGAGATGCCGCCAACACCCGACGGTACGGCGCCGCGACAGGGCCCGGCCGGCTCGGCGGCGGCTTCCTCGGCGCGCCGCGGCCGGGGCCGCGCGCGTGCGTCGGCGGGGCCCGGAGGCGACGCGGCCCCCGCCGCACGGCGCGCGCCAGGCCCCGCCACCCCGGGTTGACCGGCACGACTCGGCCTAGGGGAGGGCAACGTGGCGCATCCCGCCATGTCCGGTTCGGGCACGGGAACGACCCCGGTCGACGACCGGCTCCAGGCCGCGGTGTGGCGTCTGCGCTCACGCGGGTGCTGGTCCGAGGCGGCGGCGCTGCTGGAGCCGACCACGGCGACCGCGGCGCTGCGACGGGCCGGGCTCCTGGTGGAGCGGTGCCTCTACACCGAGTGGGGGTGGTCGGAGGCGGAGGAGGCGCTGCGCGCCGCCGAGGCACTGGCGGGGGACGACGAGGAACGGGGAGCCGCGGCCTGCGAGCGGGGCGGGCTCGCGTACGCGGCCACCTGGCACGGCGTACGCGACCGCGCGGACGAGGCACGGGCGGCTCTCGGGCGGGCCGCGGCGCTGATCCCGCCAGACTCGCCCGTACGGGCACGCCTCGACTTCGGGCGTGGGCTCCTGGCACAGAACCTGACCGCCTCGCCCCAGGCGGCCCGCGCGGCCTATCGCCGCGCGCACGCGTCCGCCATCGCCCACGGCGACCCGCTGCTCCTCTCCTCCACCTGGCGCCACCTGGCCCAGCTCGATCTGGCGGAGGGAAAGTTACCGGAGGCGCGGCACGGGTTCGCCGAGTCCCTGCGTCTGCGCGAGGACCAGGGCCACCTCGTCGGCGCGGTCGCCGCCCTGATGTCGCTGGCGGACACGGTGCCGGAACCGGACACGTCCCGGCTGCGCGAGGAGGCCCGGCGCCTGCACCGACTGCTGGGCGGTGTCCCCACCTGGCTGACCCGAGCGCCCGTCCCGCCGGGGCCGGAACCACGCTGAGGGGCCGTCGTCCCGTGAGGACATCGGCGAGGCGTGGCCCGGGACGTCGACGGACCCGGCTCAGTCCGACGCGGCGAAGTGCTCCGCGGCCAGGGCCGCCACGGCCTCCACGTCGCCCACCGCCAACGCGTCCAGCAGGACGGTGTGCTGCTGGGCGTCGACCACCAGGCCCGCTCCGCGGACGGGAGCGACGCCGACCCACGGCCCCTGGGCCCGCCGGTGCAGCTCGTCCGCGACGCGCAGCAGCTGCCGATTTCCCGAGAGCGCCAGGAGCGAACGGTGGAAGGCCCGGTCCGCCTCTCCGTAGGTGGCCGGACAACCGGTGGAGGCCGCACGGACCGCGGCGTCCGCCCGGGGACGCAGCTCCGCCCAGCGTTCGGCGGGAACGGTGCGGGCCAGTCTCAAGATCACCGGTATCTCCAGCAACGCCCGGACCTCCGCCAGCTCGGCCAGCTCGCGCGCGCCGCGCGCGACCACGCGGAACCCCCGGTTGGGCAGGACCTCCACGGCCCCCTCGACGGCGAGCTGCTGCATCGCCTCCCGGACGGGGGTGGCGGAGGCTCCGAAACGCTCCCCCAGGGCCGGGGCCGAATAGATCTCCCCCGGGGACAGCTCGCCGGTGGACAGCGCGGCGCGCAGGGCGGAGAGGATCTGTCCCCGCACCGAGACGCGCCGCATCGGAGGTCGGGAACGGGGGGCGGGAGGGGGCGTGAGGTCGCGCGTGTGCTCGCCGCGCACGGATCCCGCCCGGTCCGCCGACTCGACCACGCCCCGTCCCGGAGAGGGGTCCCACGGGGCCTGGGCGGCGCGGGGGCGGGTCGCCTCCACCTCGGCGAGGCGCTGAGCGGTCTGCTTCACGACTCCTCCAGAGGCGTGTAGGTGGGCGTTTCGGTGTGTTCGCTCCAGGGCGGCCGATACCGCCCGGAAAGCACGATAGGCGCCACGGCCGCCGGTGCACATCCCCCCGAGCCCATGCGCTCCTCGTCGACACCCGCGCAGCATCGATCAATATCTATCTCATTTCAGTCAGATGTGATCGCAACGCCCCAGCAGTTGATCGATTTTCGGCCAATCTACGAAGTCCGCCGTGGCTCGCGTGAAGCGCGGACTTCCCCGCCCGAGAGGAGGCGCCCCTTCCCGGCCGGCGAAACCCGCCGCCCACGCCCTCCCGCCGTCCCCTCGGAGGCCGGCGCCCTCCTCCGAGACGCCGCCCCGGCCTCCGGGCGATCGGGGGAGGAGTAGGCGAGGCCTCGGGCACGAGGGGAGGTCCGGATCGCCGTGTACCCCTCGTCTCGGACGACGCCGCACCGGACGCGCCCACCGCCGGGAGAACGCCCGGGCGCACGGAGGACGGGCGGGTTCCGACGTGATCGCCGAGGTCGGCCATCACCCATGCACGTGGCCTGCCTGCCCGACGCCACCCTTGCGCCCCACCGCCACGCCCCGGAAACCGGCTCCCTCGTCGCGTACGGCCCGGCCACCCCGACGTCGTCCCCGGGGCCGGCCGGTCACCCGCCCGACGACTCGGAACATGGCCCCGCGCGGGGAGGGGCCCGGTGGGGCGACCGACCTCGCGGACGCGGCGGCGCGCCCGGCGGGCGGGCCGGCCGATGCGTGTGCCGTCGGAAGCGGCCGGCCGAGGCTCATGTCACCCGTGCGGGCGCCGGCGACGCGGAGCGGATCGCCGGACTCCTCGGCGACGGGCCGACCTGCGGCCGGAGAGGCACGGGCCCCTCCGGGGAGTCGGCGTGTTCGAGCACGCTGCCGCACGTCGCGATCACGTTCGGGCGTGAAGTCGCCCCAGAGGGATCGCCCGTCACCAGTTGGCGGCCTGTTGCCCGAAAACCCCTGACGGTCACGGACGTTGGGCCACTATGGCGGGCGTTACGTCCTTCCCAAGCCACAGGGGACCCCATATGAGACTGACCGACATATCGCTGAGCTGGCTGCTCCCGGGCGCCGTACTGCTCCTGGGCATGTTGGCGGCGGTGGCGGTGCTGGCGCGCGGCAAGCGCGCGGCGGGGAAGGACGCGAGCGCCGACGACTCCTGGGAACGCTCCGAGGAACGCAGACGCCGCAAGGAAGCCCTGTACGCCACCGTCTCCTACGTCCTGCTGTTCTGCTGCGCCGCCGTCGCCGCCGCGCTCTCCTTCCACGGACTGGTCGGCTTCGGCGAGCAGAACCTCGGTCTGAGCGGGGGGTGGCAGTACCTCGTCCCGTTCGGCCTGGACGGCGCGGCGATGTTCTGCTCGGTGCTCGCGGTCCGTGAAGCCAGCCACGGCGACGCCGCGCTGGGCTCCCGGATCCTGGTGTGGACCTTCGCCTTCGCCGCCGCGTGGTTCAACTGGGTACACGCCCCGCGGGGCGCGGGACACGCGGGTGCCCCGCACTTCTTCGCGGGCATGTCCCTCTCGGCGGCGGTGCTCTTCGACCGGGCGCTCAAGCAGACCCGCAGAGCAGCGCTCCGGGAACAGGGGCTGGTACCGCGTCCGCTGCCCCAGATCCGGATCGTGCGCTGGCTTCGAGCACCCCGTGAGACCTATCGCGCCTGGTCGCTGATGCTGCTCGAAGGGGTGCGCAGCCTCGACGAAGCCGTCGAGGAGGTCCGCGAGGACCAGCGCCGCAAGGAGGAGGAGCGACTGCGCCGACGCGACCAGGAGCGTCTGGAACGCGCCCGGCTGAAGGCCATCAGCCGCGGACAACGAGGCCTGATCGGGCGCGGCGGGCGACAGGTGGACGTGGCGGTGCAGGCCGTGGAGCGAGGTACGGAACGGGCGGCGACGGAGCCGGCCATACCGCCTCAGCCCGCGCCCGAACAGCTCCCTGCCCCGCCCCGACGCCCCTCCCTCCAGCCGGTGCGCGACAAGGGTGACGCCGTCACGGTGGATCTGACCGCCGAGGACGACACGCAGGCTCTGCCCCGGTTGGACTCACTGGAGCGCAAACTGAAGGATCTGGAGCAACAGTTCGGCTGAGCCGGGCACCCCGTGCCCCGACCGACGGTGCCGACGGTCGGGGCACGGCCTCCGTCGCGCCCCTTCGAACACCCGGTGAGGGGGCGCGACACGGGGCCCGGCGAGGCACTCTCGCCCGGTGCGACGCGAGTGCCTCGCCGGGCCTCACGGTTCGACGCCCCCCCGCGAGGCGTCGATCGTCTCACGCGGCCTCCGCCGCCTCCGGTGAACCGGCCCGCGCCTCCAGCTCGAACCAGACGGCCTTGCCCACCCCGTGCGCCCGCACTCCCCAGGCGTCGGCGAGCGACCGCACCAACATCAGACCCCGGCCGTGTGTGTCGGCGTCCGGCGCGGGCCGGCACGCCCTGGGGAACAGCCCGACGAAGTCCCGGACCTCCACCCGCAGCACGCGCGGCCCCACCGTGGCCTTGAGTACCGCGTCCAGGTCCGTGTGGACCAAGGCGTTGGTGACCAGCTCCCCGGCGAGCAGCTCGGCGACGTCCGACTGCCCGGGCGTGCCCCAGTGCCGCAGCAGCGCGCGCAACGCCTGGCGGGTCGCGGGCACGGCCCGCAGGTCGGCCCGACCGAGACGGCGGCTGATCGACCACGGCTGCGGCCCTCGACCCAGGCCCGCCGCCGTCGCGCCCCCGGCCCCCGGGGAGACTCCGCGGCCCGCCGGTGTGGTCCCGATCGGCGTGAAACCGCCGACTGCCGTCCTTCTCACGCTGTCCCCCCTCCCGCCTCGGGCCGAGGCGTCCGCCCCCACCCGCTCGTACACGTTCCCATCAGATCCTTGCCCCCCTCGACGCGCGCCAGTCCTCCCCGAGGCGACGACCTGACGTCTGGACCGGCCGAGGGCGCGCGGGAAACCCAGGTGGAGGGCTTGGCAAGGAGACCGCGCCTGGCACGATGATGATCTGCGACAGGTTCACGTCGTGGCCGGTTTCCATCGGGCCCGCGGGTGACCGCGGGCCCGCGACTCGGGAGGGGTGGCGCCTGGTGTTGGGAGTGCTGGGTCTGGAAGAGCGGCAGGAGTCGGTCTACCGGGCGCTGGTGGCCATCGGCGCGGGCGACGTGCCGGATCTCGCGCGGGGCCTGGCCCTCGACGAGCGGGACACCGAGCGGGCGCTGCGTCGGTTGGAACAGCGCGGGCTGGCGACCCGGTCGTCGTCCGGGCCCGGCCGGTGGGTGGCGGCGCCGCCGGGTGTCGCACTAGGCGCGCTCCTGTCCCGCCGACGGCACGAGCTGGAGAAGGCCGAACTGGCCGCCGCCTTGCTGGCGGAGGAGCATCGTGTGGCGACGGCGGAGCCGGCCGTGCGGGACCTGGTGGAGGTGGTGATCGGCGCCACGGCGATGGCCCAGCGGGTGCTCCAGCTGCGCCTCGGCGCGACGGAGGAGGTCTGCGCGCTGGTCGTCGGGGGCCTTCCGACCGCCGACGGCCGACACCACGGAAGCGGGGCACGGAAGGGTGTCGGTGAGGTCCGACACCGGGTGGTGCTGGAGCGCTCGGTCCTGGATCGGGGGCAGAGCGTCGCCGAGCTGACCGCCGGGGTGGGGTGGGGCGAGGAGATCAGGATCGCGGACCGGCTACCGACCGGACTGATGATCGCCGACGGGTCGTGCGCGCTGGTGCCACTGGCGGCTCCCTCGGCGGAGCCCTCGGCGCTGATCGTGCGCGCCGGCGGCCTTCTGCGGCTGTTGTCGGCTCTGTTCGAATCGGTCTGGCGGGACGCGCTCCCCCTTCGGCTGGGCGCGTCCGAGGGGCTCGAAGGTTCCGAGGAGAGTCACCTCGGACCCGACCCCACCGACCTGGAGATCCTCTCCCTGCTGTTGGCGGGCCTGACCGACGCCAGCGTCGCCAAACACCTGGAGCTGGGGCTGCGCACCGTCCAACGTCGGGTGAGACGGCTCATGGAAATGGCGGGTGTGACGACTCGCCTCCAGTTGGGCTGGCACGCGTACGAGCGCGGGTGGGTGGCGCGCGAGCACCGGACCCGCTCGGCGCCGGGCCGGACCGCCCGCGACGCCCTCCGGGGCGCGGGTCCGACTGGTCCGCGTGGAACTGCGTGAACCCGCGCGCTCCGGCACTCTGGGCGGATGGGAGTGCTGGACCTCCTGCTGGTCGGCCTGGTCGTCCTGCTGGGGCTGTGCGGTGTACCGGTACCCGGCGTGCCCGGGTCCTTGCTCGTCTGGGCGGCCGTGCTCTGGTGGGCGCTCAAGGATCCTCAGCCGCTCTCGTGGGCCGTCCTGATGGGCTCCACGGCGGTCCTCCTCGTCTCCAGGGCGGTGCGCTGGGCACTGCCGCCACGACGGCTCGGGGCCAAGGGCGCCGACGGGCGACTCTTGGCCTACGGCTGCGCGGGCGCGTTCCTCGGCTTCGTGCTCGTGCCCGTCGTCGGCGCGGTGCCCGGCTTCATGGGCGGCGTCTACCTGGCCGAACGGACGCGTCTGGGCCGACACGCGGAGGCGATGGCCTCCCTGCGCACGACCATGCGCAGGGGCGGCTCCGGCGTGCTGACCGAACTGCTGGCCTGCCTCGTGATCACGGCCGCCTGGCTCGGCGCGGTCCTGGCCGGGTAGGTCCGTCTCTCCTCGGGCGCGTCGCCGGCGGTCCACGGTCCGCGGGACGGCCGGGTGTCTTCAGGGCGCGAAGACACCCGGCCGGAGCCGGAGGGCGGCCGCGGTTCAGCGACCCTGACGAGCGCGCTTGGCCGCCATGGCGGCCCTTCCCTCGGCGCCGCGCCTCTTGTGTTCCTTCCTCAGCTCCGCCCGGGCCCGGGCGTCGCTCTTCGCCACGATGTGCCGGTTCTCCCGCGACAACTTGCGGTAGCTCTCCAGCCTCCGCACCGGCAGATCACCGACCTCGACCGCCGCCAGCACGGCGCATCCGGGCTCGCTTGCGTGGGCGCAGTCGTCGAACCGACACCGTGCGGCGAGATCCTCGATGTCCGCGAAGGTCCGCGAGACACCCACGGAGGCGTCCCACAGGCCGACACCGCGCAACCCGGGAGTGTCGATCAACGCGCCCCCACCGGGCATGACGAACAGGTCGCGGGTGGTCGTGGTGTGCCTGCCCTTGCCATCGCCCTCCCGGACCGGCCCCGTCTCCACGCGATCCCGGCCCAGAATCGCGTTGACCAGTGTGGACTTTCCGGCCCCCGACTGTCCGAGCATCACGGTGGTGCCGCCTGCGACCGTCGCCGCGAGCACGTCCAGACCCTCTCCGGTCGGCGCGCTGACGGTCAGCACCGGGACTCCCGGCGCGCACGCCTCGACATCCCGCGCCAGGTACGCCCTGGTCCCCGGGTCGGGCACGAGGTCGGCCTTGGTCAGGACGACGATCGGACGCGCGCCGGTGGCGGGCGCCGCGGACGCCGGCGCCGCGCGCCCCGCGCTGGACAGGGCCAGCGCCAGGAACCTCTCGATGCGCGCCGGATCGAGATCGAGGGCGAGCGAGACACAGACGGCGACGTGATCGATGTTGGCGGCCAGCACCTGCCCCTCCGCGCGCTTGGAAGACGTCGAACGCACGAAGGCCGTCCGGCGAGGCAGGAGCGTCCGGACGTACCGGGGGTCGACGCCCGTCGGGTCGACGGCGACCCAGTCGCCGGTGCAGACGATCTCCATCGGGTCGCGCGGGACGACGAACCCGGTGTCGGCCCGGACCGTGCCGGCCGGCGTGACGACGTCGCACCGGCCGCGATCGACGCGCACCACCCGGCCGGGTACCAGGCCGCGCTCGGCGTACGGGGCGAAAGCCGCGGTCCAGCCATCGTCCCAGCCGTAGGCGGCCAGCGGCTGCCCGCCACCGGGGCCGTGGAAGGTGTCGAGGGAGGTATCGGACAAGGGAGAACCCTTCGAAGGGTGATCCCCGCGGCGCGCTCGACGGTGAAGAGCGCGCGAGACGTCAGTCGGGGACCACGAGAGCGGAAGAGGGGATGGACTCCGAAACGCGGGCAGCGCCCGCCGCGATGACCGTCGTCACTGTCCTCACCTCCTGCTACTCCGAGACGCCTTCGTCCTCTCCCCGAAACGCCGATACGCCGGTGCGCCACGCTGCGGCCCACCCGGGGACGAGAACGACCCTATCCCCCGCCCGGAGGCGGCCACCACCGCTTTTCCCCGGCCCGGCCGCCCCGGGGCGCCCTCACACCTCGACGGTGTCGTCCGCCGGCAGGCTGTCCATGAAAGAGCTGACCGAGAACACCGCCCGGCCGGCGCCCGGCGACCCGTATCCCGGAGGGGACGACAGCCCGAAGTCCTCCATCGTCTCGCGGTAGGCCTGGAGCAGCCGGATGTGATACTCCAGCGGCGCGCCCTGCGGATTGGCCTTGCCCAACGGCGTGGTGGGCTCGGGGCACCACGTGGTGAACCGGGGGGTGATGCCCCGCGACATGAAGAAGCGCAGGCCCTCGGTGGTGGAGGCGATGGCCTCGTCGACCGAGGTGAAGCCGAACGGCTCGGCCATCTCGATTCCCGCCACGAAGTTCGGGATGACGTTGCGCGCGCCGAACACCTCGGCGGAGTCCAGGACCCGCCGGTGCCACTCGTCGCGGCCCACGTACCGCTCCTTGCCAGGGCAGTACATCTTGAACAGGTACTCGTCCCACACCTCGTAGTTGGGGTGGTAGATCTGCACGCCGTAGTCCTTGAACCGCTGCACGTCGTCGCGCGGCAGCGCCTGTGCCACCACCTTGCCGATCCAGCGGCCGGGGAATCGCTCCTCGATGGCCTTGGCGTAGCGGCCGTAGAAATCGGCCTCGTCCCTCCCGCCGACCGTCTTGGTGATGGCTCCGCCCGTGAGCGTGTAGGCGGTGGAGGTCCCGGCCGTGTCGTACCGGTCGATGATCTCCAGTGCCTCCAGCACCTCCTCGACGTCCTTCACCCCGGTGTAGGGCCGGCCGGCCGCCTTGTGCTGACGCCAGTTGTGGTTGATGTCGCAGTACTGGCACTCCTCCTTGGCACCGAAGTACTGGCAGACCCGGAAGACGGTCAGGTAGATCAGATAGCCCCACTGGATGGTCGGGGCCACCTCCATCACCGACTTCCCGTTGGACAGGGTGTGCCGGTAGTACTCGGGCATCGGCGGGACCCCGACGTCGGCGATGCGCGCGCCGTCGAGATACAGGCCGAGCATGCCGCCGTCGTCGGCGGCCACGCGATACGGCGAGGACGGGTTCACCCGGACCGACACCACGGTGCGCCGCAGGTCGTAGGGGCCACCGGTGAGGATGATCTCCTCGGGGGGCCGGCGCAGAGCGGCCTCGCCCAGCTCCGGCAGGGTCCCGTGGTCGAAGGAGAAGATGAAGTACGACTTCGGCTTCACCTCGCCCCCCTCGTTGTCGCTGAGGGCGGAAGCGTCGAAGGCCACCCCGCCGCGGAGCAGATCCTCCTTGAAGACCGCTTCGCGCGGTACGTGCGGGAAGCGGTCCATCAGATCCTCGACCAGCGCGGTACGGCTGCCCATCCCGTGTCTCCTCCCGACCTCAGGCACTCGACCTCTCACCGTATGCCCCCGCCCCCGCCCCCGTCCCGGCGGGTCCCCCTCGGTCGGTGTCCGGGGACCGGCGGCGGCCGTCCCCCTCCGGGCCGGCGCGCCTCCGGTCGCCCCGGGGACCCACCCGCGGCCGCTCCGAGCCACCGACACCCGTCCGAGGAGGGAGCGCGCGGAGGCCATCGACTCCCGCACCCCCGGAAGGGGGACGTAACCTCGGGGCTTGGCTTCCTCCCCCTCCTGCCGGAGGGGGATTCCCAGGGCTCGCGCCGTGGGTTCACCGCTTCACCGCCGACCGCCCGGAGTGCTCCGTTGAGGTCTCACACCGGCTCCACAGACAGACGCCGTCGGCCCGACGGCCAGAATGTTCTTCGCCGCGTTCACGTCCCGGTCGTGGGTCGTCCCGCAGTCGCACGCTCGGGTGCGGACGTTCAACGGCATCTCGCCCCGCGAGGTGCCGCGGGTCGAGCACAGCCTGGAGGCGGGGAACCACCGGTCGACCGCGATCACCTCACGGCCGTACCACCGAGCCTTGTACTCCAGCGTGCTCCGGAACTCCGACGACGCCGCGTCACCGATGACGCGCGCCAGGCTCAGGTTCCTCACCATGTCGCGGACGGCACAAAGGGGAGTCCCGATGACCGGTGACCTCGTCGACGCGCTGCGCTCGGGCGGTCTCGTCCTGGACGGCGGCCTCTCCACTCAGCTGGAGGCGGCCGGTCACGACCTGACGGACGCGCTGTGGTCCGCCCGTCTGCTGACGGACCGCCCCGAGGCCGTCGCCGCGGCGCACCACGCCTACTACTGCGCCGGAGCGGACGTGGTGATCACGGCGAGCTACCAGGCGACGTTCGAGGGGTTCGCGGCCCGCGGCGTGGACCGGGACAGGGCGGCGGAGTCGCTCCGGCTCAGCGTGGACCTGGCGCGCCGCGCGGCCCGCCGGGCGGGCACCGACCGCCGGCGGTGGGTCGCGGCGTCGGCGGGCCCCTACGGCGCGATGCTCGCCGACGGCTCCGAGTACCGGGGGCGGTACGGGCTCACCGTCGGGGAGCTGGAGCGCTTCCACCGCCCGCGTCTGGAGGTGCTCGCCTCGGCTCGCCCGGACGCGCTGGCCCTGGAGACGGTGCCGGACACCGAGGAGGCCGAGGCCCTGGTGCGGGCGGTGCGCGGGCTGGACGTCCCGGTCTGGCTCAGCTACACGGCGGCCGGGGACCGCACGCGGGCCGGGCAGCCCCTCGAGGAGGCGTTCGCCTTGGCCGACGCCTGCGACGAGGTGGTCGCGATCGGTGTGAACTGCTGCGCCCCCGAGGACGTCGCGAGCGCTCTCGCCACCGCGTCCCGGGTGTCGGGGAAGCCGCTCGTCGCCTACCCCAACAGTGGCGAGACCTGGGACGCCCGGTCCGGCACCTGGCGCGGACGTCCCACCCTCGCCCCGGGCCTGGTCCGATCGTGGAGGGCGGCCGGTGCCCGACTGATCGGCGGGTGTTGCCGGGTGGGTCCCGAGACCGTACGGGACATCGCCCGGACCCTGGCCGAACCCGACCCCGGTGGACGCCTCCCCTGATCCTCGCGGGGCGGGCGGCCCGAGCTACGCGAAGGTGGGACCGGGACTCGTCCCGGCACCGCGAGGCGAAGCGGGAATCCATCCGAGACCGAGGCCTTCAACGGCGAGGTAGGCGGGAATCGCCGTGCTTCAGAGCGGCGAGGATGTCAACGACGCGCCTGCGACGCGCCGGCCCTGGCGGCCTCGGCCTCCCTCGCCGAGGCCTCCACACGGGCCCGATACTCCCGGTACCAGTCGGCGTCGCCGCCGTCCACGTTCGTCTTGCCCTCCCGCATGCCCACCCTGCCGTCGATCGACTCCCGGAGGATGTCGGCGTGGCCGGCGTGGCGGTGGGTCTCGGCGACCAGATGCAGCATCACGCGGCGGAGCGTGACGGTCTCGCCCTCGCCCCACCAGGCGACGTGGCCCACGGCGTCGAGGGGAAGCGCGGCGATCGTCTCGTCGGAGTGTGCCCAGGCGCGCCGGTAGAGGTCCAGGACCTCCTCCCGGGACTCCTCGGCCGTCGCCCACATGTCCGCGTTGGGCTCACAGTCCGCCTCGTGCCGGGGCAACGACTCGCCGTGCGGGCGGTCGAAGACAAGACCCAGGTAGCCGAACTCGACGGAGGCCAGATGCTTGACCAGACCCAGGAGGTTGGTGCCGGTCGGGGTCATGGGGCGTCGGGAGTCGTACTCGGACAACCCCTCCAACTTCCAGACGATCCCCTCGCGCGCGGCCTTCAGGTACCCGTGCAGGTCGTTCTTGTGTTCGTCTACCGTCATGGCCCGAGTATCGCCCCGACCACCGACGTCCCACTCGACGGGCATCGAGGTCCCGATCGGCGCGGGGTGGGGCGAGGACGGGAACACCGAGTCGTCGCCAGAGGTCGGCTCGCCGGACCGTCGGGGTCAACCGCCCTCGCCCACGCCGTTGTAGGGGGCCCCGTCTCCGTGCGGGGGCAGGTCGCCGCGTTCCGCCGGGGGGCGTGTGGCGGCGGGATCGGCGGGTGGCGGAACCGGCCCGGCCTCCGCGCGTCGGACGGCGTCGATCGCGGCGCGCAGGTGGTCGAGCGGGACCTCCTCCCGGTCCGCCGTGACGCCGACGACGTAGCCCGACTCGGGGCGGGCGTACCCGTGCGCCCGCCCGGTCTCCAGACGCCAGAGCCCGCCGTCCTGTTCGCAGGTGTTCCACCGCTCTTCGCAGGAATCGGCGTCGAGGTCGCCGCGTTCGACGCGGAGGGTGAACGAGCCAGGACCCTCGTGGGGGACGTAGACGGCGGAGAAGCCGTCGTCGCCGTGGACGCCGACGGATCGCTCGGCGAGACGATAGCCGGGTACCTCGGTGAGGTGCACGAGTTCCGGCGCCGCTCCGCCGGAGCCGGCGCGTCTCACGATCTCGGCGTCGGAGACGGTGGCGTCGGACGCCGCGGCCTCGCCGGCGCGTTCGGAGGGGGATGCCGCGTCCCGCTCGGCACCGCAGGCCGTCAGAACCAGGGTCAGCAGGAGCGGCGTCAGGGAACCGAAGCCGCGCGGGGTCCGGGCGTCGACCGCGGGACGGGCGAGGGGGCGCGAGAGACTGGGCACGGCCTCATCCTGTCAGGCACACGCCATACGCGTTCTCGAAACGTCGGAAGCCCCGGCGTGGCGCGCGCCGCCCGTCGCTAGGGTGGCGACATGAACACACGCTTCGACGCCATCGGCGTGATCGTCTCCGACATGACCGCGTCCGTCTCCTTCTACCGTCGTCTCGGTTTCGCCTTTCCCGAGGGGTCCGAACGGCAGCCGCACGCCGAGGCCGAACTCCCCGGTGGTCTGCGGCTGATGTTGGACACCGAGGAGACGGTGCGTTCCTTCAACCCGGACTGGCGTCCGCCGACCGGCTCCGGTCGGACGTCGTTGGCCCTGCGGTGCGACGGGCCCGGCGAGGTGGACGCGGTGTACCGCGAGTTGGTCGCGGCGGGTTGCCGCGGGGAGTCGGAGCCGTGGGACGCCTTCTGGGGGCAGCGGTACGCCATCGTCGCGGACCCGGACGGCAACGCCGTCGACCTCTTCGCTCCTCTTCCGGCGAGCTAGCCCGCCCGGCGAGGCCGGCCGCGGCGGGACCGCCGCTCGCCCGTCACTCCGGAGCCTCGCCCCTCCGAGGCTCCCCACCCTCCGACTCCCCCTCCTCCGACCTCCGCCGGTCGCGGGGAGTGTGCCGGGCGTGGGTGCGCAGTCGGGCCGTGAAGTCCTCGGGGGGCAGGAAGCGGGACCAGCGTTCCGGGAACTCCGCCGGCATGTCGGGATCTGCCTCGCCGCTCCCCGCCGCGCGCGACACGTACTCGGCGACCTGCGCCTGCCGCTGGCGCTCGTTGGCCTCGCGAGCGGCGGCGGTGGCCGCGGCGGGCCAGACCCGGTCGATGGCGGCGTTCACCGCCGCGCCGACCAACACGGCGAAGGCGGAGACCCCGATCCACAGCAGGACGGCGACCGGAGCCGCGAGGGAGCCGTAGATGGTCGGTCCCTCGACGGTGTTGGTGAGGTAGATCCGCAGCAGGAAGCTGCCCAACACCCACATCCCCAGGGCCACCAGCGCTCCCGGCACGTCCTCGATCCACGGCGAGCGGACGGGCACGGACACGTGGTAAAGGGTGGTCAGGAAGGCCACGGACAAGACGATGACCACAGGCCAATACAACACCTGAACGAGCGTCGTGGACCACGGCACGAGCCCCACCACGGCGTCCGGGCCCGCCACCATCAGCGGCAGCGCGACCGAACCGATCAACAGTGCGACGAGGAACAGCAGGAAGGCCAACAGCCGGGTCCGGACGATGCCGCGTACCCCGTCGAGCCCGTACATCACGGTGATGGTGTCGATGAAGACGTTCACCGCGCGGGAGCCCGACCAGAGGGCGAAGAGGAAGCCAAGGGAGATGACGTCGGGTCTGCCGCCCCGCATCACGTCGTCCAGGATGGGGCGCGCGATCTGCTCCACACCGCGTTCGGACAGCACCGTCCGGGAGGCGTCGAGGATGTTGGCGCGCACGCTCTCCGTGGTGTCGGCGCCGGTCCACAGGTCGACGTAGCCGAGCAGGCCGATCACGCTGAGCAGCAGCGGCGGGACCGAGAGCAGGGTGAAGAAGGCGGCCTCGGCCGCCAGACCGAGGATCCGGTACTCCATGCACGAGTTGACGGTGTCCTTCAGCAGCAGCCAGGCCATCCTGCGCTTGGAGACGTTCCGGTAGAGGACACGGGCCCGGTGAAGGCGGCCGGAGGGCCGCTCGGGAGACTCGCTTGCTGGCTGCACGCCCCCAAGGTATATCCGCGACGGACCGGGCCCCCCACCCCCGCGCACCCCTGGTGGGTCGACATCGCCGCAGGCAACGGCGGTGTCGGCGAGCCCCCACGGGCCGCGCCGCGAGCCTCGGCGACGGCGATGCCCGCGCGTGCGTGCGCACGATCCGACGCCGCGCCGGGGTGCCGGGGCGACGGGTCCCCCGGGCCGGGGAGAGAGACGACCGCGCGGCCGTATCGCCTCGGCGCGCTCTCCCGTCCACACCCCGGCGGCCGTTCACCTGTCGTACCATCACACCCCGGGACACCCCGCCCTCGGTCGACACGCGGACCGACGCGGTCGGCTCAGGTCCCCGTGGAGGTGGGATGGGACATCGCGGCAGACACCGCCGGCGCAGGCGAGGCAGAGCGCTCCGGGCGGGCCTGGCCGGCACCGGACTCGCCCTGACCGCCGCCGCCACGCTGATCAGCGCCTCGCAGGCCACGGTCACGGACGACCCCGGGCGACTGGAGTCCCTGGGCCGGGCCGAGCGGGCGTCGTTGCGTCTGGTCGAGGACCGGGTGCCGGAGCACCGGCTGGACCGCCTCGCCGCGACGTTGGGCGCGCCCGAGGACGTGGCCGCGGTCCTCGGTTCCGCCGACGGGACGCTGGCCACGGGCGACGACTGCGCCTCCACCGTCCGCCCGGACCTTCCGATCGCACCGAGGGCCGCACGGTCGTTCTGTTGGGACGAGCGGGAGACGCGCGGCTGGCTCCCCGGCGGGGTGGCCGCCTCGGGGGACACCGACGGCCCGTCCGGGCCGGACGGGGTCGTGGTGGCCGGGTGGTCCCGTGACACGGGCGCTTCCGCGGGGGGTGGGCTCGCCCGCGTCGACCTCGTCGCAGCGGACGACACGGTCCGGGGCGGAGGGACGTCGGACCGGGAGGGGCCGCGTCGGGCCTCCGCCCTGCTGGTCGTGCCGGTGGAGGGAGGCGACGACTACCGGGGGCTGGCCTCGCCGGTGGAGGGGATCGTGCGGCACCGGGACAAGCTGCTGGTGACCGCCGGTCCCGGCGACCGTAACGCGTTGTACGTGTTCGATCTCGACCGGTTCCACCGGGCGAACGTGGAGTCCGCCGCCGTCGGCCGGGTTCCCGGTGGCTGGGCGGCGCTCGGCCACCGCCACGTCCTGCCGGCCGTCGCCGCTTACCGGATGCCCGGTGGGCCGGGGGTGCCTCGGCCCTCCGTTCTCTCCCTGGATCGTGGCACCAGCCCGCCCGGACTGGTCGCCGGCGAGTGGGTGGACCCGGACACCGACGGCCCGACACGGCTGTGGCGCTACGCCTTCAGCTCGGAACCGGGGCGGGCGGGACTGCCCGCCGCGGACTCGGCCGGCCGGGTGGAGGCACGGGAGGCGTACCGGACGGGGGCGAACGGCGTGGCGGGGGTGTTGACCCACCGGCCGGCGGGCCGGGAGCGGGCCGGATGGTACCTGGGTCGTGTCGCCGGTGACGGGGACACCGGGCGGGCGTCGTTGGTACGCCAGGATTCCGAGGGAACCCGGGCGGTGGTGTGCGGAGCCGACCGTTCACAGCGCTGCTGGAGTCTCGACGCGGGCGCCCTGTCCTACCGCGCGGGGACGGACGAGGTCTGGTCGCGCTCCGGTCGCGTGCTCTTCGCGGTTCCGCTGGCCGCGATCGACGACGTCCTCGATTGAGGCCCGTTTCGAGGGTCGCGTCGTGGGCACCGCGCACCCCGGGGACCGGGCGCGTCCGTGGTGTCCGCCGCGTCCTCCCGGTCGGTCGGGTGCCGTTGGGCCGTCGTCGCGCACCGCCCGGCGACGGCGCCGGTCGACAGCGGGGCGGGGATGATTCTTGTGTGGCGAGGTTGAAAGCCCGCTTCACGTGGGTGGTCTTCACGGTTCACATACCATCCCATCAGCTTGTGACGGAGTGTGGGCGGTCGGGGGCGGACGCCGGTTCGCCCCGGCGGCGAACCGGCTTTCCCCGCCCCGTTCCGCGGGAGCTTCGTTTCCTCCCCCGGCCGAAGCCGGGGGAATCCACGAAGGAGAGCCCCGATGAACACCATCGCCGTGACCACCTGGTCCCTGGAGCAGACCGCGCCGACCGATCTTCGACCGGCGGCCCACCCAAAGGAGGACGTACGGGTGCTGCGGGCCGAGGTCCCCTCCCCCGAGTTCAGCCGGTTCCTCTACTGCTCGGTGGGCGGGGACGTCCGCTGGACGGACCGGCTCGGCTGGACGTACGCCCGGTGGCGGGAGTACCTCCGGCGTCCCGGGGTGGAGACCTGGGTGGCCTGGGAGCGGGGAACGCCGGCCGGCTACCTGGAGTTGTCCCCGGACAGGGACGCGGACGTGGAGATCGTCTATTTCGGCTTGATTCCGTCCTTCCGCGGCAGGGGGATCGGGGGGCACCTGCTCTCCGTCGGGGCGGCGCGTGCCTGGGATCTCGCCGACCGGCGGCCCGGCTTGCCGGCGACTCGGCGAGTGTGGCTGCACACCTGCAGCGAGGACGGCCCGTACGCGATGGAGAACTACCGGCGCCGCGGCTTCCGACTGTTCGACACCCGGGTCGAGCGGGTGCCGCCGGCTCCGATGCCGGGGCCGTGGCCCGGCGCCCTTCCCGCCGGCTGAGGCCAGGAGCGGACCGCTTGGGGGACGACTGGTCGGGCGTGTCGGCGGGGCGACGCCGGGAGGGACCGTCGGCCCGTGCGCGGGCGGCCCCCGGCCGAGACGACACCCCTTCCATCTCACCAAGCGAGACAATATCGTCCATATAACGGACGATGCTGGACGGTCTCCGGAGCGCCGTGCCACGCTTCCGCCATGCCTGGAACGGGAACCGCCTTGGTGAGTCGACGCCACGTCGACCTCGGCCGCATGTCCAGCGCCATGTGTCCGGTGCGCTGACCTTCCCCGGAAGCCCCGCCCCCTTCGTCGCCTCACGTCACCGCGCGCTCCTCGGCGCGCAGGTCAGGACGTGCCACGCGGCGATGCCTCCCGACGGCGCCCCGCGCCGACTCCCGTACCCCGCTGCCCCGAAGGACGTGTCACGCATGGCCGCCACCCCGAACGACGCCGCGACAACCCCCCGCAAGGCCGGTCGCCACCGCGGCGAGGGCCAGTGGGCGGCGGGGCACTTCACTCCGCTCAACGGCAACGAGCAGTTCAAGCGGGACGACGACGGTCTCAATGTGCGGACACGTATTGAGACGATCTACGCCAAGCGCGG
Organism: Streptomyces sp. HSG2; assembly: GCF_016598575.1. NCBI lineage: Bacteria > Bacillati > Actinomycetota > Actinomycetes > Kitasatosporales > Streptomycetaceae > Streptomyces > Streptomyces sp. HSG2. The sequence goes on from NZ_CP066801.1 coordinate 783,504, forward strand.
TTTCGACTCGATCGACCCGCAGGACCTGCGCGGCCGGATGCGGTGGTGGGGCCTCTACACCCAGCGCAAGGCCGGGATCGACGGCGGCAGGACGGCGGTTCTGGAACCGGAGGAGCTGGAGGACCGTTATTTCATGCTCCGCGTCCGTGTCGACGGCGGGCGGCTGACCACCCGTCAACTGCGGGTCGTCGGCGAGATCTCCCAGGAGTTCGCGCGGGGCACGGCCGATCTCACCGACCGACAGAACGTGCAGTACCACTGGATCCGCATCGAGGACGTGCCCGAGATCTGGAACCGTCTGGAGGCCGTCGGCCTCTCCACGACGGAGGCGTGCGGTGACACCCCTCGGGTGATCCTCGGCTCGCCCGTCGCCGGCATCGCCGCCGACGAGATCATCGACGGCACCCCCGCCATCGAGGAGATCCAGCGCCGCGTGGTCGGGAACCCGGCGTTCTCCAACCTCCCGCGCAAGTTCAAGTCGGCGATCTCCGGATCGCCCTCGCTCGACGTGGCGCACGAGATCAACGACATCGCCTTCGTCGGCGTCGAGCACCCGGAGCACGGACCGGGCTTCGATCTGTGGGTGGGCGGAGGCCTCTCGACCAACCCGAAGATCGGCGTCCGCCTCGGCGCCTGGGTCCCCCTGGAGGAGGTGGCGGACGTCCACGAGGCCGTCGTCTCGGTCTTCCGGGACCACGGCTACCGGCGCCTTCGCACCAGGGCCCGACTGAAGTTCCTGGTCGCCGACTGGGGCGCGGAGAAGTTCCGTCGCGTGCTGGAGGAGGACTACCTGGGGCGGGCGCTGCGGGACGGTCCGGCGCCGGCCGAGCCCTCCGCGCGATGGCGCGACCACGTGGGCGTCCACCGGCAGCGGGACGGCCTCCACTACGTGGGGTTCGCCCCGCGCGTCGGCCGGGTGGACGGTGCCACCCTGACGAAGATCGCCGATCTGGCGGAGGCCCACGGGTCGGGCCGGGTGCGGACCACCGCCGAACAGAAGATGATCATCCTGGACGTCCCCCGAGACCGGGTCGACTCCTTGGTCGAGTCCCTCCAGGCGCTCGACCTCACCGCGTCGCCCTCTCCCTTCCGGCGAGGGACCATGGCGTGCACCGGCATCGAGTACTGCAAGCTGGCCATCGTCGAGACCAAGGCGCGGGGCGCCTCGCTGATCGACGAACTGGAGCGCCGCCTGCCGGACTTCGAGGAACCGATCACCATCAACCTCAACGGCTGCCCGAACGCCTGTGCGCGGATCCAGGTCGCGGACATCGGCCTGAAGGGACAGCTCGTCATGAACGACCGCGGCGAGCAGGTCGAGGGCTACCAGGTGCACCTCGGCGGCGCGCTGGGGCTCCAGCCGGGGTTCGGCCGCAAGGTGCGGGGGCTCAAGGTGACCTCCGAGGAGCTGCCCGACTACGTCGAACGGCTGCTGCGCCGCTTCCGGGAGGAACGCCTGCCCGACGAGCGGTTCGCGACCTGGGCCGCGCGTGCCGGCGAGGAGTCGCTGTCGTGAGCGAGCGCGCGGCCCCCTTCTACTGCCCCTATTGCGGCGACGAGGACCTGCGCCCCGGGGAACAGGGCCACGGCGCCTGGGAGTGCGCGGCGTGCAACCGGGGCTTCCGACTGGCGTTCCTCGGACTCCTCGCCCGGGGAACGAGGATCGCCCCGACGGGAGGGGACGACCGATGACCGCGGTCCCCCGGGAGCGCACGCCGGAGGAACTCCGGGCGCTCGCGAAACGCGCAGGACGGGAGTTGGAGGAGGCCACCGCGGACGAGATCCTCCGCTGGGCCGCCGACGCCTTCGGCCCCGGCCTCTGTGTGACCTCCTCGATGGAGGACGCGGTCGTCGCCCACCTCGCCTCGAAGGCACGACCCGGCGTCGCCGTGCTCTTCCTCGACACCGGCTACCACTTCCCCGAGACCCTGGGAACCCGTGACGCGGTCGCCGCCGTCATGGACGTCGACGTCCACACCCTCACCCCTGCCCGGACGGTCGCCGAGCAGGACGCCGCGTACGGCCCCCGGCTCCACGACCGTGACCCGGACCTGTGCTGCGCGTTGCGCAAGGTACGACCCCTCGACGAGGGGCTGCGGCACTACGTCGCCTGGGCGACCGGGCTGCGCCGCGACGAGTCCCCGACCCGGGCCGGTACGCCGGTCGTCGGATGGGACGACAAGCGACAGAAAGTGAAGATATCCCCGATCGCCCGATGGACAGAGGAAGACGTGGCAGTGTACGTCGCCGAACACGGCGTCCTCACCAATCCGTTGCTGGCGGACGGCTACGCCTCGGTCGGCTGCGCTCCGTGCACCCGACGAGTGGCCGAGGGCGAGGACGCCCGTGCGGGCCGCTGGTCGGGCCTGGCCAAGACCGAATGCGGACTGCACGGATGACGACGACCAACCGGAACCGGACACAGGAGAACCACGTGACGAGCGGAGCCACCGTGTGGCTGACCGGGCTGCCGAGCGCGGGGAAGACCACGATCGCCGGGGCGTTGGCCGAGCGACTGGGTGCGGAGGGACGACGTGTGGAGGTCCTCGACGGCGACGAGGTCCGCGCGTTCCTCTCCGCCGGCCTCGGGTTCACGCGCGAGGACCGCAGGACGCATGTGGAGCGCGTGGGGTTCGTGGCGGAGTTGCTCGCCCGCAACGGCGTCCTCGCGCTCGTCCCGGTGATCGCGCCGTACGCGGACAGCCGGGAGGCGGTGCGCGAGAGGCACCGGGCGAACGGCACCCCCTACCTGGAGGTGCACGTCGCGACGCCGTTGGAAGTGTGCTCGGACCGCGATGTCAAGGGCCTGTACGCCAGGCAGGCGGCCGGCGAGATGAGCGGTCTGACCGGTGTCGACGACCCGTACGAGGTGCCGGAGCGACCCGACGCGCGCATCGCGTCGCAGGACCAGACCGTCGAGGAGTCGGCCGCGGTGGTGCACGCGCTGCTGAGCGAGAGGAGCCTGGCGTGACGACGACCCTCGGCACCGACGGGCCACCGCACACCCCGCCCCCGCTCTCGCACCTGGACGCCCTGGAGTCGGAGGCGGTGCACGTCCTGCGCGAGGTGGCCGGGGAGTTCGAGCGCCCGGTGATCCTCTTCTCCGGCGGCAAGGACTCCATCGTCATGCTGCACCTCGCCCTCAAGGCCTTCGCCCCGGCGCCCGTCCCCTTCGCCCTGTTGCACGTGGACACCGGACACAACTTCCCGGAGGTCCTGGCCCACCGCGACCGGACCGTCGCCCGACACGACCTGCGCCTGCACGTGGCCTCCGTCCAGGACTACCTCGACCGAGGACTCCTCCACGAACGGCCCGACGGCACCCGCAACCCGCTCCAGACCCTCCCACTGACCGACGCGATCCGCGAGGGGCGCTTCGACGCGGTCTTCGGCGGCGGCCGGCGCGACGAGGAGAAGGCCCGTGCCAAGGAACGTGTGTTCTCGCTCCGCGACGAGTTCTCCCAGTGGGATCCGCGCCGCCAACGCCCGGAACTGTGGAACCTCTACAACGGCCGGCACCGCCCCGGTGAACACGTCCGCGTCTTCCCCCTGTCCAACTGGACCGAGTTGGACGTCTGGCAGTACATCGCCCGCGAGACGATCGAACTGCCCTCTCTCTACTACGCGCACGAGCGGGAGGTCTTCGTCCGGGACGGGATGTGGCTCACCGCCGGTGACTGGGGCGGCCCCGCCGAAGACGAGCCCGTCGTGAAACGGCGCGTGCGCTACCGCACCGTCGGCGACATGTCCTGCACCGGCGCCGTGGACTCGGACGCCGACACCATCGACAAGGTCATCGACGAGATCGCCGCCTCCTCCCTGACGGAGCGCGGCGCGACCCGGGCCGACGACCGTCTCTCCGAGGCCTCGATGGAAGACCGCAAGCGCGAGGGGTACTTCTGACATGAACCACACCACTCCGTCCACGCCCCGGTCCGCTCGAACGCCCGGCCTCTCGTCCGGCGCGACCGGCCCCGTGCCCACCCCCCGGACCTCCCCCGTCCCGGGAGCGTCGCCGAGGCCAGGCGACCCGCCGGAGCCGGAGGTCACGGCCGGGCCCTCACTGCTGCGGCTCGCCACCGCCGGGTCGGTGGACGACGGCAAGTCGACCTTGGTCGGACGGCTCCTCCACGACTCGCGCTCGGTCCTGACCGACCAACTCCAGGCCGTCGAACGCGCCTCCAGCGCGCGCGGTCGCAGCGCGCCCGACCTCGCCCTGCTCACCGACGGCCTGCGCGCCGAGCGGGAGCAGGGGATCACCATCGACGTCGCCTACCGCTACTTCGCCACCCCCCGGCGCCGGTTCATCCTCGCCGACACCCCCGGCCACGTGCAGTACACCCGCAACATGGTCACCGGCGCCTCCACCGCCGAGCTCGCGGTGATCCTGGTCGACGCCCGCCACGGCGTCGTCGAGCAGACCCGGCGCCACGCCGCCATCGCCGCGCTCCTCCGTGTCCCCCACGTCACCCTGGCCGTCAACAAGATGGATCTCGTCGGCTTCGACGAGGACACCTTCACCCGCGTCTCCCGGGAGTTCACCACCTACGCGCGCGACCTCGGCGTCCCCGAGGTCACCGCGGTTCCCATCTCGGCCCTGCACGGCGACAACGTCGTCGCCCCCTCCTCTCACACGCCCTGGTACACCGGGCCCACCGTCCTGCACCACCTGGAGACCGTCCCCTCCGCCCACGACGCCGCCCTGCACCACGCGCGGCTCCCCGTCCAGTACGTCATCCGCCCGCAGACCGCGGAACACCCCGACTACCGCGGATACGCGGGCCGGATCACCTCGGGAACGCTCCGTGTCGGCGAGGCCGTCACCATCCTGCCCTCGGGTCGGACCAGCACCATCGGCGCCATCGACCTCCTGGGGCGGTCCGTCCCCGCCGCCCGGGCCCCGCAGTCCGTCACCGTCCTCCTCGAAGACGACCTCGACGTCTCCCGAGGCGACCTGATCGCCCCTCGGGGTAGCGCCCCCACCCCCACCCAGGACATCGAGGCCACCGCCTGCCACCTGACCGACCGTCCCCTGACGGCCGGCCACCGCGTGCTCCTCAAGCACGGCACCCGCACCGTGAAGGCGATCGTCAAGGACATCTCCTCCCGTCTCACCCTCCACGACCTCTCCCTCCACCCCCGACCCGGACAGCTCACCACCAACGACATCGGCGACATCACCCTGCGCGCCGCGGAGCCCCTTCCCCTCGACCCCTACAGCCACTCCCGACACACCGGATCCTTCATCCTCATCGACCCACACGACGGCACCACGCTCACCGCCTGCATGGCCGGTCCGCCCTTCGCCCGGGGCGGGAGCGCCACCGACACCGCGGACGACGGTTCCTGGGACTTCTGACCCACGCCCCCCACGCCGCCCCGACCCACCCCCGCCCTCCTCGCCCGCTCCGCGCCCCCGGCCGAACACCACCCCCGCGCTCACCCCCGACCGAGCCTCCACCGCCGGGCCAACGAGAGGAACTCCTCCCGTGCCTGCCACCACCACCGCACTCCGCCGGGCCACCGCCCTGCTCACCGTCCTGCTGATGGCCCTGGCCGGTTGCGGATACGGCTCTCTCGCCCCGGACGACACCGGCCCCAGCGTGCCACCGGGCACGCCCAAGACCGACGGCCTCGACTCGGTCCGCATCGGCTACCTTCCCAACATCACCCACGCCACCGCCCTGGTCGGCCACGAACAGGGCCTCTTCCAGAAGGAGCTGGGCGGCACCCGTGCCGTCTACGCCGTCCTCAACGCCGGCCCTTCCGTCATCGAGGCGCTCAATTCCGGTTCCCTGGACATCGCCTGGATCGGACCCTCGCCCGCTGTCAACGGCTACCTCCGCTCCGAGGGGCACGCCCTTCGGATCGTGAGCGGCTCCGCCTCGGGCGGGGTCCGGTTCGTCGTCCGTCCCGACGCGATCACCACCGCCGCCGACGTGGCGGGCAAGCGCGTCGCCACCCCTCAACTCGGCAACACCCAGGACGTCGCCTTTCTCACCTGGGCCTCGGAACAGGGGTGGACCGTCGACCCCCTCACCGGCGAAGGCGACGTCACGGTGGTCCGCAGCGACAACAAGGTCATCCCCGACGCGTTCGCCAACGGGTCCCTCGACGGTGCCTGGGTCCCCGAGCCCACCGCCTCACGCCTGGTGGCCGAGGGAGGTCGGACGCTCCTCGACGAGACCTCGCTCTGGCCCGACGGCGGCTTCGTCACCACCAACGTGATCGTCCGCCAGGACTTCCTCCGCGACCACCCCGCCGCCGTGGAGGCAGTGCTCCGCGCCTCGGTCACCACCAACGCGTGGATCGACGCCCACCCGGACGAGGCCAAGGCCGCCGCCGACCGACAGATCGCCCACGACACGGGGCGCCCCCTCCCCACCCACATCCTCGACCCCGCCTGGGAGTCCGTCCGCGTCACCGACGACCCCCTGGCGACCACCCTGGCCACCCAGGCCGAACACGCCGCCGCCACGGGGCTGCTCCCCCGCGCGGACCTCCGGGGCGTCTACGACCTCACCCTGCTCAACCGGATCCGCGCCGACCAGGGCAAGCCGACCTTCGACGACGCCGGACTCGGTGTCTCGTGACCCCGCCACGCCGGCCCCAGGAGTTGACCATGGCCACGACCCTCGCCGAACCCACCACCGACGCCCCGGGGGCCTCCACGACACCACCGGCGGCCCGGATCGCCCGCGTCTCCAAGACCTTCGCCGGCCCCACGGGACCCCAAGCCGTGCTCGACGACATCGACCTGACCATCGAACGCGGCGAGTTCGTCACGATCCTCGGAGCCTCCGGCTGCGGCAAGTCCACCCTCCTCAACCTCGTCGCCGGACTCGACCAGCCCACCACCGGCACCGTCCACACCCCCCGGCGCCCCGCGCTCATGTTCCAGGAACACGCCCTCTTCCCCTGGCTCACCGCCGGAAAGAACATCGAACTCGCGCTGCGCCTCCGAGGAGTCCCCCGCGCCGAACGACGCCACCAGGCCGACGACCTCCTCCGACTGGTGCGCCTCGAAGGCGCCCACCGCAAGCGCCTCCACCAACTCAGCGGCGGCATGCGCCAACGCGTCGCCATGGCCCGCGCGCTGGCACAGCGCAGCGAGCTGCTCCTGATGGACGAGCCCTTCGCCGCGCTCGACGCCATCACCCGCGACATCCTCCACGACGAACTGACCCGCATCCACCAGAAGACCGGACTCACCACACTCTTCGTCACCCACAACGTACGCGAGGCCGTCCGCCTGTCCCACCGCGTCGTCCTGCTGTCCTCCCGCCCGGGACGCGTGATCCGGGAATGGCACATCGACATCCCGCACCCTCGGCGCATCGAGGACCCGGCCGTCGCGGAGCTCTCCCTCCACATCACCGAAGAACTACGCAAGGAAATCCGACGCCATGGCCGGTCCTGACACCACCGCCGACCGCACCGGCCACGCTCACGACCTCCACGCCGGACTCGACGCCCTCGACACCACGCCCACCCACCGCACCCCCCTGCGCACCACCCTCACGCGCAAGGTCCTCCCGCCCCTGGTCGCCCTCGTCCTCCTGCTCACGGCCTGGCAGGCCCTGGTCTCCCTGCGCGTCGTCGACGACCCGAGCCGACTGCCCGCCCCCTCCGCCGTCGCCGACGCGCTGACCCGGTCCTGGCTCGAAGGACGCCTCCTCGACTACATCTGGACCAGCCTGTCCCGCGGCCTCCTCGGTTTCGCCCTCGCCCTCCTGATCGCCACCCCCCTCGGCCTCCTCCTCGCCCACGTCCCCCTGCTCCGCTCCGCCCTCCAGCCCCTGCTCACCGGGCTCCAGTCCCTGCCCTCCGTCGCCTGGGTGCCACCCGCCGTCATCTGGCTCGGCCTGAACGACCGGATGATGTTCGCCGTCATCCTCCTCGGCGCCGTCCCCTCCATCGCCAACGGGCTCGTCTCCGGCATCGACCACGTCCCGCCCCAACTGCACCGCGCCGGACGCACCCTGGGCGCCGGACGCCTCCAGACCATCCGACACGTCACCCTCCCCGCCGCCCTCCCCGGCTACATCGCCGGACTCAAGCAGGGATGGGCCTTCTCCTGGCGTTCCCTCATGGCCGCCGAGATCATCGCGTCCTTCCCGGACCTGGGCACCGGTCTCGGCCAGCTCCTGGAGAACGGCCGCACCGCGGGCGACATGGCCATGGTCTTCGAGGCCATCCTCCTCATCCTGGCCGTGGGCATCACCATCGACCTGCTCGTCTTCGGCCCCCTGGAACGCCACGTCCTCCGCACCCGCGGCCTTCACACCGGGAACTGAGACCATGCCGAACCCCACACTGCTCGTCATAGCCCACGGAAGCCGCGACCCCCGGCACGCCGCCACCGTGCACGCCCTCGTGCGGGAGGTACGGCGGCGACGTCCGGACCTCCGGGTGGCGACCGGCTTCCTCGACTTCAACCTGCCCTCCGTGCCGGCGGTGTTGGAGTCCCTGGCCGCCGATGGAGTGCGCGACGTCGTGGCCCAGCCGCTGCTGCTGTCACGGGCCTTCCACGCCAAGGCGGACATCCCCGCGGTCCTGTCCCGGGCGCCCTCCCGACTCCGCGTCCGCCAGGCCGACGTGCTGGGCCCCTCCCCGCTGCTGTCCGCGGCGCTGCGACGACGCCTGTACGAGGCGGGTCTCACCCCCGCCGACAAGCCCACGACCGGGGTCGTCCTGGCCTCGGCGGGCTCCACCGACCCGGAGGCGATCGCGGTGATCGCAGACATCGCGCGGGAGTGGCGGCACACCGGTTGGTGCGCCGTGCGACCCGCGTTCGCCTCCGCCCGCACACCTCGCACGGAAGACGCGGTACGAGAACTGCGGGAACTGGGCTGCCGGCGGGTGGCCGTCGCCCGGTACGTCCTGGCCCCCGGCTTCCTGCCGGACCGCATCGCCCGGGGCTCGGCCGAGGCCGACGTCCTGGCGGACGTGCTGGGCCCCGCCCCCGAGGTGGCCCGACTCCTGTCGGAACGCTACGAGACGGCCCGACGACCGGTGAGCGCGGCGCTGGGGGCATGAGCCCGCCCGCGAGATGTGCCGGCGCGAAGGCGGTGACGCCGTGGAGACCGGCTGCCGACGTCCGGGACCTGTCACAGCCTCGGCACTGGTGAGCTCGCTTATTCGACTGTCGCCGGTTCCTCTGGGGGTTCGTCCTGCCGATCACGACCGTCGAGCACCTCGCCAAGCTGCTGCGTGGACACCGCGAGCACCTCGGGACCCGCAAGGGCACCCGCGCGCTGGGCGTCTTCCGGCAGGCAGTGCTCGTGCTGCGCTGGTTCGTCGACGGTACCCGGCTGGTCCGGCTCGCCCGGGACAACGGCATCTCGGTACCGACCGCCTATCTCTACCCGCACGAAGGACCGACGGTGCTCGCCGACCACGCGCCCGATCCGTCCACCGCGCTGTGGCGGCGGCCTGGTACACCCACCTCAACCCGGACGGCACGGTCATCCGCACCGACCGCGTGGCCGCCGCCGGCCCCAACGGCGCGGACCTGTGGTGGTTCGGCAATCACAAGCACCACGGTGGAAACGTACAGGTCATCGCCGCCCCGGACGGCCGGCCCCTGTGGGTTTCCCCGGTCCGCCCGGGCCGCGAGCACGACATCACCCGCGCACGGGCCCACGGCCTGGTCGATGCCCTGAACCGGCTCGCCGCCACCCTGGGCATCCCCACCCTGACCGACCTTGGCTACGAGAACGCCGGGCCCGGCTTCCGTCACCCGGTCAAGAAGCCCAAGGGCCGTGAACTCCGCGAGCCCGAGCAGGCGTTCAACTCCGTGATCCGGGACGTCCACGCCGTCGCCGAACGCGCCAACGCCCTGCTCAAGGTCACTTTCACAGCCCTGCGCAGGGTCAGCCTCGACCCCGCGGCCATCACCCGGATCGCCCGAGCCGCCCTCGTCCGGCTCCAGGTCGAGCGCGGCCGCACAGCCTGAACGACGATCACAAACCATCACGAGGCGTTACCGAGAAGAGTTCACTGCCGACGGGTCGTAGGTGCGCGTTGGTGCGGGTGGTAAATGGGTGTCCTGGGTCGGCGCGGTGCAACGATCATGGACCGGACACGGACCGCAACCGAGGAGGAACCGCCCCCCATGCCTGTGCCCGCCGACCCGACAATCCTCCATCCGATGCCCGAGCAGCCGAGGGTCGTGCTACTCAGACCGCTGCTGAAGTCCCCGCTGATCGAGGTCGGGGAGTACTCCTATTACGACGACCCGGACGACCCGACCGCGTTCGAGACACGCAACGTGCTGTACCACTACGGACCGGAGAAACTGATCATCGGTAAGTTCTGCGCGCTGGGTACGGGGACGCGGTTCATCATGAACGGTGCCAATCACCGTATGGACGGCCCCTCGACCTTCCCCTTCCCCACCATGGGCGGCTCGTGGTCGGAACACTTCGATCTGCTCACCGGCCTGCCCGGCCGAGGGGACACCGTCGTCGGCAACGACGTCTGGTTCGGCCACGGCACGATGGTGATGCCCGGTGTGCGGATCGGACACGGCGCGATTATCGGCACCGGCGCCGTGGTCACCACGGATGTACCCGACTACGGGATCGTCGGCGGTAACCCGGCACGGCTCATCCGTACCCGGTACAGCGAAGAGGACGTCGCTCGGCTGCTTGCCGTGGCCTGGTGGGACTGGCCCGCGGAGCACCTCACCGACCACGTGCGGACGATCATGTCGGGCAGCATCGCCGATCTGGAGGCCGCCGCCCCGGACACCCCGGATACGTGACGCTTCTGCGGGGGCTCCCCGCTGGCTCATCGACACCCGCCGGGAGCTTCCAGACGGCGGTCGACGGCAATTGAGGTGCCCTGAACCCAAGGGAGGGGTTAGGGTCGCGGGCATGTTCTTCCTCCTTCAGATCTACGGCTGACACGGGCGGGCAGCGCCCCGTCTCCCTCCGCATCCCCTATGCGTTCCTACTCCGAGGTCTCTCGGAGTAGACCGGCGCACGGGCTTGCCGTGTCCCTTTCGCCGTAGATCTGAAGTGAGTGATCATCCATGTCTTCCGTGTCCCGTCGCCGTGCCCACATCGCGATGGTCGGCATCCCCGCCGTCAGCCACGTCCTGCCCAGCCTTGAGATCATCCGCGAGCTGGTGGCCCGCGGCCACCACGTGACCTACGCCAACGACCCGGCGGTTGCCGACCTGATCACGGCCACCGGCGCCGAGCTGGTCACCTGCACCTCCGTACTACCGGTCGCCGACAACAACTGGCCCGACGACCCCATCGCCGCGATGGGCCTCTTCCTCGACAACGCCGTCCAGGCACTGCCCCAGTTGCGCGCCGCCTACCACCGCGACCCGGCGGACCTGTACCTGTACGACATCGGCGCGTACGCCGCGCGCACCCTCGCCGAGACGCAGGACCGGCCCCTCATGCAGCTGTCCCCGACTTTCGTGGCCTGGGACGGCTATGACCGGGACGTCGCGGCCCACCTGTGGCAACTGCCGGGTGCCGACTCCTACCGAGCGAAGTTCGCACGGTGGCTCGCCGACTGCGGGGCGTCCACCACCGACGTGGACGCCTTCTCCGGCCGACCATCGCGGGCCCTCGCCCTGATCACCCGGGCGATGCAGCCGCGGGCCGACCGGGTCGACACCGACACGGTCACCTTCGTCGGGCCTTGCTTCGACGCGACGGCGGGCGCTGACGGTTGGACCCGTCCGGCGGATGCGGAGAACGTGTTGCTGATCTCCCTGGGCTCGGCGTACACCCGTCAACCGGAGTTCTACCGCCAGTGCCTGGCGGCCTACGGCGATCTGCCCGGCTGGCACGTCGTCGTCCAGATCGGCCAGTACACCGACTCGCGAGAGCTCGGCGCCGTCCCGCCCAACGTCGAGGTGCACTCCTGGGTCCCGCAGCGGGCGATCCTGGAGCAGGCGGATGCCTTCGTCACCCACGCCGGTATGGGCAGCTGCGGAGAAGGACTGCTGGCCGGGGTCCCGATGATCGCCGTGCCGCAGGCCGCCGAACAGTTCATGAACGCCGACCGACTCGTGGAACTGGGCGTGGCCCGTCGCATCGACACCGCGGAAGCCACCGCCGAGACCCTGCGGTCGGCGCTGAACGACCTGGTCACCGACGTGGAGGTCGCCCGCCGCTCGGCACTCTTGCGCGCCGGGGCGCGGGCCGAGGGCGGTACCCCGCACGCCGTCGACCTCATCGAGAACATGCTGGCCTGACCCTTGCCCGTCACAGCCGGGGCTGGTCATCTGCGTGACCTGCTGACGGACAGCGGCGACCTGCCGCGCGTCGACCGCTCATGGGGTTCTCGTTGAGGACGTAGCGGACGTGCGGGCCACCGAAGTAGCCGCGGACGATGTGTGGCCGACGTTGCCGACGGCCGAAGAAGCGACGGGTTTCGGCAGCTAGTTCGTCCTGGTTCCGGGCTCGGTGCCGCCGGGGCAGGCCGTGTTTGAGATCGGCGTTGACCAGCTACCTCCGCGATCCGCCAACTTGTCCTCCAAGCCCCGGCCCCCGTCATCGCGAAGGCGCTCGGTTAGCACGACAAGACAGCCACACGGCTGGTCACCGAAGCAGGTGGAACCTGGAGCCGATACGCCCCTGGCGACCATGAAAGGCGCAGGTGACTGACGATGCCGGGATGACCCGACCCAGAATCCGTGTCGCCGCATACGTAGTCCGGAACCGCACCGTCCCCGAAGTTCTGGTGTTCGACCACATCGGGATGCCTGAGGCCGGCACCCAAGTCCCCGCGGGAGGAGCTAAACCAGGCGAACGACTGGAAGAAGCGGTCCTTCGAGAGGTCGCCGAGGAGACCGGTCTACTGACAGCTACGGTCGTCCGACAGATCGCCACAGAGAACAAGCCCCATCCCGACACCGGTCAGCCACGACGAACCAGCTTCTTCTTCCTCCAGGCATCAGCAGAAACCCCCGATGCGTGGGACCACCACGTCAACGGCGACGGAGACGACGCTGGCCTCACCTTCACCTGCCGATTCCTCCCCCTTCCCCTAGAGCAACCACTGGCCGACCAACAAGATGCATGGCTGGGCCGCATCGATCCGCGCTGGACCACCGTGACCAGCGACATTCAGTAATCGGAAACCGGCCCCATCCGCTGACTACGCGACACCTCAACATGCGGGCTTACCAGTCCCGAGGTCGTGTGACGCGCTCCCGCACCCGCCCGGCGGAGCCGTCCACCGGCCCGGGTGGGACGATGCGGCGACGGCACGAGACCCGGGAGGGGCCGATGGACGAGAGGGACGCGCGGGCCACGCTGGAGGCGGCCGGGGTGTTCGACCGAACGGCCGAGCCACCCAGGCTCCTCGCCCTCGGCGAGAACGCCGTCTTCGCCTCGGGCGGCCTGGTGGCCAAGGTCGCCCGCCACGCGGAACCGCGCGGTCGGGCGCGGCGGGAACTGGCCGTGGCCGAGTGGCTGGCCGAGGCCGGGTTCCCGGCGGTGCGCGCGGCACGATCGGAACCGCGGCTCGTCCACGGGCGCCCGGTCACCCTGTGGCACCGACTCCCCGATGCCGTCAGGCCCGCCGGCCCGGACGACCTCGCCGCACTCCTCCGGCGGGTCCACGCCCTTCCGCCACCGCCCTTCCCGTTGCCGCCCCGCGACCTTCTCGGCGGAGTGGACCGCCGGCTGCGTGCGGCGGGCGACGCGATCGACCCCGAGGACGCCGCCTGGCTGCTTCGGCGAAGGGACCGACTGCGCGACGCCGTCGACGCGCTGACGCCACACCTGCCCCGGGGACCGATCCACGGCGACGCGCTTCCCCGCAACGTGCACGTCGGGCCGGACGGTCCCGTCCTGGTGGACCTGGAGACCTTCTCCACCGATCTGAGGGAACACGATCTGGTGGTGATGGCGCTCGCCCGGGATCGCTACGGACTGCCGGACCGTGAGTACGCCGGCTTCGCCCGCGGCTACGGCTGGGACGTGACGGAGTGGGAGGGGTACGAGGTGATGCGGAGCGCCCGCGAGATCGCCGCCTGCGCCTGGAGCGCCCGACACGCCACCACCGACGCCGGCGCACGGGCGGAGTTCGAACACCGAGTGGCGTCGTTGCGCGACGGCGACCCCACCGCTCGCTGGCACGCCCGCTGACGGACGGAGAGACGGGTGCCGGCCCGCCGACGGCCCCTGAGCGCGGTCCCGCGACTCAGAGGGCCCCACCCCCGGCGACGCCGGCGCCCGCCGGGCCCCGGGACGTCCGGCGCGGGACGCGCCGTCCGCAGGGGCGGTCCCGTCAGGGCGTTACGGGTGCGACGGGCGTGGTGCCGCCCGTCGGACGGGAGGCCGGTGGGTCGGCCGGCGCGCCCGGGACACCGCCGCGCAGTGGCCAGGAGCCGTCGACCACGGCGCCCTCCCGGCCCTTGCGACGAAGGAAGGCCTGAAGGTCGGCGGCCTGGTCGGCGCTCCAGCGCACCTGACGGTCGTGCAGTTCGGCGGGGCCGAGCGCGGCGACCTTGGGGTGCCGCTCGGCTATCGCGCGAGCCAGTCGGGCGGCGGCGAGGGCGTCGGCGGACGCCTCGTGGGCCGTCTCCAGCGGGACACCGTACTCCGCGCAGACCGCTTCCAGGTTGCGTTTGCCGCGCCGGTACGGATCGACGAATCGGTCGATGACGTAGGGGTCGACGACCGGGGCGGGGGGTCCGCCGCCCAGGCGGTCGCGGAGCGAGTCGAGCCCGTGCCGGCTCAGCTCGGCGGAGAGCAGGGTGAGGTCGAAGGCCGCGTTGTACGCGACGACCGGGACTCCCGCCTGCCAGTACGCCACCAGTACCTCGGCTATGGCGTCGACCACCTCGTGGGCCGGGCGGCCCTCGGTGGTGGCGCGTTCGGTGGTGACGCCGTGGACGGCCGCGGCGTCCTCCGGGATGGGAACGCCGGGGTCGGCGAGCCAGGTGCGCCGGCCTGTCGGCTCGTCTCCCGCGAGCTCGATCACGGCTCCCGTGACGATCCGCGCCCGGAGCGGATCGGTGCCCGTGGTCTCCAGGTCGAATCCGATCAGCGATTCCCGGTGCCGGCCCATGAGCGGCCCCCCTTCTCGGTGGTGCTTTCCCCCGGTGGCCTCCACACTCGCACGCGGCACCGACAGCCGTCGATCGTGCCTCCGCCCGCGCGCGGGCGGAGGCACGGGGATCCCCGGTCAGGACACCGGGCGGGAGTCCGTCCACATCAGCTCGAACTCCTCGCGGTAGGTGGTGAAGAGTCCCGCCTCGTCGACGCCGCCGGCGGTGACGACCCGCTGTGAGTTCCGTCCGTTGCGCAGGACGAGGACCGGTGCCTCCATGCCCCGGGTCCGACGCAGGTAGGACTGCACCACGCCCACGCCTTCGGGGCCGTCGCCGTCGACCAGGTAGGCGGTGAAGCGGGGGGTCTCGTCGAAGACCTGGATCTCGAAGGCCCCGGGGTCCCGCAGCCGGGACCGCACCCGACGCATGTGCAGGATGTTCGTCTCCACCGCCCGACTCAGCTCACCGCGCCTGAGCCCCAGCTCCCGCTCCCGCCGCTTGGCCGCGCCGGACGCCGGGTTGAGGAAGAGCAGCCGCACCCGCGTGCCCGCGTCGGCCAGGCGGACCAGCCGTCGGCCGGAGAAGTTCTGCACCAGCAGGTTGAGTCCTATCCCGATGGCGTCGAGGCGGCGGGCGCCGCCGAAGATGTCCTCGGCCGGGAACTGCCTGAGGAGTCGCACCCGGTCGGGGTGGACCGCGACGACGTCCGCGTAGCGGTCGCCGACCAGGTCCTCGACCGCGTCGACGGGCATCCGGCCCGCGGCGGAGACCTCGCTCCCGGCGCCCAGGGCCGCGAGGAGTCGCGCCGAGGCGCGTTCGGCCTGGTTGAGGACGGCCGCGGACAGGGCGCGGTTGCGGGAGACGACGTTCCGGGTGACCTCCAGCTCGTCCAGCGCCAGCTCGACGTCCCGGCGTTCGTCGACCCACGGCTCGAAGCAGGGCCAGTGCTGCGCCATCAGCTCCCGGAGCTGAGGCAGGGTGAGGAAGCTCAGGACGTTGTCGTCGGCCGGGTCCAGCAGGTAGCCCTTGCGACGGCTCACCTCCCGCACGGCGACGGCGCGCTGCACCCACTCCTGTCCGGCGGGGCCCGCGGCGGCGACCACCCAGTCGTCGCCGTGCACCGGTTCGTACACCGGTCGCAGGACGGCGGCCACGACGGCGCGCAGCCGCTGCTCGACCAGGTTCAGCCAGACGTAGGCCCGGCCGGCGCGCTGGGCTCGGACGCGCACCTCGCCCCAGACGGCCGGGTCCCACGCCAGCTCCGGCCCTATCGTGCCCTCGTCGATTGGTCGCGCCAAGGAGACCGTACCGGGCCCGACGTCCACGGGGTCCCCCTCGTGACCGTCGTCACCAGGGGGCAGCTCCAGCCCACCCGAGCCCACCCGCGCACCGCCTTCCACTCGCCCGGGCACTTCCCGGCTCAACGATCAAGGAAGACTACTCCGGGGGAGGTCCACGACGCAGCCTGATGCCCAGGCTCGCGGAACGCGAGGTCGGCGCCGCGCGCTCGCTCGGCCCGCCTTCGACCGCGGGCGAGGGGGGCGGTCGGGCGCCCGCGGACCGGTCGCGGGCGAGGGTGAACGGTTCGTCGGCAGGATCGGACGGTGGATCGAGGCGGCCCGGCGAGAACGCGGCGGGGGCGCCACCGTCGACGGCTCTCACCCGAAAGAGTCGGCGTCGGTGTGGTCGCGGGCCGCGCCGACCGGTACACAGGGGCCTTATGACATCTGCGCGAGCGGCCTCGGAAGCTCACTCGGGGTTCCCGCCCACCGAGGGCCCCCGGGCGACCTACCGGCTTCAGCTGCGGCCCTCCTTCCCGTTCGGCGCGGCGGCGGCGGCCGTGCCGTACCTGGCATCCCTCGGCGTGTCGCATCTGCACCTCTCGCCGATCCTGGAGGCGGTGCCAGGTTCCCTCCACGGGTACGACGTCGTGGACCACACCCGGGTGCGCGCCGAACTCGGCGGCGAGGAAGGGCTGCGCTCACTGGCCGCCGCGGCCGGTCGGCGCGGGATGGGAATCGTCGTCGACATCGTGCCGAACCACATGGCCATGGCTCCCCGGCACAACGCCGCGTTGTGGGAGGTCCTGCGGGACGGGCCGGAGTCGCGGCGGGCGAGATGGTTCGACATCGACTGGGAGGCGCAGGGCGGGCGGGTGCTGCTGCCGGTGCTCGGGGGTCCGCTCGGCGAGGTGGCCGGGGACCTGCGGGTCGAGGGGGACGTACTGCGCTACCACGGGCATGCCTTCCCGCTGCGCGAGGGCACCGGCACGCTGCCCCTGCCCCGGTTGTTGGACGCCCAGTGGTATCGCCCGGTCTGGTGGCGGCTGGCCCGCACGGAGCTCAACTATCGTCGTTTCTTCAGTGTTTCGGAGTTGATCGGAGTCCGGGTGGAGGACCCCGAGGTGTTCGACGCCACGCACGCGACGATCTTGCGGCTGGTACGCGAGGAGGTCGTCGACGGACTGCGCGTGGACCACCCGGACGGTCTGGCCGACCCCGGGGCCTATCTCGCCCGGCTGAACGAGGCGACGGGCGGCCGGTGGACGGTGGTGGAGAAGATCCTGGCCGACGGCGAGCGCCTGCCCGCCACGTGGCCGGTCGCCGGGACCACCGGGTACGACGCCCTCCGTCACGTCGACGGGCTGTTCGTCGACCCGGTCGGACACACCAGACTTCTGTCCTCCTATCGGCGGTTCGCGAAGCCCCCAGACGACGAGGGCGGGGAGTGGGCGGGGACCGTGCGGCGGGCCGCTTATGGGGTGCTGGACCACGAGTTGGCCACCGAACACGCCCGGCTCACTCGGGCGGCGCACCGGCTGTGCGTGTCCTCCCCGGATCTCGCCCTGCGGGACCACGCCCCCTGGGCGTTGAGTTCTGCGTTGCGGGAGTTGCTGGTGAGGTTGGAGGTGTATCGCCCGTACCCGGAGGAGGACGCGGCGTCGGTGGTCACCGCCGGGGCCGCGGACGAGGCGCGGAGGGCGTTCGCGGTGCCGGCGGAGGCGGACGCGGTGGACGCGGTCCGCGGGTTGCTGCTGGGGGGCCGAACGGAGGAGGGGCCGGAGCACGCCGCCTTCCGGGCGCGGTTCGCCCAGACGTCGTCGGCGTTGCGTGCCAAGTCCGTCGAGGACACGGCCTTCTACCGGTTCGTGCCACTGGCGTCCGCCAACGAGGTCGGAGGGGACCCCGGCACCCCCGCGCTGTCACCCGAGCGCTTCCACGCCCACTGCGCGCGGACGCAGCGCGAGTGGCCGTCGTCCGGCACGGTGTTGTCGACCCACGACACCAAACGCAGCGCGGACGTCCGCGCGGCGGTCGCGGTCCTCAGCGAGTGCCCAGACCGTTGGGAGGGCACCCTGGCCGAGGTGGTCCGGGCGGGTGGAGGAGGGCCCGACGCCACGTTGACGTGGACGGCCTGGCAGACGGTGTTCGGCCTGGGCTCCGCCGACGGCGACCGTCTCCTGGCCGCCCTGACCAAACACGCCCGCGAGGCGGGGACCCACACGGGATGGACGGAGCCGGATCCGGTCTACGAGGCGGCCGTGGAGCGGTTCGTCGCGAACGGTCCGTGCGGGCCGGGCGGAGCGAGGGTGGCCGCCCTGCGCACGGCCCTGGAGCCGCACGTGCGCGCCAACGTCCTGGGCGCGGCGTTGCTGCACCTGACCATGCCGGGCGTCCCGGACCTGTACCAGGGCACGGAGCGCGAATACCGCGCGCTGGTGGACCCGGACAACCGTCGCCCGGTCGATCCGCCGTTCTCGCGGGGGGACGACGGGGCGGAGCCGGGCGCGTGGTCCGACGCCGATGTCAAGGCGGAGGTGACCCGCGCCGCGCTGGCCCTGAGGGCCCGTCGTCCGGAGCTCTTCGGTGGCGCCGCGACATACACGCCGACGCGCGCCGAGGGGCCCGCCTCGGCCCACTGTGTGGCCTTCACCCGGTCCGGCGGGGCGCTGACGGCGGTCACCCGGCTGTCGCTGCGCCTGGCGGAGGCCGGCGGATGGCGGGGGACCCTGCTGGCGTTGCCGCCGGGCTCGTGGACGGACACGCTCGCCCCCGGGCGGGTCCTCACCGGACGGGTCGGGGTGGCGGACCTCTTCACGCCGCTCCCCGTGGCACTGCTGGAGCGGACGGGGCCGGGCGCCGACGGTCAGGACCGGGACGACCGGGCACCGGACCGGGGGTGAGCGACGGTGCGTCGGGCACGGGGGTGTGCGGCCGACGGTGGGGTCCACGCCGCCGAGGGTGCGAAACCCGCCGGTTCGACCGCGATCGGCGACGAATCGGGCCGTCCTGCTGGAGCATGGTCTCCGTCACCGTGGGCCGAGGAAGGGGAATCGTCCGTGCGGTTCGATGTGTGGGCACCGGAGGCCGAGCGAGTGACGCTGCACTGCGACGGTTCGTCCGTCGCGATGCGACGCGACCCGGGGCGGGCGGGCTGGTGGTCGGGGACGGCCGAGGCCGCAGACGGTTCACGCTACGGGTTCGCGGTGGACGGGGGGCCGATCCGCCCGGATCCCCGGTCGCGCCGCCAGCCCGAAGGACCGGACGGGCCGAGCGCGGTGGTGGACCACGCCCGGTATGCCTGGCGCAGCCGGTGGGGCGGGCGCGGACTGCACGGCGCCGTGCTCTACGAGCTGCACGTGGGGACCTTCACCGCGGCGGGGACGCTGGACGCCGCGGCGGAGCGGCTGGCACACGTGGCCGGGCTGGGGGTGACCCACGTGGAGCTGATGCCGCTGTGTCCCTTCCCGGGCCGGCACGGCTGGGGGTACGACGGGGTGTCGCCCTGGGCGGTGCACGAGCCGTACGGCGGGCCCGAGGCGCTGAAGCGCTTCGTCGACCGGGCCCACGACCTCGGACTCGGCGTGGTCCTCGACGTGGTGCACAACCACCTCGGTCCCTCCGGCAACCATCTGCCCGCCTTCGGGCCGTACTTCACGGAGGCCCACCGCACCCCGTGGGGCCAGGCCGTCAACCTGGACGCGCCCGGCTCCGACGAGGTCCGCTCCTTCCTGATCGGCAGCGCCCTGGCCTGGTTGCGCGACTACCGGATCGACGGGCTGCGGTTGGACGCCGTGCACGCGCTGGTGGACACCCGGGCACGACACTTCCTGGAGGAGTTGTCGACGGCGGTCGACGCGTTGGCCGTCGAGACCGGCCGCCCCCTGTTCCTGATCGCCGAGTCCGACCTCAACGACCCTCGGCTCATCACCCCGCGCGGACAGGGTGGGCTGGGCGTCCACGCCCAGTGGAACGACGACTTCCACCACGCCCTGCACACCGCCCTGACCGGGGAGTCGACCGGCTACTACGCCGACTTCGCCCCCGACCCGCTGGGCGCCCTGGCCAAGACCCTGCGCCGCGGCTGGTTCCACGAGGGCGACCACTCGGTCTTCCGGGGGCGGGGCCACGGGCGCCCGCTGGACCGCGCCCGGCTGTCCGGCCACCGGTTGTTGGGCTACGCGCAGACGCACGATCAGGTCGGCAACCGGGCCCGGGGCGAGCGGCTCTCGGCACTGGTCTCCCCCGGGCTGTCGGCCTGCGCGGCGACGCTCGTGCTGACCGCGCCGTTCACTCCCATGCTGTTCATGGGCGAGGAGTGGGCGGCGGCCACGCCCTGGCAGTACTTCGCCGACCACACCGACCCCGAGCTGGCCGACGCGGTCCGGCACGGCAGACGGCGGGAGTTCGCCGCACACGGCTGGTGCGAGGACGAGGTGCCCGACCCGCAGGACCCGGCCACCAGGGAGCGTTCCTGCCTCGACTGGTCGGAATCCGAACGCCCGCCGCACTCCCGCGTGCTCGCCTGGTACCGCACCCTGATCGCCCTCCGGCACGCGTGGCCCGACCTCACCGACCCCGACCTCGGCGACACCAGGGTCGCCTGGGACCACGACGACCACCGCTGGGTTGCGTTCCGCCGCGGCTCGCTGAAGGTGGCCGTCAACCTCGGCCCGTCGCCCGCCGACATCCCGGTCGGGGCTCGCCCGGCCCGGGTCCTCGCCGCGTGGGAACCGGTCCGGGCACCCGGCGCGGACGGCGCGCTGCGAGTGCCCGGAGAGACCGGTGTGGTTCTCCTTCAGGACTGAGGGAGCCCGGAGGACGAGCGCTCAGCCGGGCAGGGAGAGCGCCGCCGACCGGGGAACGGGCACGGCGGGAGCACGGTCCGGGAGGAAGCCGTGCGTCCGCCTGGCCAGGTAGTCCGCCTTGTACCGGGGCACCTGGCGATGCCAGTTGAGGATGGCCGCCATCCAGTTCCGCAGATCCTCGACGTAGCCCCGCATGACGTCCCTCGCCTCGTCGGAGAGAGCGTAGTCGTCGTACAGGACCGGCAGTTCGTGGGCCACGACGTGCTGGAACTGACGCATCCGCTGTGTCATCAGGTCGTGCACGACGGTGAGGGCCCTCGGGTAGTCGACGCCGAAGAAGTTCTGCACGACCAGGACGGCGTTGTGGACCTCGCCCTCGTACTCGATCTCCTTCTGGTAGGAGAACACGTCGTTGAGCAGGCAGGCGTAGTCGATGGCGGCGTTCTCCAAGGAGCGCACGGGCCCGCTGCGATAGATGTCGGGCGGAACGGCCGGACCGTGTCCGGCACGGCAGAGCCCGAGGGTCAGATCGGACCCGAAGGTGGCACGCCGCATCTCCAGGTAGTCCACCGGGTCGGGGACACGGTTCTGGAGCTGGTTGGAGACCTCCCAGACCCAGGATTCGGTCATCACGTCGACGGCCGCCCGGAGCGGACGGCGCTGCTCGGGTGTCATGTGGGCGGTGGTGCGGGTCCACAGGTCGATCAGCGAGCGTTCCATGGCGTTGACGGGCGGTGGCACCGGCTCCCCGTCCAGGGGCATGCAGGCCGACAGGCGGGCCGTGGTCAGCCGGGCCGCGGCGAGGTCCCTGCGGTGGCCGAAGACGAGCGGGTAGTAGTCGTCGCCGTAGGTACCGAAGGCCAGCCAGTCCGATGCGAGGTCGAGTTGGCCCTGGGTGGCATCGGGGGCCAGGCCGGCCGCGCAGAGCGCGAGGTCGCAGCCGGCGAGCTTGTCCTCGTCCCAGACCCCCTCGCCGAGGATGCCCATGCGCTCCGCCCACTCGGCTAGGTGCCGGCGTGAGCCGTCGAGGGCCGGGCTGAGCCTCAGCGGGAAGGGCATGAGGATGTCCGGGATGATCGAGGGGCCGACCTTTTGGAAGGGGACGTTGGTGTAAGAGCGCAGTCGTTCCGCGCCGGCGGCGGCCAGCAGGGCGCGGACGTCGCCGGCTGAGCCGACGGAGATGGGCGCCCGCCACGGGGTGTCGGGGCCGGACGTGCCGGCGTTCATGTAGCGGCTGGAGCTGAGGTGCCAGGCGTGGCCTCCGGCCTGCCAGTCCTGGAGCCCCTTGGCGTAGGCGGCGACGGCGGCGACCTCCTCCGGGGTGAGCCCTCGCTCCACCGCCAGAGCGGGCACCTCGGTGCAGGCGGTGTGCTCGAACTGGTGCAGCCGGGAGGTGAGGACGTCGTTGACGGCGTCGGCGGCCTCCTGGGTGCCGCAGTCGAAGAAGGTCTCCAGGACCAGCACCCCGTTGCTCAGTTCCCCCTCGTCCTGTACCTCCCGCTGGTAGGAGAACAGGTCGTTGCGCAGGTGCACGCCGTCGGAGAAGGTCTCCATCAGCACCCGCAGGGGTCGGGAAGCCGCGACGGAGGCCGGCACCTCGGCCGTGGCGTATTCGACGAGCCCGGCCGACCAGGGGGCCCCTCCCACCTTGCGTCGCATCTCGATGTACTCGACGGGGTTGGCGACCCGCCCCTCGTTGATGTTGGACAGTTCCCACAGGGACTCGTTGAGCAGGTGCTCGGTGGACACGGCGAAACGGCGGCGCCAGTCCACCGACATGGCGGGCACCGTGCGGGCCCACAGGTCGGCCAGTCCCGCCTCCACCGGGTTCGCCGGCTCCGGGATCTCCTGTGCGAGGTCGAGCGGCATGAACGACGGCAGGCGGTCCAGGTGGGCCTTGCCGGCGGCGCGGTCCTGGGTGCGCTTGTACCTCTCCAGGAAGTGGTCGTCGAAGAAGAAGACCCACACGTACCAGTCCGTGATCAGCGACAGGGCCGGTCCGTCGCAGTCGGGGTGGGTGTGGGCGCAGAGCAGGCCGTAATCGTGGGCGTCCAGGTCGGCCTGCTCCCAGACCCCCGACCCCTCCAGCATCCCCATGTCGCGGGCCCAGGCCGCGGAGTGGGCACGGGCCTCGTCGAGGTGGGGGTTGAGCCGCGCGGGATACGGCATGTAGAAGTGCGGGAGTTCGAAGGGCTGCTGCGTCATGGCCCGGCACTACCCAGGCCCTTTCGACACCATCCACCGGGCGACACATGATCACACCATCGCGTGAATCCGGGTCGAACGCCGGAATCGCCCCACGCCGGCGTCACCCACCGCGCCCGGCACGGGGGTTCAGGATCGACCGACCTCGCGCTCCAAGCCCGCGGCGAGCGCGACGTAGCGGGCGCGTCGGGTGACCGGCACCAGGGACCGGATCATCAGTCGCCACATCTCGGCGACCCGGCGGGGCCGAAGGTCCAGGGCGTCCAGCGTGCGCCCCACGACATCGGTGCCGACGAAGGAGGCGACGAGGGCGTGACTGACCGCGTCGACGTCGACGTCGGGGTGCAGGTCCGCGGTGTCCAGCGCCCGGGAGAGCCGGGTGGAGGCCAGTTCCATCCACTCGGTGTAGGGATGCGTCAGGGGCGGCCGGACCTCGTGGCCTTCGTTGGCGAGCCGGAGTCCGGCCCGGAGTATCGGCCCCTCGACGGAGAGCCGGGCGATGCCGAACGTCAGTCGCATCAGGGACTCCAACGGGGAGTACCCCCTCGTGTCCAGATCCGCCGCGAGACGACGCGAGGTACGCGACTGCAACTCCATGATGGCGTGGGCCAGATCCTCCTTCGCGGCGAAGTGGAAGTAGAGGGCTCCCTTGGTGACGTGCGCGTGCGCCACGATGTCGCTGAGACTGGTGTTCTCATA
Source organism: Streptomyces sp. HSG2 (assembly GCF_016598575.1). Classification (NCBI taxonomy): domain Bacteria; kingdom Bacillati; phylum Actinomycetota; class Actinomycetes; order Kitasatosporales; family Streptomycetaceae; genus Streptomyces; species Streptomyces sp. HSG2. The sequence continues at coordinate 807,527 of NZ_CP066801.1, forward strand.
GCCCTGCCGGTCGAACAGGTCGGCGGTGGCCGTGATGATCGTCGCGCGCGTCTGCTCGGCGCGTAGCTGTCTCGCCATCGGCGGAACACTCCTGCGCTGGAAGGGACGGGGCAGGCCCCCCGTGTCACCCCCCTGGCAACACCGGACACACGATAACTCACCAGGCCGAAGCGTCGCCCCTCAGCCCAGGCCCGCCGATCGGAGCCAGTCCTCGGCGACGTCCATCGGGTCCTCCTTGTCCAGTTGGACGCGGGCGTCCAGTTCCATCAGGGTCGCGGTGTCGAGGGCGGCGGACACCGCGTCGAGCGCCAGGACGGCCTCCGCCGGCATGTCGTCCTCCCGCACCAGTGGTTGCACGTTCTGGAAGCCGAAGAGATTCTCCGGATCGCGCAGCACGACGAAGCCCTCCCGGTCGATGGCCGGGTCGGTGGTGAACAGGTCGGCGGCCTGCACGGTGTCGTCCTTCAACGCCGTCCGGGTCAGCGGACCGCCTGCGTCGAGCGCCTTGAAGGACGCGAACTCCACCCCGTAGACCGATTCCAACCCGGCCAGGCCCTGGTGGCGGGTCTGGAACTCCGGCGATCCGCCGATCACCAGCTCGCCCGCGACGTCGGCCAGGTCGGCGATGGAGGACTCGGAGGTCAGCCCGTACTCGCGCGCGGTCTCGGCGTTGACGCTCACCGAGTCCTTGTTCTCCGCGCGCGACGGCCGGAGCAGGGCGAGTCCTTCGTCGAGGCGTTCCTCGATCGCGGCGGTGGTCTCCTCGACCGTCTCCGGCGCGGCCTCCGGGTCGAAGTAGGAGAGCAGGGCACCGTTGTACTCGGGAAGGACGGTGACGGAGCCGTTCCGCATGAGACCGTACGTCGTCTCCCGGCTGCCGATGTTGTGCTTGTACGCCACCCGGACGCCCTTGGCCCGCATGGCCTCGCCGTAGATGTCGGCCAACAGCGTGCTCTCCGCGAAGTTGTTCGAGCCGACGACGACCGTGCCCTCCTCCGCCCGCCCGCCCGAGAGCGGGTCGGTCCCGCCGCCGGAGGCGCACCCCACCAGCAGCGTCGCGGCGGCCAACACGGCCATGAACGCCCCGGCACCCGGGTGTCTCGTCCTGAACCTGCCGTAGCGTCTGGTGGAAGCCATTGGTCGATCCAATCCAGCGAGGTGGCGGCCCGTCAACAACGGGCCGGTCACGGTTTGCTCACCTCGGGACACCGGGTCTCGGCCCGATCACCCGCGGCGCGTTCCCGGGGACACCAGCAGCCTGCCGGCGGCCCAGAAGATCGCGAGCGTGACCAGGGCCAGTGCGGCGACGAGCGTCGCCCCTCCGACCACCTTGCCGTAGTCCCGCTGGTAGAGGCCGTCGACGATGTACCGGCCGACGCCCCCCAGTCCCACGTAGGCGGCGATCGTGGCGGTGGAGACGATCTGCACGGCCGCCGACCGCAGGCCGCTCAGGACGAGGGGCAGCGCGACGGGCAGTTCCACGTGGAACAGCACGCCCGACTCGGTCATGCCCGACCCGCGCGCGGCGTCCACCGCGGCGGGGTCGACGGAGCGCACCGCTTCGTAGGTGGTGACCAGGATCGGCGGCACCGCCAGGACCACGAGCGGGATCATCGCCGGCAGCAGTCCGATGCCGAGCAGTACCGCCATCAGGACGAGCAGGCCGAAGCTGGGCAGCGCGCGGGCGGCGGTGGCGACGAACGCCAGCGCGTCGCCACCTCGTCCGGTGTGTCCGGTGAGCAGGCCGGCGGGAAGTCCGATCAGCGCGGCGAGGGCCAGGGCGAGCAAGGAGTATCGGGCGTGCTCCAGCAGTCGGTGCGGGATCCCGTCGTACCCCTGCCACTGCGTCGCGTCGCCGAAGAACGCGACGGCGAAGTTCCACACGTTCACCGCGATCGCCCCTCCCCGGCGCTCGACGTGCGAGCACCGCTCCGGCCGCCTCGACGTTCGGGGCGCGGCATCCACGGTGTCATCAGGGCGCGGGCTCCGACCAACAGGGCGTCGCAGACCACCGCGAGCGCCGCGATGGTGAGCACCGCGGTCACCGCCAACTCCGGTCGGTCGTACTTCTGCGCGGCGGCGAGCAGGTTGCCGAGCGCGCCCTGATTGCCGATCAGGGCACCCACGCTGACCAGGGAGATCCCGGACACCGTCGCCACACGCAGGCCGGCGACGATGGCGGGGGCCGCGATCGGCAACTGCACCCGCGTGTAGCGGCGTACGGGGCCGAAGCCCATGGCGGTGGCCGCGGCCAGGGTCTCCTCGGGCACCGACCGGACGCCGTCGACGATGGCCGGCACCAGCACCACCAGGCTGTAGACGGCGAGAGGGATCATCACCGTCAGCTCGGTCTGTCCGGTGTAGTCGATCAGCACGACGAAGAAGGCCAGCGACGGGATGGCGTAGAGCACGGTCGTCGCCCCCAGCACCGGTGGGTAGATCCGGGGCACCCGCACGCACAGTTGGGCGATCGGCAGCGCCAGCAGCAGCCCCACGAGGACGGGGACAAGCGCCTCCCGCAGGTGCAGGCCGATCAGGCCGGCGTAGGTGTTCTGCAGGTCGCTCGGGATGTCGAGAAAGCCGTTCACCGCTCCGCCCCCGCTTCCTCGGTCTCCCGCGCGCGCGATTCGCGTATCGCCTCGCCGATGGCGGCCTGGGAGACCACGCCGACGACCCGGCCGTCGGCGTCGACGGCGACCGCCCACCCCGTCGGCGAGAGCACGGCGCGGTCCAACGCGACGCGGAGGGAGTCGACCCCGGGGGTGAAAGGGCGTCCGTACGGCACCAGTCGGCGACCGTCCGGATCACCGGCGGCCCGAGGACCCGGCTCCCCCCAGCCGAGTGGGCGTCCCTCGGCGTCGGTCATCAGCAGGCGGGGGACGCCCTCGGCGGCGGCCATCCGCTCGGCGGTCGCGTCGATCCGCACCACGGGAGTGGTCGTCAACCGCACGGCGGAGGACGGGAAGAAGGACAGGCGCCGGATGCCGCGGTCGGCGCCGAGGAAGTCCTCGACGAACTCGTCCGCGGGGTCGGCCAGCAGGTCGGCGGGCGGCGCGACCTGGGCGAGCCCGCCGCCCTTCCGCAGTACGGCGACCCGGGTGCCCAGTCTCACCGCCTCGTCGATGTCGTGCGTGACGAAGACGACGGTCTTGCCCAGGTCGTCCTGGAGACGCAGCAGTTCGCCCTGGAGGTCCTTGCGGACCACCGGGTCGACCGCGGAGAAGGGCTCGTCCATCAGCAGCACCGGGGGGTCGGCGGCGAGGGCCCGTGCGACGCCGACGCGCTGTCGCTGACCACCGGAGAGCTGGTACGGGTACCGGCGGCCGAGGGCAGCGTCGAGTCCGACCCGGTCCATGAGCTCGCCGGCGCGGACCCGGCACTCCCGTCTTCCGACGCCGAGCAGCCGGGGCACCGTCGCGATGTTGTCGAGGACCGTGCGGTGGGGGAACAGCCCGGCGTTCTGGATGACGTAGCCCATGGACCTGCGCAGAGCGGTGACGGGGCGTTCGCGGATGTCGACGCCATCGAGGAACACCGCGCCCTCGGTGGGCTCCACCATCCTGTTGATCATCCGCAGCGTCGTGGTCTTGCCGCAGCCTGAGGGGCCGACCAGGACGGTGATCGACCGCTCGGGTATCTCCAGGGAGAGTCGATCGACCGCCACGGTGCCGTCCGGGTACCGCTTGGTCACTGATTCCATCCGTATCAAGGCGCCGATCACCCTCCCGGTTGGCGGACGCTTGCCGGCGCGACGGCCGCTCCGGCCGGGACCGGCGGGCGGGCCCCCCGGGGACGGAGGGCGGCCGTGTCGCCGAGCGAGTCTAATCCGGCGTCAGGCAATCCTCGTCCGCGGGGGAGGCGGCGAGACGCGCGCTCGCCGCGGGTTTCCTCGCCGCCCACGTCCCCGGTGTCCCGACCGGCGGCGACGACCGCGATCCGGTCGACCTTACGAGGCGGTGACGCCCCGGGCGCGGCCCACGGCCGGCGGACCTCACCGGGCCTAGCGTGAGCGCATGCGTGTACTGGTCACCGGCGGTGCCGGTTTCATCGGGTCCCATGTCGTCGAAGCCCTGCGGGCGCGCGGCCACCACCCCGTGGTGTACGACGTCCGCGTCGATCCCGCGTCGGACGTGCGGGACCCGGAGGCGGTGCGTCGCGCGCTGTCCGGGGTGGACGCGGTGAGTCACCAGGCCGCGATGGTCGGACTCGGCACGGGCTTCGCGGACGCGGCGGACTACGTCTCCCACAACGACCTCGGCACGGCCGTGCTGCTGGCCGAGATGGCGCGGGCCGATGTGCGGCGCCTGGTGCTGGCGGGGTCCATGGTCGTGTACGGGGAGGGCCGCTACGTATGCGCCCGACACGGCGCGGTCCGCCCTGGTCCCCGCGCCGTGGTGGACCTGGCCGCGGGGAGGTTCGATCCGCCCTGTCCCGACTGCGGCGCGGAGTTGTCGCCCGAGCGGGTGGTCGAGAGCGCTCCGCCGGACCCACGGAACGTGTACGCGACGACCAAGCTCGCCCAGGAGCACCTGGCCGCCGCCTGGGCCCGCTCCACCGGCGGGGCGGCCGTCAGCCTGCGATACCACAACGTGTACGGCCCGCGCATGCCCCGGGACACCCCCTACGCGGGGGTCGCCTCCTTCTTCCGCTCCGCGCTGGCGCGGGGCGAGCCTCCGAGGGTCTTCGAGGACGGGCGCCAGCAACGGGACTTCGTCCACGTCCGGGACGTCGCCGCCGCCAACGTCGCCGCTCTGGAGGCGGGTTCCCCGGCGGGCACGCTGGAGGCCTACAACACGGGCAGCGGCGAGCCGCACACCGTCGGCGAGATGGCACGGGCGCTGGCCGCCGCCCACGGCGGGCCGGAGCCCGTGGTGACGGGCGACTACCGACTGGGGGACGTGCGGCACATCACCGCCGACTCCGCTCGGCTCCGGAAGGAGTTGGGCTGGCGGCCCGAGGTGGAGTTCACAAAGGGCGTGGCGGAGTTCGCCCTGTCTTGACATCCTCCCCGCCCTAAAGGACAAGGCCGTGAAGTTACGGTCCGGGCTGGGTTGTCGATAGGGCTGTGATCTGCGGGTTCGGGAGACGCAAGAAGCGGAGCCCCGGTAGAACTGGCAGTCGACCAAGACAACCGTTCACTCACCGGAGGCTCCGCTGTCCGGACAGTCTGCCATCACGCGTGTCGTCAAGGTGGCCGAAGGACTCTATGCCCCGGGTCACTTAGGTGAGTTGACCCGGATCGTTCCGTTCGAGCTGGTCGATGCCGTGCTTGTCGAGTGCGGAACGGTCCAGCAACGGCTGCGGAAACTGCCCGCGCGGGTCATTGTCTACCTGCTGCTGGCCGCAGCCCTGTTCGAGGACTGCGGCTATCGCGAGGTATGGCGCAAGCTCACCGGCGCCCTGGTGGGGCTGCCCCTGGTGAAAGTGACCGCGACCGCGCTGTGGCACGCCCGCTGCCGGCTCGGCGTGCGCCCGATGCGAGCCCTGTTCGACGTCCTGCGCGGACCCGTCTCCGCGATCCGTACGACCGGAGCACGCTGGAAGGGCCTGCTCGTCGTCGCGATCGACGGTACCCACCTGGACGTCGCCGACGACGAAGCGGTCCGCGCCAAGCTGGGCAAGGGGTCCAACCAGTACACCGCCGCCTCGGGATACCCGCAGGTCATGCTGGTGGCCCTGGTCGCCTGCGGCACCCGCGCGGTCATCGACGCGGTCTTCGGGCCCCGCAAGCCCGGCGAGTCCGTCCTGGGCCGCCGCCTGGCACGCTCCCTGACCAACGACATGATCGTCCTGCTGGACCGGGGATTCTCCTCCAATCCGTTCCTGACGACCGTCGCCGGCGCCGGAGCGGACTTCCTCGCCCGTCTCTCCTCGGGACGCAAGCCGCCCGTCCTGGCCGTCTTTGCGGACGGCTCGTTCCTGTCCAGGATCGGTGACATCGAGGTCCGCGTCATCATCTGCGAGATCACCATCGCCACCAGCGCGGGCCGCCGCACCGGCGCCTACCGGCTGGCCACCACGCTCCTTGACCATCGCACCCACCCGGCATTCGACCTGGTCAGGCTCTATCACGAGCGCTGGGAAGTGGAATCGGCCTACTTCGAGATCAAGAAATCGATGCTCGGCCGACGCGTCCTGCGCTCTCGGACCTGGCCCGGCATCGCCCAGGAGATCTACGCTCTCCTGACCGCCTACCAGGTGATCCGGATCGCCATAGCCGACGCTGCCCAGGCATCCGGCGCCGATCCCGACCGATGCAGCTTCTCCATCGCCCTGAACACCGCCCGTGACCAGATCGTCCAGGCTCAAGGCGTGATCGCCGACACCGTCATCGACCTCGTCGGCGCGATCGGGCACGCGGTCCTGGGCACTCTCATGCCCGCCCGGCGAATCCGCCTCGGCCCCCGCGCGGTCAAACGGCCCTTGTCCCGATACGCCTACAAGAGCATCAAAGTCGACCGCCACACGTACAAGGCCACCATCAGCATCGACATCTTGACGTCGGCTCCCGAACCCTAACTTCACGGCCTTGCCCTAAAGGACGGGGATTCCTGGCTCACGTTGGCTGGGGACCAGCGGTCCGCCGGCTCTTACACGATCGACACCAGCCGGGTTGAGACCAGCCCGGACCAGCATCACGCGGGCGGAGTTCTTGTCCCTGGGGGATACGACTGCGCACGCGGTGCAGGTGTAGGTACGTTCGGAAAGATGGATGTCCCGTGCGTGTTTGCGGCCCATCTCGATCAGGGCCGTCTTGGTGACGCCGATCGCCGCGTCGGCGGCTTTGCGGGCCATGGTGGTCTTGGCGAGGAACTTCGGGCGGAAGTCCTCGACGGCGATCGCGTCGTGGTCGCGGACCACGGACTTGGCCCACTTACGGGCGGTGTCCTGGCGTTGCCGGGCGACCTTCTTGTGCACCTTCACGGTCTGCCGCCGCGCCTGCCGGTAGCCGTTGGAGGCCGCCTGCCGGCGCGCGGGGCGGCGGCGGGCCGTCATCCGCTGGTAGTGGGCGAGGCGCTGCGCGGCTTTCTTGCCGTGCTTCGGCGTGGGGGAGGTCGTGGGCCTCGGACGTGGTGGTGGCGGTCTCCCTGACGCCCCAGTCCACGCCGAGCACCCGGCCCGTTGCCGGGAGCGGCCGCAGCTCGGTCGCGACGACGAACGACGCGTACCAGTGCCCCAAGGAGTCCTGGTAGACACGCACCGAGGTGGGTGCGGCCGGGAGATCGCGGGACCAGACGACCGTCAGGACAATGCCGCCCGCGACGTGCAGACGGCCGTCCCTCAGCCGGAAGCCCCGGGTGGTGTAGTTCAGCGTCGGCAGCGCGTCCCGCTTGCGCTTGATGCGGGGCATCCCGGCGCGCTGCTGGAGCGGCAGCTTCGCCTTGATGTCCTTGAGTGCCTTGGCGCGGGACTTGGCGAAGTCGCGGATGGTCTGCTGCCGCGGCACCGAGGCACCCTCACGCAGCCACGACATCGTGGTGCGGGCCTCGGTCAGCATCTTGTCCAGCTGGGCCGGACCGCACGTCGTCTTCTCGGCCGCGTCCCGGTTCGCGGCGTGGATCTTGCGGGACATGGCCACGCACTCGTTCCACACCCAGCGGCAGCGCGCCCACTCGGCCGTCAGGCCCGCGCGGGCGGTCGACGACACACGAAGCCGGAAGGTGTACCGAGCATGCCCAGCATCCCTCTGCCGCACCCCTGGCGTCGTCATGGCATCATCGTAGCATGGAACCTGAGAAGCGGATCTCTCTCCGCCTGCCCGCTGACCCGCATGAACGCCTCGTCGAGAAGGCCCGGACCGACCGACGGTCCCTCAACTCCGAGATCGTCCACCTACTTGAGGCCGCCCTCGGCCCGGTGGGTGGAGACAACCAATCGCCCTGACGGCGATTGCTCTATTCCGTGCCCCGCTACGCGGGAGCTTCGATTCCTCCCCGGCCTGAAGACCGGGGCATCCTCGAAGGAGAACTGGTGAAACGACCCGGGCGCGCTCGGGTGCCCGGGCGCGCCGCCGCTCAGCCCGGGGCCGTGGGCAGGGTGACCTCGAAGCGGCAGCCGCCGGAGACGTTGCGGACGGAGGCGCTGCCCCGGTGGGCCTCGACGATGCCCCGCACGATGGCCAGGCCGAGCCCGGCGCCGGCGGGCGGGGTCCTGGCGTGGGTGCCACGCCAGCCGGTGTCGAACACGCGGGGCAGGTCCTCCTCGGGGATGCCGCCGCAGCCGTCGGTGACGGAGACCACCACGCCCTCGCAGGACCGCTCGGCCGCGACGGCGACGGTGCCGTCCTCGGGAGTCCGACGTATGGCGTTCACCAGGAGGTTGCCCAGGACCCGACTCATCTCCACGCCGTCGACCTCGACCGGCACGGCCGCGACGCGGTCGCCGACCAGGCGCACGCCTTGTTCCCGGGCGAGGGGGTCGGCGCCGGCGAGGGCGTCACCGACCAGGTCGTAGAGCGACATGCGAGTCGGGGACAGGCTGAGGGCTCCGGCGTGGATGCGGGAGAGCTCGAACAGATCTCCCACCATGCCGTCGAGTCGCTCCACCTCCGCGCGGATCTGCCGCAGATAGCGGTCCGGGTCGGTCGCGACTCCGTCCTCCAGCGCCTCCGCCATGGCGCGCAGCCCGGCAAGCGGGGTCCGCAGGTCGTGCGAGATCCAGGCGACCAGTTCGCGCCGGGAGGCCTCCAGGGCTCTCTCCCGTTCCCGGGATTCGGCCAATCGGGCGCTGGTCGCTTCCAACTCCACGCTAAGCGCCGTGAGTTCTGCGGTGGCGGGCCCTTCGGGAGGGGCGAATGCCCCGGCGTCGCCGAAGGACCGCGCGGCCCGCGCCAGAGCGCGGCTGCGCGCCACCACCCAGCGCCCCAGCAGCAGCGCGGTGACCAGGGAGACGACCGCCGCCATGGCGACGACGGTGGTGACCACCGTCAGGTCGTGCGGCGAGAGGAACATGGCCCGCGCGACCGCGAGGGTGCCGGCCAGCATCGCGGTGACGGCGACGGCCGCCACGACGGCGAGGTGGGCGGTGAGCGAGCGCCGGCGGATCAGCAACAGCACCCCGGCGCCCACGAGGCCGGCGGCACCGGCGCCCAGGAAGGCGAAGAGAGCGATGAGCAGGACGTCGCGCACGGGTCACTCCCCGCCGTCGACGTCGAAACGGTATCCGACGCCCCACACGGTCTGGATCATCCGGGGCCGGGCCGGGTCGTCCTCGACCTTGCCGCGCAGTCTGCGGACGTGCACGGTCACGGTGGACAGGTCACCGAAGTCCCAGCCCCACACCTCGCGCATGAGTTCCTCCCGGGAGAACGCCCTGCCGGGGTGCCGCAGCAGGAAGGCGAGCAAGTCGAACTCTCGTACGGTGAGAGCGAGTTCGACTCCATCTCGGGTGGCCCGGCGGGCCGCCGGGTCCAGGCTGAGCCCGGCGGCCCGCAGCGTTGCGGCCTGCGGCGGCGGGCCGACCCGGCGCAGCACCGACTCGACCCGAAGAACCAGTTCGCGGGGGCTGAAGGGCTTGGTGACGTAGTCGTCGGCCCCCACCTCCAGACCGAGGACGCGGTCCTCCTCGTCCCCGCGAGCGGTCAACATGATCACCGGCACAGGCCCCCCGCCCCGCATCCTCCGACACACCTCCAGGCCGTCCATACCGGGCAGCATCAGGTCGAGGACGACGAGATCCGGACGGCGGGCGGCGGCGCGGGCGAGCGCGGCCGGTCCGTCCGGCGCCCGGTCCACGACGAATCCGGCCCGGGCCAGATAGCCGCTGACGACCTCCGCCACGGTGGGGTCGTCGTCGACGACCAGCACCCGGGCCCCGCCCCGCGACGGCGTGCGCTGCTGTTCCATGACGCAAGCCTCGCATCCGCGCGCGCGGTTCCCGCCACGCCGGATCGCGACGTCCGCGTTTCGTAAGGAGCCGATGCCCGAGATGTCCGCTTCATCTTCGTAGGGTGAGCCCCGTGAGCACCTCATCCACCGAATGGGACGGGCCCGGGCGGCCCGGCGCGGCCGACGGCCCGGCCGCCGTCCCGAGATCCACGGCCGCCGACCGCACTCAGCGGGCCGCCTGGACGGAGCACGCGCCGCCCGCGACCTCGGAATCCCCCCATTGGCCTTCCGTGGACGTAGTCCTGCCCTGTCTCGACGAAGTCGAGGCACTGCCCTGGGTCCTGGAGCGGATCCCGACCGGTTGGCGCGCGCTCGTGGTGGACAACGGCTCCACCGACGGATCGGGCGACCGCGCCCGCGCCCTCGGCGCCGCCGTGGTGCGCGAGGAGCGCCGCGGCTTCGGCGCGGCATGTCAGGCGGGGTTGGAGGCCGCCACCGCCGACGTGGTCTGCTTCTGCGACTGCGACGCCTCCCTGGACCCGGGCGGCCTGGTGCCGTTCGTCGACGAGGTCCGCTCCGGCCGGGCCGACCTGGTGTTGGGTCGGCGCAGGCCGAGCGCCCCGGGGGCCTGGCCCGGGCACGCGCGGGCGGCAAACCTGGTGCTGGCCCGGATGGTCAGGCACCGTACCGGGCTCGCGCTGCGGGACCTCGGACCGCTTCGCGCCGCCCGGCGTACGGCGCTGCTGTCGCTGCGGCTGACCGACCGACGCGGCGGTTACCCCCTGCAGATGGTGGTGCGCGCCGCGGACGCCGGGTGGCGTGTCGCCGAACACGACGTCCCGTACTTGCCCCGGACCGGGTCGTCCAAGGTGACCGGGACCTGGCGCGGCACCTGGCAGACCGTCCGGGACATGCGTCGGGTCCTGGCCGAACCACCGCTCGCCACGACGGAAGGGGCGCCTCGGTGAGCGTCAGCCCGGCGGAGCCCACGCTCCTCGTCATCGCGAAGGAACCGCGGCCCGGGCGGGTGAAGACCCGGCTCACCCCGACGTTCACCCCGAGGGAGGCGGCGGCCCTCGCCGAGGCGGCCCTCGCCGACACCCTGGACGTCGTGGCCCGCTCGCCCGCCCGACGCCGCGTGCTCGTGCTGGACGGCTCCCCCGGACCGTGGCTTCCCCCGGGCTTCGAGGTCGTCCCGCAGTGCGCGGGAGGTCTGGACCGCCGGCTGGCCGCCGCCTTCGCCGGGTGCGAGGGCCCCTCGCTGCTCGTCGGCATGGACACGCCGCAGGTCACGCCGGCGTTGCTGACGGTGGACTTCACCGAGCACGACGCGTGGCTCGGCGCGGCGCGCGACGGCGGGTTCTGGGCACTGGGCCTGGCCCGGCCGGACCCGTCCCGACTCCTCGGAGTGCCGATGTCCACACCGACCACCGGGGCGGCCCAGCGCTCCCGGCTCGCCGGACTGCGGATCGGCGACCTGCCCGTGCTCCGGGACGTGGACACGCCCGCCGACGCCCGAAGCGTCGCGGCCGAGGCGCCCGGCGGGCGCTTCGCGGCCCGGCTCGCCGACATCACCGCGGTGCGCCGGTGAGCGCCGCCCGGAAGGGGACGGCCGCGCCCATACGGCGCGAGTCCGCGAAGGCGGCACCCTCCCGACGGACGGCCGCTCCACTCGGACGGGCGCCCGAGCCCGGTCGGCCCTCCGACGCCGGGGAGTCCGCGGACCGCTGCTGGTCCGCCGGGCCCTACGACCGCGCCGTACGAGCCGGTCGGGGTCCGCTCTTCCTGCGGCCGTCGGACGGTCGACTGTTGCCCTTGGACGTCGAGCGCTGGTGCGCGGAGGCCGACCCGGCCGACCTGACGGTCCTGCGCCGCTGCGAGGGGGCCGTCCTGGATGTGGGATGCGGGCCGGGACGGCTGTTGGCGGCCCTCGACGCGCGGGGGCGGCGGGCCATGGGCATCGACGTCAGCCAGGCCGCCGTCGACCGGGCCGTCGGGCTCGGGGGACACGCCCTGCGCCGCTCGGTGTTCGACAGGCTTCCCGGGGAGGGCGGGTGGGGGACCGCCCTCCTGATGGACGGCAACATCGGGATCGGCGGCGACCCCCGAGCACTGTTCGCGCGGCTCGCCCGACTGCTGACCCCCGGAGGGCTGTTGATCGCGGAACCCGTTCCCCAACCCGAGGTCGACGAGCGGTTGCTGGCGCACCTCACCGACGCGCGCGGTGCCATCGACGGCCCCTTCCCATGGGCGCGGTTGGGGGCGCCGGCCCTGGTGCGGCACGCCATCGGGACGGGTTGGCGGCCGGAGGGTCAGTGGTCGGCGGGCGGGCGCTGTTTCGTCTCCCTGCGCAGCCGCGCGACCAGCAGCAGCGCGGAGCAACCGAACAGGGCGGCCGTCAGCAGCAGCCATCGACCCGCGAACCCGGTCGCGGGCAGTCCGGTGAACCGCTCGTAGCGCTCGGACACCCGCCCCCCGATCAACGGGAACCACACGAGGAGCAGCAGGCCGGAGAACACCGCCGGGGCCCGGACGTACACCACCAGGTCCCGGCGGCGGCCACAGCCGTGGACCACGGCCCGGTCCACCGCGCCGTACAGCGGCACCAACACGAGGTCGTGGACGAGGGCGGCACCGACGAACCACAGCAGCACGCCGAGCCAGTCGTCGGCGAGCAACCGGATCCCGGCGTACCCGGCGAGTGCGAACGAACACGCCAGCAGGACGAGATGCAGGGGCGAACCGAGCCTCGGCCTCGGTCGCGCCCACCGGCGGTCTCGGCTCGCCCGGCCCGGGCGACGGGGAGCGGGGCGCCTCATCACAGGTCTCCGAATTCCATCCGGGCCACCCACTTGGTGTTCAACACGCCGGGGGCGGCGGGCACGATGATCCTCGCGGGGTATCCGTGGTCCAGGGTCAGCTCCTCGCCGTTGACGGAGAGGGCCAGGAGCGAACGGGGGTCGGCGACCTGGTTGGCGCGCAGCGCGGCGCGGCGGAAGGAGCCCCGGCGTTGCAGCGATTCCACGAGGACGTCGGGAGGGTCGTCGTGACCCGCGAGGCGCGCCAGGTCGCGCAGCCGCACGCCGCGCCACCACTGGTCGGAGGTCGACCAGCCCTCCACGCACGCGATGGGCAACGCCGCGCTGTACAGGGGCATCTCGTACAGCCGTTCCCGGTCGACCCGGAGCGTCCCGGCGGGGCCGGTGAGCACCAACTCCCAGACGTCCGGCGCCGTCTCCTCGCGGTCGATCCCGGCGTAGGCCGCCGTCTTGTTGATCTGGAACCCGCCCGGGCCGTCGCCCGGGCCGGTCCAGCCGTGCGGAGCCAGGAGGGCGGTGCGACGTGGCAGGCCGTCGAAGCTGCGCCCCACCGTGGTGCCGAAGAGGATCAGGGACGCGCCCCCCACCAACCCGAAGGCCCCGCGGCGCGAGACGGTGGGGGCGTGGGGGGCCCGGGCTACGAGATCGTCGGCGGCGGGCCGCCCGGTCTCCTCTCCCGCTCTCATCCGGCGCAGGTTGCGCAGTGCCACCGGTGTCCTCAGCGCCGCGTGCAGCAGGAACGCCGCGAAGAACACCCAGGCGCCGTAGAAGTGCAGGGGGTAGAAGGATCCGGGGAAGACGTAGTCCAGCTGGATGTTGAGGATGCCGGTGAGGAACTGGAAGAGCGCGCCGCCGACGAGGAGGAGCAGTGACAGTCGCTCCAGGGCGTGGGCGAGGGAGCGGACCGGCGGCAGTGCGAAGAGCCGCGGTACCACCGACCACAGCTTGGCCAGGAGCACCGGGACGAGGGCGATGCCGAGTGTCACGTGGACGCCCTGGGTGAACCGGTACAACCAGTGGGGGTTCGTCGGCCAGGAGAACAGATAGAGGCCGAGCAGCCCCTTGTCCGGGGTCTTGTCGTTGACGCCCGCCAGATCCGGGTTGTAGGCCGCGTACGACAGCAGGCCCGTCACGAACAGCACCGGCATGCCGACGAGCAGCACCACACCGAGGGCGGCGGTGAGACGGGGGCCACGCAGGGGGCTGCGCCAGAAGCCCGGCGAGAAGGGAGACCGTGACATGCTCCGAAGGTAGGGGCCCCACGGCCCGGATCGGCGCAGCGAACGATGACGAATCGCTGACGTCCGTGCACGTCGGAGCCCGGGGCGTGGATTCGCGCCCTAGCGTGCCGATGTGAACCGCGCTCTCCTCCGTGATCTGTACGCCGTAGCCGGCGCCGCCCTGCTCGTGCTGGCCGCGGTGGTCGTCGGCATCGACATCCAACGCCGGGACGGAACGCTCCGGGTCGACGCGCCTCCCCTCGTGGGGCACTGGATCCCCCACGTCGGCCCCGGCACCCCGGCCGCGATCCTGGTCGCCGTCGCCGTGGTGGCCTACGGACCAATGGTCGCGGCGAGGATGCGCTGGCGACCCCTGCTGCTGACGAGTTGGGGGGTGGGGATGGCGTGGACCTGGTCGTTGGCGCTGGTCGACGGCTGGCAGCGCGGGGTGGCGGGGCGACTGACCACCCGGCACGAGTACCTCCAGGTGATCGACCGTTTCACGGACATCCCGGCCGCCCTCGCCGGGTTCACCGGACACATCCTGTTGGAGTCGCCCGACAACTGGCCGGCCCACGTGGCGGGTCACCCGCCCGCGGCGACGCTCACCTTCGTGCTTCTGGACCGGGTCGGTCTGGGCGGCGGCGGCTGGGCGGGGGCGTTCTGCGTCGTCGTCGGGACGACGACGGCCGCCGGGGTGCTGGTCGCCGTCCGCGCGCTCGCCGACGAGCGACTGGCCCGGAGGGCGGCCCCGTTCCTGGTCCTCGTCCCCGGAGCGGTGTGGGTGGGCGCCTCGGCGGACGGCTATTTCGCGGCGGTCACCGCCTGGGCCGTGGCCTTCCTGGCCCTGGCGGTGACGGGATGTCGGCCGCGCTCGACGGGACTGGCCTCGGGTCTGCTGTTCGGCCTCACGCTCTACCTGTCGTACGGGCTGACGTTGTTCGCGGTGATCGCGGCGACCGTGCTCTTCCTCGGACCTCGACGCCCCGGGGACTCGCCCCGGCTGCGCGCCCTGCCGTGGCTGGTCGCCGGCTTCGCGGTGGCGCCGGTGGTCTTCACCCTCCTCGGCTTCGACTGGTGGGAGGCGTACCGCACCCTGGTCACCCGCTACTACCAGGGCGCGGGCGGCTATCGCCCCTACGCGTACTGGGTGTGGGCCAACCTGGCCTGCACGGTGCTGATCGTGGGTCCGGCGACGGTGGCGGGGCTGCGTCGTTGTGTTCTCCGGCTGCGCGTGCTTGTGGGCCGGTCGGGCGGGGCCGGCCGGTGGATCGCTCCGCCCCGCGCGGCCGACGCCCGACTGGCGCTGCTGGTGGTCTCCGCGCTCGTCGCCTTGCTCGTCGCCGACCTGTCGGGGATGAGCAAGGCGGAGACGGAGCGGATCTGGCTGCCGTTCGCGCTCTGGTTGCCGGCGGCCTGTGCCTGGCTGCCCGCGGCGCGCGCCTGGCTGGGCGCGCAGGGCGCGCTCGCGCTGCTGGTCAACCATCTGGTGGTCACCGGCTGGTGACCCGACCCGAAGCCGAGCCGGCGTCGCACGTGCCCGGCCGCGGACAGGGCGGCGCGGCGGGTGCCGGGGGCCGCGCTCGCCCGCCCGGCCCCAA
This sequence comes from Streptomyces sp. HSG2, assembly GCF_016598575.1. Taxonomy (NCBI): domain Bacteria; kingdom Bacillati; phylum Actinomycetota; class Actinomycetes; order Kitasatosporales; family Streptomycetaceae; genus Streptomyces; species Streptomyces sp. HSG2. Next base: position 822,994 of record NZ_CP066801.1, read on the forward strand.
CCCGCCTCCCTTCGCGTCGGCGACGGCTCACCCGACCGTCCCTACTCCTCCTCGGGGACCAGCCGCAGGGAGATGGAGTTGATGCAGTAGCGCTGGTTCGTCGGCGTCGGGTAGCCCTCGCCCTCGAAGACATGACCCAGGTGCGAACCGCACCTGGCGCACCGCACCTCCGTGCGCACCATGCCCAGCGAGCGGTCCTCGAACAGCTCCACGGCCTCGGAGTCACGCGGGTCGTAGAAGCTCGGCCAGCCGCAGTGCGACGCGAACTTCGTCTCCGACCTGAACAACTCGGCGTCGCAGGCGCGGCAGGAGTAGACGCCGCTGGTCGTGGTGTGGGTGTACTCGCCGGTGAAGGCCGGCTCGGTACCGGCCTCACGCAGGACGGCGTACTCGGCCGGTGTCAGCTCCGCGCGCCACTGCTCGTCCGGCTTCTCGACGTCGTACGGCATGGGACTCGACCCCTCACTTCGACAGACTCTCCAGGATGCGCGGTGCGAGGTCGGTGACGTCGCCCGCGCCCATGGTGAGAACGAGATCACCGGGCTTCGACATTCCCGCGACCGTCTCGGGCACGGCGTCGCGGTCGTGCAGCGGGGTGACGTCGGCGCCGGCCGCTCGGGCCGATGTCACGATCAGCTCGCTGGTGACGCCGGGAATGGGGTCCTCGCGGGCCGGGTAGATGTCGAGCACCGCGGCGGCGTCCGCGAGGGCGAGCGCCCGCCCCATCTCCGTGCCGAGTTCGAGGGTGCGGGAGAACAGGTGCGGCTGGAAGACGACGAGGACGCGGGCGTCGCCGGCGGCGGAGCGCATCGCCTCCAGGTCGGCCGCCATCTCGGTCGGGTGGTGGGCGTAGGAGTCGATCACCCGGACGCCGCCCGCCTCGCCGATGGCCTGGAGGCGTCGCTTGACGCCGGTGTAGGCCCCCAGGGCGTCGGCCAGGTCCCGGGCGGGCACTCCCAGGGCCGCGCCCGCCGCCAGCGCGGCCACGGCGTTGTGCGCGTAGTGGCGGCCGGGGACGGAGACGCCGAAGGTCAGGCGCTCGCCGTCCGGCAGGGCCACCGTGACCTGACTGCGCAGACCCCGGGGCAGCACGGAGAGGATCCGGACGTCGGCGTCCTCGGCCTCGCCGTAGGTCACGGTCCGCACCGTGCCTGCGATCCGGCGGGTCAACTCGCGCGCTCCGGGGTCGTCGGCGGACACGACCAGTGTGCCGCCGGGTCGGATCCGCGACACGAAGATCCGGAAAGACTCGTGGATCTCCTCGATGGAGGCGTAGTTGGCGTGGTGGTCCAGCTCGACGTTGAGGACGACGGCGACCTCGGGGGCGTACTTGTGGAAGCTGCGGTCGCTCTCGTCGGCCTCCGCGACGAAGATCTCCCCGGCGCCGTGGAGCGCGTTGGAACCGGGGGCGTCCAGGTCGCCGCCGATCGCGTAGGAGGGTTCCAGACCCAGCTCGGCCAGCGCCACGGCGAGCATGGAGGTCGTGGTGGTCTTGCCGTGGGTGCCTGCCACGGCGAGCGGCCGGAGCCCGGCCATGAGGGCGGCCAAGGCATCCGCGCGGTGGACGACGGGCACGCCGCGCTCGCCGGCGCGCACCAGTTCGGGGTTGTCGTCGCGGATCGCCGAGGAGACCACCACGCAGCTGGTGTCGGCCGCGAGGTGCTCGGCGTCGTGTCCGATGTGCACGGTCGCGCCCAGGGCGCGCAAGGCCGTGACGGTCGCGGAATCCCTGGCGTCGCTCCCGGCCACGGTGGCTCCGCGCCGCGCGAGGATCCCGGCGATGCCCGACATCCCGGCGCCGCCGATGCCGATGAAGTGCGGTCGGTCCATGCCGGGGGGAAGGCCGGATGTCATGCTGGTGTCTCCCTGGGGTGAAGGCCGCTCGACGCGGCGGTCGATCCGCCGGCCACCCTATGCCGTGCTGTGGGAGAACAGCTTCAGGACCGGGACGCCGACCTTGTTCCGGGCTCGGGAGGCCCAGTCCCGGTGGAAGAACTCCTCCACGTAGTGGGGGTCGGTCAGGACGATCACCTCGTCCGCGCGGTTCTCCTCGACCAGGGCCTGCAGCTCGTCCAGCGGCCGGTCCCGGACGAGCAGACCGGTGGCCTCGGCGCCGGCCGCGCGCAGGGCGGCGAGGGACACCTCCAGGGCCCGCTGCCCCACGTCCAGCGCCTCCTCGCCCTCGGGGGTCTCGCCCTCGCGGACCGCGTCGTCCAGTTCGCCAAGCGCCACGTCGTCGACGGCCCGCAGCAGGCGGTCCGCCTGGTCGCCGCGCGGTTGGAGGAGTACGCGGAAGGTGATCTCCTCCTCGCCGTGCAGGGTCGTCACGAACTCGACGTCGGCGGACGTCAGTGCCTTCTCGATCATCAAAACGCTTGTGAACACCAGGCGCCCCTTCTGCGTCGAGGGCCCCCCGTGGGCCCACCTGCCGCGGGCCGAAACCGTTCCGCGGAGCCATGCTGCCCCGTACCGGCACGGGCGGTGCGGGCACGGGTGCAGCCGACACCAGTGTGCCCCGCACGGGGAAATCGGAACGAAAGACTCCGCCGATCCCCTGATCAGCGTCCTGCTCGCACACCCGCCCGAGCCCTCGGACCCCGGCTCGGGGGCTCCCGGCCGACCCGGCACCGCGGTGGGCCGGGGCGCGGGCGCCTCAGCGGCGGCGATAGCGCCCGAAGAGGAAGCCGTCCTCCTCCAGCAAGGACACCAGGTCCAGTCGCCGGGGCGCGGCGATCGGCGGGCCCGAGGTGATCCGTCGGGCGTCACCCCCGGTCAGCGTCGGGGACATGGTCAGGCACAGCTCGTCCAGCACCCCGTCGGCGACGAACCGGCCGAGCAGCCGAGGGCCGCCCTCGGTCAGCAACCGCGTGTGGCCCAGTTCCACCAGCGCCGCGACGGCACGGGCCGGGTCCACGCCGGTCCCGTCGCCCGCGACCACCACCCGGGCCCCGGCCCGCTCCACGGCCGCGATCCGCTCGACCGGGGCGGCGGCGCCCGTCAGAACCAGTGTGGGCACCAGTGGGGAGCCGAACAACGGCGTCGCGAGGTCCAGCTCCAGCCCCGCGCTGACCACCGCGATCGCCGGGGCGGGGGCCTGCCCGGCCGCCCGTCGCGCCTCGGCGAACTCGGCTCGGGCGCGCGCGGGCCGGTATCCCTCGCGCCGGACGGTCTCCGCCCCCACCAGCACCACGTCCGCGAGGGCGCGCAGCGTGCCGAAGATCCGCATGTCGGCGGGGCAGGAGAGCGGCTGCGAGCGGCCCTCGTGCTCGGCGGCTCCGTCGAGGCTGGTCACCATGTTGGCGCGCAGCCACACCCCACCCGTGTCCCGCGGGTCGGGGTAGGCGTAGACGGCCGCGAGGTCGGCCAGCGTCCACTCCCCGCCGTCGGGGCCTCCGGTCCGCTCGTCCGGCGAGCCCGCCGCGGGAAAGAGTCGTCGCATGGCGGAAGTCTCGCATCCCCGCCGTCACCCGTCGCCTCCCGGCCCGTCCCCGACCTGGACGTTCGGGCGTGGGTCGCGGCGGGAGCGACGCCCCCGGAGGCGGCTTGTCGCGCACCCGGCCGGACCCGGCCCGGCGGGCGGCCCGTACCATGGGTAGGCGTGTCGTCCTCCCTCAGCTTCGGTCCCGACGTGTCCGACCCCGACGCGGCAGCAGCCGACGGGCCCCTTTCCCTGTGTGCCCGCGAGCCGCGCGTCGCCGCGGACCGGCTGGTGGCGGCGATGGTCCCACCACCCAGGTTCGACGCCGTCCGCTTCGCCACCTACGCCCCGGCGCCGGACCGGCCGAGCCAGAGCGAGGCCGTGCGCGTGTTGGAGGGCTTCGCCGCCGGGTTGACCGACCCCCCGGCGACGGGCGGGCGTCGCGGTCTCCTCGGGTGGCGGCGGCGCGCGACGAAGGCCCCGGCGACCGCGCGGGGCGTCTACCTGGACGGCGGGTACGGCGTCGGCAAGACGCATCTGCTGGCGTCCCTTTGGCACGCGACCCCCGCGGAGCCGGAACGCAAGGCGTTCGGCACCTTCGTGGAGCTGACCCACCTGGTGGGGGCGCTCGGCTTTCAGGAGACCGTGCGAACCCTCTCCGGTCACCGACTGCTGTGCATCGACGAGTTCGAGCTCGACGATCCCGGCGACACCGTCCTGGTGTCGACCCTCCTGGGGCGTCTGGTCGACTCGGGCGTGGCACTGGCCGCCACCTCGAACACCCTGCCCGGCCGGCTCGGCGAGGGGCGTTTCGCCGCGGCCGACTTCCTGCGGGAGATCCAGACGCTCTCCGCTCGCTTTCGCACCCTGCGCATCGACGGCGAGGACTACCGACACCGCGGTCTGCCCGCGGCACCGGTCCCGCACCCTGAGGAGCGCGTCACCCGCGCCGCGCACGCGCGGGCCGGCGCCTCCCTGGACGCCTTTCCGGATCTGCTGGACCACCTCGCCCGGGTCCACCCGAGTCGGTACGGCGCGCTCACCGACGGAGTGCGGGCGGTCTGCCTCACCGGGGTGCGGCCGGTCCGGGACCAGTCGACGGCCCTGCGCCTGGTCGTCCTGGCGGACCGGTTGTACGACCGCGAGGTCCCCGTCCTCGCGTCCGGGGTGCCGTTCGACCGGCTGTTCGGCGAGGAGATGTTGAAGGGCGGCTACCGCAAGAAGTACTTCCGGGCGATCTCCCGGCTGACCGCCCTGGCACGAGACGCGGGACGCCTCGTCGAGCCCTGAGGCGGATCGACGCGGGGGCTCGGCGGCGTGGGGGACGCCGGACGGGTGAGTGGCGAGGGGTGTCGGCCGTGCGTGCGGCCGGGGTACACCCCTCGCCCCTAATTTCGTCAGATGATCCCACTTATTTGGCGTTCACTCGTCGCGGCCTGCGTTCTGGCGGCCCTTCCCGCCTGTGGCACGGCCCGATCTCCCCAGGACGCCCCCGGCCCGGCCGGCCGGTCACCCACCTCCGCCTCCTCGCCGTCCACTTCCTCGCCACCGCCCACGCTGGCGCCGGGTCCGGCCGGGCTGACGCCCGTCTTCACGCACGGCGAGCGCGACGGCGAACCGACCGTCGCCCTCACCTTCGACGCCGACATGACCGCCGACCAGGGCCCCCGCGCGGCCCGGGGCGAACGCTTCGACCATCCGGAGCTGATCGCCGCGCTGCGCGAGCTGGAGGTGCCCTCGACGGTGTTCATGACGGGCCGGTGGGCCGAGGAGTACCCCGATCAGGCCCGCGCCCTCGGTCGGGACCCGCTCTTCGAGGTCGCCAACCACTCCTACAGTCACCACGCCTTCACCCCGGACTGCTACGGTCTGCCGACCCTGCCCCGCGAACGGATGCGAGGCGACGTCGAGCGCGCCTACGAGTCCTTCCGTCGGGCCGGCGTCCCCGATCCGATGCCGTACTTCCGCTTCCCCGGAGGTTGCCACGACCGTACGGCGCTGCGGGAGTTGTCGGCGACCGGCGTCACCGCCGTCCAGTGGGACGTGGTGAGCGGAGACGCCTTCGCGACGGACGCGGAGGCGGTGGCCCGGCAGGTCCTCGACGGCGTGCGCCCCGGATCCGTCGTGGTGCTGCACTGCACCCGCAGCGCCGCGCCCACGACGGAGGCGGCGATCCGCCGGATCGTCCCCGAGCTGCGACGCCGGGGCTACCGCATGGTCAAGGTGTCGCAGCTGATGGCGCCCGTCGGCGAACGCGCCTGACCCGTGCGGCCCGGACCACTCAGGCCAGGTCGGCGACCAGGTCGGCGACGCTCTTGCGACGCCCCGTGAAGAACGGGACCTCCTCGCGCACGTGCCGCCGTGCCTCGGAAGCCCGCAGGTGGCGCATGAGATCCACGATGCGGTGGAGTTCGTCGGCCTCGAAGGCGAGGAGCCACTCGTAGTCGCCGAGCGAGAAGGAGGCGACCGTGTTGGCGCGCACGTCCGGGTAGCCCCGGGCCATCCGACCGTGGTCCGCCAGCATGCGGCGCCGGTCCTCCTCCGGCAACAGGTACCAGTCGTAGGAACGGACGAACGGGTAGACGCTGACGTAGTCGCGCGGCGTCTCGTCGGCGAGGAACGCGGGAATGTGCGAGCGGTTGAACTCGGCGGGCCTGTGGAGCGCCATGTTGGACCACACGGGAACGAGGGAGCGGCCCAGCCTCGTGCGGCGGAAGAGGTTGTACGCGTTCTGGAGACGGTCGCTGGACTCCGCGTGCCACCAGATCATCAGGTCGGCGTCGGCGCGCAGGCCGGACAGGTCGTAGGTGCCGCGGACGACGACGTCCTCGGCGGCCAGCCGGTCGAACAGCTCCTGGACCTCCCGCGCGTGGCCCGCGCGGTCCTCCGGCAGCGCGTGTTCCAGACGGAAGACGGACCAGAGGGTGTAGCGGATGACCTCGTTGAGGTCCTTGGCCAGCTTGCCCTTGTTGGGGATCCGCTCGGCGGCGGGGGTGGTGGCGTCGTCACTCATGGCCCTATTCTCCCGCGCCGCCTCGCGCCCCCCGCACCGGGTGGGTTCCCGGCCCCGTGCCCACCCCCGGAGCCTCCCCCAGCGTCTCGACGGCCGCGTAGGCGCTCGCGATGGTGGCCGGGATGCCGACCCCGTCGAAGGCCGCACCGCACACCGCGAGCCCGGGCAGGCGCGCCACGTGGGCCCGGATCCGGGCCACCCGGGCGTGGTGACCGACGGGGTACTGGGGCAGTCCGTCGTCCCACCGGGTGACCCGGGTGGCGACGGGCGACGCCGCGAGGCCCGTGGCCTCGCGCAGGTCGTGACGGGAGACCTCGACGAGCGCGGCGTCGTCGCGACCGAGGATTTCCGTCTCGCCGTGACGTCCGACCGAGGTCCGCACCACGACCAGATCGGGATTCTCCTCGGCGATCCAACCCCACTTCTGTGAGGCGAACGTGGAGGCCTTGATGGTGCGTCCGTCGACCGGGGGGACCAGGAAGCCGCTGCCCTCGGGAAGGGCGGTGGCGTCCGTCCGGCGGTAGACGAGGGTGATCAACGCCATGGAGGCGTACTCGACGGCCGCCAGTTCGGCGGCGGCGCCCGGGGCCTCCTGCCGCAACAACGCGGCGGCGGCGGGCGCCGGGACGGCCAGGACGACGGAGTCGGCCCGCAGTTCCCCTCCCCCGGCGATCACACTCCAGCCACCACCCGCCCTCCGACGCAGCGCGGTGACCGCCGTGCCGGTGCGGACCCGTCCGCCACGGGCCCGGACGGCTTCGGCCACCGCCGCGGGAAGGGTTCCGACCCCGCCCGCGAGGCCCATGAACACCGGGCCCCCCGCGGGGCCGGCCGCCGCCCGCGTCCGGATCCGCGAAACGGCCTCGGTGAGGGAACCCCCCGCCCGCGCGGCCTCGTAGAGCGCGGGAATCGCCGAGCGGAGCGATAGACGGTAGGCGTCGCCCGCGTAGACACCCCCCAACAGCGGCTCGACAAGGCGGTCGACGACCTCGCGGCCCAGCCGGGCCGCGACGTACGTGCCGACCGCCACGTCCTCGCCCACCTCGGTGCCGGGCAGTTCCGGCTCGCGCCCGGCGCGGGCGACCCCTTCCGCCGACAGCACGCCGGCGAGAGCGGACCCCCTGCCGGGCACTCCCATGACGTGCCCCTGAGGCAGCGGACGCAGGGCGCCTCGGGTCCACAGGGCGGCCGTCGAGGCGGCGGGTGGCCCGAGGCGGTCGGCGAGGCCCGCCTCGCGCGCCAGGTCGACGGCCTCCGGCCGGCGGGCCAGCATGGACTCGGCGCCGAGGTCGACACGGGCCCCGGCCACCTCTCCCGGCCACAGCTTGCCCCCGACCCGGTCCGAGGCCTCCAGCACCGTCACCCCGAACCCCCGGCCCAGCAGCCGGTGCGCGGCGGCCAACCCGGCGATGCCGGCCCCGACGACGACGACCTGCCCCGCGCCCGCGCGGGCCTCGCTTGCACACATGCCCCAAGCCTCTCAGACGGTCCGACACCCGCCGGACGACCCCCGCCCCGAGGACCCGTCACCGCGACGAACCCCGCGCGCCCTCGCACCCGGGGCCGGAGGGCGAGGGACCGGGCCCGTAGCATGACCCACGCCGGGCCTCCCGCGCGGACGGGCGGGAGTCACCGCCCGGAGCGACCGACAGGAGAGGGGACCCTCGGTGGACGTGAACGGCGCGCGCGGCGGCCGACGACGACTGGTGGTGATCGGCGGCGACGCCGCGGGGATGTCCGCGGCGTCGCGAGCACGTCGCCTGCGGAGCGCCGAGGAACTGGAGATCGTGGCGTTCGAGCGGGGGCACTTCGCCTCGTACTCCGCCTGCGGCATCCCCTACTGGGTCGCCGGCGACGTGCCCGAGCGCGACCGGTTGATCGCCCGAACCCCCGAGGAGCACCGGGCACGGGACATCGACCTGCGGACGCGCACCGAGGTCGTCGAGATCGACGTGTCCGGCCGTCGGGTCCGCGCCCGCGAGGTCGACACCGGCACCGAGTACTGGACCGCCTACGACGGCCTGGTGGTGGCCACCGGCGCCCGCCCCGTCCGGCCCGACCTGCCGGGGATCGACGCCCCCGGCGTCCACGGGGTGCAGACGCTCGACGACGGTCAGGCCCTGCTGGACAGTCTGGCGCGATCCGAGGGGCGACGTGCCGTGGTCGTGGGCGCCGGGTACATCGGCGTGGAGATGGCCGAAGCCCTCCTCCGCCGCGGCCACCGGGTGACGGTCCTGGACCGGGGTGAGGAGCCGATGTCCACCCTCGACCCCGACATGGGTCGGCTGGTGGGCGAGGCGATGCGGGGGATGGGCATCACCGTCGTCGGCGGTGCCGAGGTCACCCGGGTCCTGACCGGCGAGGACGGCCGGGTCCGCGCAGTCGCCACACCCGACGCCGAGTATCCCGCGGACGTGGTGGTGTTGGGGATCGGGGTGCGTCCGGAGACCGAGCTGGCCGCCGCGGCGGGGTTGCCGCTCGGCGACCACGGCGGACTGCTCACCGACCGGGCCATGCGGGTCCGGGGACACGAGGACGTCTGGGCGGGCGGCGACTGCGTCGAGGTGCTCGACCTGGTCTCCGGTCAGTCGCGGCACGTGCCGCTCGGCACCCACGCGAACAAGCACGGACAGATCATCGGCACCAACGTCGGCGGCGGCTACGCCACCTTCCCCGGCGTGGTCGGCACGGCCGTCAGCAAGGTCTGCGACCTGGAGATCGCCCGCACCGGGCTTCGGGAGAAGGACGCCCACCGCGCCGGTCTCCGGTTCGTCGCCGTCACGGTCGCGTCGACCAGCCGCGCGGGGTACTACCCCGGCGCTTCCCCGATGACGGTGAAGATGCTCGCCGAGCACCGCACGGGCCGGCTGCTCGGGGTGCAGATCGTCGGCCGGGAAGGCGCCGCGAAGCGGGTCGACATCGCCGCGGTGGCGCTGACCGCGGGCCTGACGGTGGAGCGGATGACGGGACTGGACCTGGGCTACGCGCCGCCGTTCTCCCCCACGTGGGATCCGGTGTTGGTGGCCGCGCGAAAGGCGGCGGAGGCCGTCGAACGGGAACGCTGAGCCCGAACGGGCCGCCCGCCCCGGCCCGGGGGCGTCGACGGGCGGGGGCGCGGCGACGGCAGCTAGCGGGCGGTGCGCTCGTGCACGTCGGCGACGAGGCGGGTGAGCGCGTCCGGGTCGGTGTCGGGGAGTACGCCGTGGCCGAGGTTGAAGATGTGTCCCTCCAGCCCGGCCGCCGCGTCCAGGACCTCGCCGGTCTTGGCCCGGACCGCCTCCGGGGTCGAGAACAGCACGGCCGGGTCGAGGTTGCCCTGAAGGGCCTTGCCGGGGCCGACCCGACGGGCGGCCTCGTCCAGCGGAACCCTCCAGTCGACACCCACCACGTCGGCGCCGGCCTCGCCCAGCGCCCCGAGCAGCTCGCCCGTCCCGACACCGAAGTGGATACGGGGAACCCCGTATCCGGCGACGGCGCGGAAGACCTTGGCCGAGGCGGGCATCACCCGGCGCCGGTAGTCCGCCGGCGACAGCGCGCCGACCCAGGAGTCGAAGAGCTGGACCGCGGCGGCACCCGCCTCGATCTGCACCGAGAGGAAGGCCGCCGTGATCCGCGCCAACCGGTCGAGCAGGTCGGACCAGAGCCCCGGGTCGCCGTACATCATCGCCTTGGTGTGCTCGTGGTTGCGCGAGGGCCCTCCCTCCACGAGGTAGCTCGCCAGGGTGAACGGCGCGCCCGCGAAACCGATCAGCGGTGTGGCCCCCAGCTCCCGGGTGAGCATGCCGATCGCCTCGGAGACGTACGCGACGTCCTCGGGGGTCAGGTCGCGCAACCGCTCCAGGTCGGCCCGGCGGCGGAAGGGACGCTCGACGACGGGGCCCACCCCCGGCCGGATGTCGAGGTCGACTCCGATGGCCTTGAGGGGGACGACGATGTCGCTGAAGTAGATCGCGGCGTCGACGCCGTGCCGACGCACCGGTTGCAGGGTGATCTCGGTGACCAGGTCCGGACGCATGCAGGAATCGAGCATCGTGATCCCCTCGCGCACCTTGCGGTACTCGGGCAGGGAGCGCCCGGCCTGCCGCATGAACCACACCGGGGTGTGCGGCACCGGCTCCCGCCGGCACGCCCGGAGGAAGGCGGAGTCGTACGCTGCGGTCGGCTGCTTGCCCGCGGGGCTCTGGTTGGCGCTCACGCCGGCCAGTCTCGCATGTCCCCGCGACGCTCTCGGACGTCGGTCGGCGGCACCGGCTCGCCCGACGCGGCACCGTTCGACCCGGTGGCGGAGCCGACGCGCGGCCGTGACCTCGTGGTGGCGGGTTCGGGCCATCCGGGGATCGCCTCGGCAGCCGGGTGTCCCTCCCTGCGCGGAAGCCGGGTTCCGCCTAACCTTCCCCGCATGGCTGCGGCTCAGGGACGACTGTCGGACGGCACCGGGGAAATGGACGAAGCGAACGGCACGGGGAGTGCGGGGGGACGGGGCGACGCGGGAAGCCGGGAGGACGGAACGCCGGGGCCGTTCCGCGCGGCGGTGGAGGCTCTGCGGGGGGCGCGGATCCGACCGCAGATCGCGGTGGAGCGGACGCGGGCGCCGCAACGGCTGGCGCCGTACGCCCACGCACTGGAGGCGACGGTGACCGAGGGCGAGGAGGAACTCGCCGACGGGCGGTTGGTGTTGTTGCACGATCCGGCGGGGCACGAGGCGTGGCGGGGCACGTTTCGACTGGTGACCCTGGTGCGGGCGGACCTGGAGGCGGAGATGGCGGCGGATCCGTTGCTGCCGGAGGTGTGCTGGAGCTGGCTGACCGGAGCGTTGGAGGCCCGCGGGCTGTCGTACGGCGAGCCGGGAGGCACCGTGACGCGGGTGAGTTCGCAGTACTTCGGCGAGTTGGCGGCGCGCCCGGGGACGACGCAGATCGAGATCCGGGCCTCCTGGACCCCCCGGGAGCAGGCGGGCGGGGTGCCGGACACCGCCGCGCACCTGGCCGGCTGGTGCGACCTGCTGGCGCAGGTGGCGGGGCTGCCGCCCTCGGGGCAGGGGGACGCGTCGGTCGTGACGCTCCCCCAGCGCCGGGGTCCGCGACCGGCCTGACGGCCCCGAGGGGCGTGCCGTGCCCGCGGGCCGCGTCCCGCGGCCGGTGTCCGCCGGTCTCCGCCCGCTCCCGCCTGCCGGGGTGCGCGGGGCAGTGGGGCGTCCGTTCCCCGTCTCTCGCCTCCGGTGCCCCCCGCCGCTTCGCCTCGGGATCGAGCACGCCTTGCCAGCGCCTCTCCTCCTCCCCGCCGCGACTTCCGCGTGACCCGATCTCCTCGATCGACGCCCCGGGGCATCTTTCCGGTCACTTTGTCGATACGGCCACTTTCGGAATCTTTGCGACATCGCGCCGCCGCAGGTCGTAACCGTTCGAGCTTCGAATGATCGACAGCCTGTCCGAATTGTTCTGATTGTTACTCACCGGATAGTGATCACTCTCTAAAGGCCGACCGGCACGCTGCCGAAGACGACTGTGACCTTGCAAGCACGGTTCGTCCCGGCTTCTTCCCCACGAGCCGACCCCGTCCCCGCACTCCAGGAGGCCTGGTGTCCGTTCTTCTCGAGCAGCCCGCAAGCCTGGTCGCCTACCGCCCGAACAAGCCCACCGCCATGGTGGTCGTCGCCGACCCCCGCGTCCGCTCCACCGTCACCCGCCACTTGTGGGCGCTCGGCGTGCGCGACGTGATCGAGGCCTCGTCCATCGCGGAGGCTCGTCCCCGCGTCGGCAACCCCCGTGACATCTGTGTGGCCGACGTCCATCTCCCCGACGGTTCCGGCCTGACGCTCCTGTCGGAGACCCGAGCCGCGGGCTGGCCGAACGGTCTCGCCCTGTCCGCCGCGGACGACATCGGCGCCGTTCGCAACGCCCTGGCGGGCGGGGTGAAGGGCTACGTCGTCACCGGCACGCGGACCAACCTCGGCCTGCCCGGCCGCCCCGGCGCCGCCCCCATCGGCGCCGCCGCGGCCCGCCTTCACCGCCGCCCCCCGGGTGCCCCGAGCCACCCGGGTGGCTACCGCGAACTGTCCGGCCGTGAGGTGGAGGTGCTGCGACTGGTCGCCGAAGGCCAGTCGAACAAGGCGATCGGGGTCTCCATGGGACTGTCCGCGCTGACCGTCAAGAGCCACCTCGCCAGGATCGCCCGCAAGCTCGGCACCGGGGACCGCGCCGGAATGGTGGCCGTGGCCCTGCGGACCGGCATCATCCACTGAGCACGCCCCCGCGGGGCCTCGCGCCGTGCTCCCCCTCCCCGTCTCCCTCCCTCGCCCCGACCCGCCCTCCGGTCGGCTCCCGCCTCTCCCCCCCGGCAGCCGCCCGCCATGGCCGGTTCCCCTCCCTCCCGGGCCCGTCGACGGAACGTTCCGTCGACGGGCCCGGCCCGCGCACGGATACCCTTGACAGGTGACCGACGCCCACGAAACCGCAGCAGACCGTCCCCTGCGCACCACCGGAGGCGCCCCTCCGGACGAGCCCGGATCTCCTGCCCAGGCGCCGACCCCCTTGCTGGAACCCGGGGAGGGCGTCCCACCGGTCGTGGCCGACCCGGCCGCGCTGGCCGAGACGATCGAGGCGTTCGCGGCGGGCTCGGGCCCGGTCGCCGTGGACGCGGAGCGCGCCTCCGGCTACCGCTACGGCCAACGCGCCTACTTGGTCCAGATTCGCCGGCAGGGGGCCGGCACCGCCCTGATCGACCCCGTGGCCTGCCCCGACCTGACCGCGCTGGGCGGGGTCCTGGCGGACGCGGAGTGGGTGCTGCACGCCGCCACCCAGGACCTGCCGTGTCTGCGGGAGATAGGAATGGCACCCGCCACTCTGTTCGACACCGAGCTGGCCGGTCGACTGGCCGGCTTCCCCCGGGTCGGCCTCGGCGCCATGGTGGAGGGGGTTCTCGGCTACACGTTGGAAAAGGGCCACTCCGCCGTCGACTGGTCCACCCGCCCCTTGCCCGAGCCCTGGCTGCGCTACGCCGCCCTGGACGTGGAACTCCTGGTGGACCTGCGCGACGCGCTGGAGAAGGATCTGGAGCGGCAGGGCAAGCTGGAATGGGCCCGACAGGAGTTCCACGCCATCGCCTCCGCGCCACCACCCGAACCGCGGCGCGACCCCTGGCGCCGCACCTCGGGCATGCACAAGGTACGGCGACGCAGGCAGTTGGCGGTCGTCCGCGAGCTGTGGCAGGCGCGGGACCTCGTCGCCAGGCGCCGGGACGTGTCGCCCGGGAAGGTGCTGTCGGACGCGGCGATCGTGGAGGCCGCCCTCGCGCTGCCGACCGACGCCCGGACCCTCGCCGCGCTGAACGGCTTCGGCCGGGTCAACCGTCGCCAGTTGGAGCAGTGGCAGTCCGCCGTGGACCGGGCCAGGTCTCTGCCCGAGTCCCGTTTGCCGCACCCCGGACAGGCCGTGCCCGGACCTCCGCCGCCACGGGCCTGGGCCGACAAGGACCCGGTCGCCGCCGCCCGCCTGACCGCCGCGCGCGGTGCCGTGACGGCCCTGGCGGAGCGACTGGACCTGCCGCCGGAGAACCTCGTCACCCCCGACACGGTCCGCCGGGTGTGCTGGGAGCCACCGGCCGTCGTGTCCGCCGAGACCGTGGCCGACGCGCTGAGCGCGCACGGGGCCCGCCCATGGCAGGTCCGACTGGTGACACCCCTTCTCACGGCCGCGCTGGCGACCTGACCCGGCGTGGTCGTGCCCCGTCGGCGGGCACGACGCTCGGGGCCGCTCGCCGTCCGCCGCCTCGGCGGGCTTCGCCGGCCGCGACACCCGGGCCGGCCGGTTCGGCCGGCAGGGGTGTGACGTTCACCGCTCCAGGCGAGGGGGCTGTGCAGCTACGTTACCCATAAGTAGCATGTGCCTGAGCGGACGCTCAGCGTGCCGCGGCAGTGCCACCCAGCACCCTGGAGGAGAGCCATCGTGCCTCGTACCGTCAGGGACGTCGTCTTCGTCGACGGCGTCCGTACCCCGTTCGGCAAGGCGGGCCCGAAGGGCGTCTACCACGAGACCCGCGCCGACGACCTCGTCGTGAAGGCGATCCGGGAGCTGCTGCGACGCAACCCCGGTCTCGACCCCAAGAAGATCGACGAGGTCGCCATCGCCGCGACCACGCAGATCGGCGACCAGGGACTGACCATCGGCCGCACCGCCGGCATCCTCGCCGGCCTGCCCCAGTCCGTCCCCGGCTACTCCATCGACCGGATGTGCGCGGGCGCCATGACCGCGGTGACCACCACCGCCGGTTCCATCGCCTTCGGCGCCTACGACGCCGTCATCGCCGGTGGTGTCGAGCACATGGGCCGCCACCCGATGGGCGAGGGCGTGGACCCGAACCCGCGGTTCGTCAGCGAGAAGCTCGTGGACGAGTCCGCCATGTTCATGGGGATGACCGCGGAGAACCTCCACGACCGCTACCCCCACATCACCAAGCGCCGGGCCGACGAGTACGCCGTGCGCTCCCAGGAGAAGGCCGCCAAGGCGTACGCGGACGGCAAGATCCAGCAGGACCTGGTCCCGATCTCGGTGCGCCGCACCAACCCCGAGGGCGGCGAGACCGGCTGGGGCCTGGTCACGACCGACGAACCGATGCGTCCCGGGACCACGCTGGAGAACCTCGAAGGCCTCAAGACCCCCTTCCGCGTGCACGGTCGGGTCACCGCGGGCAACGCGGCCGGCCTGAACGACGGCGCCACCGCCTCGGTCATCGCCTCCGAGGACTTCGCGCGCGAACACGGCCTGCCGGTCAAGATGCGTCTGGTCTCCTACTCCTTCGCCGGCGTAGAGCCCGAGGTGATGGGCTACGGCCCGATCCCCGCCACGGAGAAGGCGCTGGCCCAGGCCGGACTGTCCATCTCCGACATCGGCCTGTTCGAGATCAACGAGGCCTTCGCCGTGCAGGTGCTGGCCTTCCTCGACCACTACGGCATCGCCGACGACGACCCGCGCGTCAACCAATACGGCGGCGCGATCGCCTTCGGCCACCCCCTGGCCTCCTCCGGCGTGCGGCTGATGACCCAGCTCGCCGCCCAGTTCGAGGAGCGGCCCGAGGTCCGCTACGGCCTCACCACCATGTGCGTCGGCTTCGGCATGGGCGCGACCGTCATCTGGGAGAACCCGCACTTCGAGGGGGACAAGTGAGCACCACCGCAGAGCTGCTGAAGGGTGCCGCCGAGTTGTTTCCCGGCGAGGTCGTCACCCAGGCGCACGTACGCCACCTCGACCTCCCCCTGGGGGCCGGGCGCTTCGCGCTGATCACGCTGGACAACGGCCACGACCACACCAAGCCGACGACGTTCGGCCCCCAGTCGCTGGGGAACCTGGACGCCGCGCTGGACCAGGTGGAGCGCGAGGCCGCCGCCGGCGAGATCGTCGGCGTGGGCGTCACCGGAAAGCCGTTCATCTTCGCCGTCGGCGCCGACCTCAAGGGCGTCGAACTTCTCAAGGAGCACCAGGACGCGCTCGCCATGGGCAAGGGCGGCCACGACGTCTTCAAACGCCTGGCCTCGCTCGGGGTGCCGACCTTCGCCTACTACAACGGCGCGGCCATGGGCGGGGGCGTCGAGGTGGGCCTGCACTGCACCTACCGGACGGTCTCCTCGGCGGTGCCCGCCTTCTCGCTGCCCGAGGTCTTCCTCGGCTTGGTCCCCGGCTGGGGTGGCTGCGTGCTGCTGCCGAACCTGATCGGCCCGGAGAAGGCCGTCTCGGTGATCATCGAGAACAGCCTGAACCAGAACAAGCAGCTCAAGGGCGCGCAGGTCCACGAGCTCGGGATCGCGGACGCCATCTTCGAGGGCGCCGACTTCCTGGAGCAGTCGCTGATCTGGACAGCGGCCGTCCTCAAGGGCGAGATCCGCGTCGAGCGCCCGGCGATCGACCGCGGCGAGGCCTGGGACCAGGCCGTGGCCCGCGGGCGGGCCATCGCCGACGCCAAGGTGCACGGCGCCGCACCGGCCGCCTACCGCGCCCTGGACATCATCGCCGCGGCCAAGGACGGCGACACGCAGCGAGGCTTCGACGCCGAGGACCAGGCGCTCGCCGACCTGATCATGGGCGGTGAGCTGCGGGCCGGCATCTACGCCTTCAACCTGGTGCAGAAGCGCGGCAAGCGGCCCGTCGGCGCGCCCGACAAGAGCCTGGCGCGCCCGGTCACCAAGGTGGGTGTCGTCGGGGCCGGGCTGATGGCCTCACAGCTGGCGCTGCTCTTCCTGCGCCGCCTGGAGGTGCCGGTCGTGCTGACCGACATCGACCAGGAGCGCGTCGACAAGGGCGTCGGCTACGTCCACGCCGAGATCGACAAGCTGCTCGGCAAGGGACGCATCGGCCAGGACAAGGCCAACCGGCTGAAGGCACTGGTCAGCGGGGTCCTGGACAAGGCCGAGGGCTTCGCGGACGCGGACTTCGTCATCGAGGCCGTCTTCGAGGAGATGGGCGTCAAGCAGCAGGTGTTCGCGGAGGTCGAGGCGGTCGCCCCGGCGCACGCCATCCTGGCCACCAACACCTCCTCCCTGTCGGTCTCCGAGATGGCCGCGAAACTGAAGCACCCCGAGCGGGTGGTCGGCTTCCACTTCTTCAACCCGGTCGCCGTGCTGCCGCTGCTGGAGATCGTCCGGGGCGACGAGACGGACGACGCCTCCCTGGCGACGGCCTTCTCCGTCGCCAAGAAGCTGAAGAAGACCGCCGTGCTGGTCAAGGACGCGCCGGCGTTCGTCGTCAACCGGATCCTGACCCGCTTCATGGGAGAGATCCAGAACGTCATCGACGAAGGCACACCGGTTCCCGTCGCCGAGCGGGCCGTCGAGCCGCTCGGCCTGCCGATGTCGCCGCTGGTCCTGCTGGAGTTGGTCGGCCCGGCAATCGGCCTGCACGTCTCGGAGACCCTCAACAGGGCCTTCCCGGACCGCTTCACCGTCTCGCCCAGCCTCAAGGCGGTCGTCGAGGCCGGCAAGCGGGGGTTCTACGTCCACGACAGCGGCAAGCCGGAGCTGGACCCGGAGGTGACGGCGCTGCTGAAGCAGGGCGACACCGTCCTGACCGAGGAGCAGGTGCGGACCCGTGTCCTGGACGCGGTCGCCCGCGAGATCGGCCTGATGCTGGAAGAGGGCGTCGTCGCCGAGGCGCAGGATGTCGACCTGTGCCTGATCACCGGCGCCGGTTGGCCCTTCCACCTGGGTGGCATCACGCCGTACCTGGACCGCGAGGGTGTCGGCGAGCGGGTGAACGGCAAGCGGTTCCTGCCCGTCGGAGTCGCCGACGTTCCCGCCTAGTAGGGCTCGGGTGGGCGGGGTGCCGAGGAGGAGACGTCGTCCCTCCCCGGCGCCCCTCCCCGTTCTCGGGTCCCCGGCGTCCCCTTCTCGGTGAGGCGGCCGGGAAGAGGCAACCCCCCAGGGGGGTGAGGGACCTGCCCGGGCCCACAGCGGTCGCGACGGGGAGCGTCTTCCTCGTCGCCATGCTGAGCGAGATCAAGCGTCAGGACCTGCTCGGCAGCCCCACCACGGCCTACCGGATCGCCGACACCCTCACCTCCGCGCTCACCACGGACTCCGACCTCGCCTCGCTCGGCGACCTCGCGGAACTCGCGAGCGGCATGGACGGGATCGACCCCGCGACGATGGAGACGATCACTCTGCCGGTCGCCTACGACGTGCGGGACCCCAATCGCGTGGTGCCCTCGGAGCCCGACGCCGGCCTCTTGTGGGCGGCGATCCGCGAGGGCGGGGAGATCCCGGACTCCGTGGGGTAGCCGGCGACGTGGGCGACCGCGATCATGGGGGAGAGCGGGCGCGATCCGGTGCCCACACACCCCGCGCCCGCGGAGTGACCGGTCCGGAGGGTCCCATGTCCGCTCGACGCGTGACGCGTCACGCGTCGAGCGGACATGGGACGCTGCCGACCATGACGGACAACACTCCGCTCCTGGTGGTCGTCGACGCGGCGAACGTGATCGGCTCGGTGCCCGACGGCTGGTGGCGGGATCGGCGGGGCGCGGCGGAACGCCTGCGGGATCGCCTGGCAACGGACGGGGTGCCCGGGCGGGCGATGGACGTGGAGATCGTCCTGGTCGTCGAGGGGGCGGCTCGCGGAGTCGGTTCGGTCGCCGGGGTCCGGGTGGAGTCGGCGTCCGACAGCGGCGACGATCACATCGTCGATCTCGTCGAGAACGCCGCGGACGGCCCGGTCCTGGTCGTCACGGCGGACCGGGAACTCCGACGGCGGGTCGGCGCCTTGGGCGCAGAGGTGGCGGGCCCCCGCGCGGTGCGCCCTCGTTGACGTCCGCTCGACCCGGACGACGGGGCGAGCGGGCGCCGCCCCTCGCGGTCCGCGACGGGTTCGCCAGGCCGCGCGCCGGTGCGGGCGCGGACCGCCCGCGATCGCCGGACGAGTGGAACGGCGCGGCTCGGGACCGGCCCCCGGGAAGACCCCGAGGGCCGGGTGCGGTTCAGTCGCCGACGGGCTCCACCGCGTCGACACTGGACACGGCGCGCTGGGAGCGCGGCCCGCCGTTCGTCCGGACGGCGCGGTGCGGAAGCCCGTCGAGCTTGGCGACCAGGCCGGTGACCTGACGCGCGATGTCCGGCGCGGTGAGACCGATCTCGGCGAGTACCTCGGCCCGCGAGGCGTGGTCGAGGAAACGGGGCGGAATGCCGAAGTCCCGCAACGGCACGTCGACCCCCGCGTCCCGCAGCGCCTGGGCGACGGCGGAACCGACCCCTCCGACGCGGGAGTTGTCCTCCACGGTGACCACGACCCGGTGACGCTCGGCGAGCGGGGCCATCGCCTCGTCGACGGGCTTGACCCAGCGCGGGTCGACGACGGTGGTCGAGATGCCCTGCTTGTCGAGCAGGTCGGCGACCTCCAGACACATCGGAGCCAGGGCGCCGACGGAGACGAGCAGCACGTCGGGCGTGTCGGTGCCCGGTCGGCGCAGCACGTCCATGCCGCCGACGCGACCGACGGCGGGAACAGCGGGGCCCACGGCACCCTTGGAGAAGCGCACGACCGTCGGGGCGTCGTCCACCCCGACGGCCTCGCGCAGCTGCGCCCTGACCTGGTCGGCGTCGCGAGGGGCGGCGAGTCGCAGACCGGGGACGACCTGGAGGATGGACATGTCCCACATGCCGTTGTGCGAAGCGCCGTCGGTGCCGGTGACGCCGGCCCGGTCCAGCACGAAGGTGACGCCGCAGCGGTGCAGGGCGACGTCCATCAACACCTGGTCGAAGGCCCGGTTGAGGAAGGTCGCGTAGACGGCGAAGACCGGGTGTACCCCTCCGTGGGCGAGGCCCGCCGCGGAGACGGCACCGTGCTGCTCGGCGATGCCGACGTCGTAGACGCGGTCGGGGAAGCGCTTGGCGAACCGGTCCAGTCCGACCGGCTGCAGCATCGCCGCCGTGATGGCGACGACGTCTTCGCGCTCCTCCCCGAGCTTGACCATCTCCTCCCCGAAGACGCTGGTCCAGTCGGCGCCCGAGGTGGCGATGGGTAGACCGGTGTCGGGGTGGATCTTGCCGACGGCGTGGAAGCGGTCCGCCTCGTCGGCGAGGGCCGGCTGGTATCCGCGCCCCTTCTCGGTGAGGCAGTGCACGATGACCGGCCCGCCGAAGCGCTTGGCGCGGGTGAGGGCGGACTCCAGCGCCTCGATGTCGTGACCGTCGATGGGTCCGACGTACTTCAGACCGAGGTCCTCGAACATGCCCTGCGGGGCGATGAAGTCCTTCAGCCCCTTCTTCGCGCCGTGCAGGGTGTCGTACAGCGGACGGCCCACGACCGGTGTGCGCTCCAGCACCTCCCGGGTCCGGGCCAGGAACCGCTCGTAGCCGTCGGTGGTGCGCAGCGTCGCGAGGTGGTTGGCGAGTCCGCCGATGGTGGGCGCGTAGGAACGCTCGTTGTCGTTGACGACGATGACCAGGGGCCGGTCCTTGGCGTCGGCGATGTTGTTGAGCGCCTCCCAGGCCATGCCGCCGGTGAGGGCGCCGTCGCCGATGACGGCCACCACGTGGTCGTCGCGGCGGCGGATCTCGTTGGCCTTGGCGATCCCGTCGGCCCACCCGAGGACGGCGGAGGCGTGGCTGTTCTCGATCACGTCGTGCTCGGACTCGGACCGCGCCGGGTAGCCGGAGAGCCCGCCCTTCATCTTCAGGCGGGAGAAGTCCTGTCGTCCGGTGAGCAGTTTGTGCACGTAGGACTGGTGTCCCGTGTCCCACAGCACCTTGTCCCTGGGCGACTCGAAGACCCGGTGCAGGGCGAGGGTGAGCTCCACCACTCCGAGGTTGGGGCCGAGGTGGCCGCCGGTCTTGGAGACCGCGTCGACCAGGAAGGTCCGGATCTCCTGGGCCAGCTCCCCAAGCTGCTCCAAGCTGAGCCGGTCCAGATCGCGCGGTCCCGTGATGCGGGTCAGCAGCGGCACCCGTGCCTCCTTGCAGTTGAGCTGTTCGAGCTGTTGCCGGGCTCGACGAGTCTAATGTTCCGGCGCGGCCGGGCGGCGCCGGGCGGTGCGTCGTACGTCACGCATTCGGCCGTACCCAACTCCGGCCGCTTCTACGACCGGGCCACGGGCACCGTACAGGTGTGCCCACCGGCGCCACGCGCCTTCCATGCCCGGCTCGGCGGGCGCGCCGGCCCCGACACGAGCGAACCGGCCCGGCCTTCGCGGCAGGCCCGCGGTGCGGACGGCGAGCCTCCGGTCAGCCTCGACCGGCGGTCCGCCGCGACCGTCGAGTCGCGGAGTCGAGGACCACGGTCGCCAGCAACACCCCGCCAGTGATCATGTATTGGACGGGCGCCCCGACCCCCTGGAGGGCCAGACCGTACTGGATGGAAGTGATCACCATCACGCCGAGCAGGGCGTTCCAGACTCGGCCACGCCCACCGAAGAGGCTGGTACCCCCGATGACGGCCGCCGCGATGACGTTCATCAGAAGATCCCCGGAGCCGGCGCTCTGGTTGGCGGCGGCGATCTTGGAGGCCCAGAACAGGCCGCCGACGGCCGCGAAGAACCCCGAGAGAGCGAAGACGGAGACGCGCACGGCGGCGACGTCGACTCCCGCGCGACGGGACGCCTCGACTCCACCGCCCAGCGCCGTCACCTTCCGCCCATAGGCGGTGCGACGCAGCAGGAAGTCCATCGTGACCAGGACGGCCAGGAAGAGCGCCGTCGCCAGCGGCAGGCCCTTGTACTGGTTGAGCACCGTCGCGGCGGCGTAGGCGACGCAGGCGAGCAGCCCGGTCCGCAGCGCGATCTCGCCCGGCGATCGGGCAGGGATCCCGGCCGCGATCCGGCGCCGGGTGTCGCGGAGGGCCGCCGCGCCGTACCCGACGACGGCCAGGGTGGCCAGGCCGTGGGCCGCGGCGACATCGGAGAAGTAGTGGGTGGTCAGAGCACCGACCACACCCTCGCTGTCGATGTTGATCGTGCCGTTGGAGCCCAGGAGGCGCAGCATGAGGCCGTTCCAGAAGAGCAGCCCGGCCAGGGTGACGGCGAAGGCCGGAGCGCCCAACCGGGCGAAGACCACGCCGTGCACGGCCCCGATGATCGCTCCGGTCGCGACCGCGCACACCAGGGCCACCCACTCGTCGACCCCGTGGGTCACGGCCAAGAGAGCGAAGAGCGCTCCGCCGACACCGCTGACCGAGCCGACCGAGAGGTCGATCTCGCCGAGCAACAGCACGAACGTGACGCCGACGGACATCATCCCGGTCGCCACCATGGCGACGGCGATGTTGCTGAGGTTCTGCGCGGACAGGAACGCCGGGTTCAGGGTCTGGAAGACACCCCAGATGGCCGCGAGGCCGACGACGACCGGCACGGCGCCCAGGTCGCCACCGCCAAGCCGGCGCCGGAACGCGTCGAGGTGACCGGCGGATCCGGGCCTTCGCACCAGGAGCCGGGGGTCGGCGGTCACCACGGGAGGGCGGGCACCCTCCGAAGGGCTCGCGCTCGCGTTCGGACGGTCCGGGTGGTCGTTGGGGGTGGTGGTCTCGTCGACGCTCACGCCCTCGTCCTCCTCTCGGTGTCGACTCGGGCGGCCCTGCGAGTCACCGCGTTGTCCGCGGCCCCGGTGATGGCCGAGACGATCTCCTCCTGCGACGTCGACCGGACGTCGAAGACGCCGTTGTCACGCCCCAGTCTGAGGACGACGACCCGGTCCGCCACCGCCTTCACGTCCGCCATGTTGTGGCTGACCAGGAGGACGGCGTGGCGGCGCTCGCGCAGCCGCTCGACCAGGTCCAGAACCTGAGCCGTCTGCTCGACGCCGAGGGCGGCGGTGGGTTCGTCGAGGACGACCAGCCGGGGCTCTCCGAGCAGGGACCGGGCGATCGCCACGCTCTGCCGCTGGCCCCCGGAGAGGGCCGCGACCGGCACACGGAGGCTGGGAACCCGGATCGATAGGGTGTCGAGCAACTCCCGGGCGCGCCGCTCCATCTCGACCTCGTCCAGGACGCCCCGGCGGCTCACCTCCCGACCCAGGAACAGGTTGCCGACGACGTCGATGTTGTCGCACAGGGCCAGGTCCTGGTAGACGGTCGCGATGCCCAGCGACCGGGCGTCCTGCGGCCGGCCGATGGACACGGCCCGCCCCTCCCATTCGACCAGGCCCTCGTCGACGGGATGGACCCCGGCGATCGTCTTGACCAGAGTGGACTTGCCGGCGCCGTTGTCGCCCACCAAGGCGACGACCTCTCCGGCGCACACCTCCAGGTCCACGCCGGCGAGCGCCTGAACGGCGCCGAAGCGTTTGGAGACCCCGCGCAGGGCCAACACGGGTGTGACGGGCACACCGATCAACTCCTTCGTCCCCCGAGCCGCGCCGGACCTCGGAGGCGGCGCGGGAGAGGGCGGCATCGTGGGTACGGACCCCGGGGGCCGGGCCGTTGTTACCGGAGCCCGAGCTCCTCACAGGCCGCCCGGTACCGTTCGGTGCAGATCTGGGCGACGGTGTAGACCCCGTCGGCGATCACGGTCTCCTGGATGTTGTCCCGGGTCAGCGGGACGACCGGGATCAGCACGGCGGGGATGTCCGGGGTGCCGGCGCTGTCCACCGTGTCCTCGGCGATGGTGTCGAGCGGCTCTCCCCGGGCCAGCGCGACGGCCATCGCGGCGGCGGCCTCGGCCTCGGGACCGTAGGGCTTGTAGACGCTCATGAACTGTTCGCCGGCGACGATGCGCTGGACGCCGGAGAGTTCGGCGTCCTGGCCGGTGACGGGCGGCAGGGTGGAGAAACCGCCGGCCTTCAGCGCGGTGATGACCCCGCCGGCCATGCTGTCGTTGGCGGAGTAGACACCGACGATCTCGTCCTTGCCGAGGGCGGAGATGGCGCCCTCCATGTTCTTGTTGGCGTGTTCCGCCTTCCACTCGGTGGTGTCGTACTCCTTGCCCACGGTCACCTTGCCGTCGAGGACCTGGTGGGCGCCTCGTTTGAACTGGGCCGCGTTCGGGTCGGTGAAGGAGCCGTTCATCATGACGATCTGACCTTTGTCGGCGTCGTCGCCGAGGGCCTCCAGGAGCGCCTGTGCCTGCACCCTGCCGATCTGCTCGTTGTCGAAGGAGGTGTAGGCGTCGACCGGCCCCTCGGCCAGCCGATCGAAGGCGACGACCGGAATCCCGGCCTCCTTGGCCTCGCGCACCGAACCGGCGACGGCCCGGGCGTCCACGGCGTCCAGGATCAGCACGTCGACCTTGTTCGTGATCATGGTGTCGATCTGCTGGCTCTGGAGGGTGGCGTCCTGCTTGGCGTTGGCGTAGACGACCTCACCGCGATTGTCGGTCAACTCCTTGACATGGCGCTCGATCAACGGGCGGTCGAACCGCTCGTAGCGGGCCGTCTGGTTCTCCGGGAGCAGCAGGCCGACACGGATGTCGTCGCCCTTCCCCGAGGGTGCGTTCGCCGACGCCTCGCCGTCCCCTTCGGCCTGCTCGGCGCTGCCGCACGCCGAGAGCGAGACGGCCAGAGCGACTGTGCACGCGGCAACGGCGGCACGACCCGTACGCGATGTCACTTCGGGCACCTCCCTGACGGGGTCGCGACATCGCGACCGACGTGACTCGCAGTCAAGTACCCCTCACCGTGCGCCGTCAAGAAGTAGATCTCCGGTGGGTCGGTTTCCGGAACGATCAGCCCTCGGAGCCGGCCGGCGCCACGGAACCGGCGGCCCCGCCGTCGAGCAGCGCGGAGTCCCCCGTCTCCCTCAGGGCGAGAGCCAGCGCGCCGAGCACCTCGGCACGCCCGCCGAGCGCGCCCGGCACGACGGCGAGCGTTTCCGTGACGCCCGGGAGGGCGTAGCGACCCAAGGACTCGCGCACCGGCCCCAGGAACAGCTCTCCCGCCTCCGCCAGGTCGCCGCCCACGATCACCCGGTCCGGGTCGAGCAGGTTGCACAGGCCCGCCACGCCACCGCCGACGTGTCGCCCGACGTCGGCGATCACCCGGCGACAGCCCGGGTCGCCCTCCCGGGCCCGGCGGACGAGCTCCGAAAGCGTGGGCTCGACACCGCGGCTGAGTCGCAGCAACGGAAGCACGTATCCGGCGGCGGCGAAGGTCTCCAGGCAGCCCCGGTTGCCGCACCGGCACACCGGTCCCGACTCGTCCAGGGTGATGTGCCCGATCTCGCCCGCCGTGCCACCCCGGCCCCGGTGAAGCCCACCGTCGATCACCACCCCGGCACCGACGCCGTGGGCGACCTTGACGTAGGCCAGGTTCCGCACGCCGCGCCCACTGCCCCAGACCAGCTCCCCCAGGGCGCCCAGATTGGCGTCGTTGTCCGCGTACACGGGGACGCCGAGCCGGCCGGCCAGCCCCTCCCCCGGCCGGACACCGACCCAACCGGGGAAGAGGGTCGTCGGACCCAGCTCTCCCGAGGTCGTGTCGACGGGGCCCGGGACGGCGACACCCACGCCGACGATCTTGGAACGGTCCACCCCGGCCGCCTCCATCAGCCGGGAGACCGACAGCGCGGCGTGGTCCAGTGCGAGAGCGGGGGCGGCGTCCGTGTCCCACGACTCGGACTCCTCGGCCAGCACCCGGTGGGCCAGGTTGCCGACCGCGACGCGCAGCCGGGCATGCCCGAAGTCGACACCGACGACGACACCGGCGTCGCCCCGCAGGGAGACGCTGCGTGCCCGCCGCCCGCCCACCGAGGTGGGGGTGACCTGGACGGTGCCGCCCTCGGTGAGCTCGCGAACGATGTTGGAGACGGTCGCCGCGGACAGGCCCGTACGCCTGGCGATCTCCGCCTGCGTCAGCGAGCCGGCCAGCCGCACGGCACGCACCACCCGCTCCAGGTTGGCTCGGTGCAGCGACGACTGCGATCCCGGAGTATCCACGACCGACCTCCCGCACGCGGGCCCGGGCCGGCCCCGCTCGTGCAACTAGTGAACCCCCAGCTGAGCGGGTGGGATCGAGGCGCGTCAAGAGGTCGAGCCGGACCGAGACCGACCCCACGCGACCCAGGCCGCCGGTCTCGCACGCGTTCCCCGCGACGAACCGGCCGGGTGGCCGTTTCGACTCCCTTGACACCACTGGCCGCTTCGACGACTACTGGTCTCCGCGAGACGCACTTGACAACGTTGTCTCACCAGGAGGCCGAACGGATGCGGGGCAGAACTCGGCACGGACGGGGTCCGGCGGTCTCGGTGGCCGTCCTGCTGGCGCTGGTGGTGGGCACTCCCGGCGCGGCGGTCGCCCTGCCGCGAGACCCCGACCCGCCTGAGCGGGCGTTCGCCTCCTCCTTCGAGCCGGACGACCCGGCTCCGGACTGGCAGGACACCGTCGACACCGACGCCGACGGCCGCCCCGCTTCGTCGGGGGTCGACGGCGGCTACCGTTCCGGCATCCCGGGCAGCGTCGCGGACCGGATCGTCGAGGTCCGGGCCGGCGGCGAGAACACCGGCGCCGGAGAGGTGAAGGAGAACCTCGTCGACGGTGACCCAGGCACCAAGTGGCTGACCCTCGAACCGACGGGATGGGTCGAGTTCGAGCTGGACGCGCCCCTCGAACTGACCCGCTACGCGCTGACATCGGCCAACGACCACGCCGAACGTGACCCCGCGGACTGGACGTTGAAGGGTTCCACCGACGGCGACACGTGGACCACGCTGGACGGTCGCTCCGACGAGACCTTCGCCACACGCTTCGACACCAACGTGTACGAGTTGGACAGGCCTGCCACGTACCGTCATCTCAGGTTGGAGATCACCGCCAACCGGGGAGGCGATTTCCTGCAACTCGCCGACGTGCAGCCCGCCACGGACGACACCCCGGGTCCCGTGCCCAGGGACATGCTCTCCCGCGTCGACGCCGGCCCGACCTCGTCCCCCACCGCCAAGGCCCGCGCCGGCTTCACCGGCCGGCACGCGCTGTCCTACGCGGGACGACACACCACCGAGGGGCCGGCCTGGTCGGCCAACAAGATCTTCGATGTCGACGTCAGGGTGGAACGGGACACCCTCCTCTCCTATCGAGTGTTCCCCTCGATGGCCAACGGCTCCCCGGACTACGACGCCACCCACGTCTCCGTCGACCTCGCCTTCACCGACGGCACCCGCCTCAGCACCCTCGGACCCACCGACCAGCACGGGTTCGCGCTGACCCCGCGCGGGCAGGGTGAGGCGAAGGTGCTGTACGTCGACCAGTGGAACCACGTGACGTCGCGGATCGGGGCCGTCGCCGCCGGACGGACCGTCGACCGGATCCTGGTGGCGTACGACTCGCCGACCGGGCCGACACAGTTCCGTGGCTGGCTGGACGACGTGTCACTGCGGCCGGCGCCGCCCGAGCCCCCCAAGGCCCATCTCTCCGACCATGTGCTCACCACGCGCGGCACCCACTCCGGCCCCGCCTACTCTCGCGGCAACACCTTCCCCGCGACGGCGGTGCCGCACGGATTCAACTTCTGGACACCGGTGACCGACGCCCGATCGCTGAGCTGGCTGTACCAGTACGCGCGCGACAACAACGCCGACAACCTCCCGACCCTCCAGGCGTTCCGCGCCGCCCACCAACCCAGCCCCTGGATGGGCGACAGGCAGACCTTCCAGGTGATGCCGTCGGCCGCCTCCGACACGCCCGACACCGCCCCCGAGGCCCGCGAGTTGGCCTTCCGACACGAGAACGAGACGGCGCGCCCGTACTACTACGGGGTGACCTTCGAGAACGGTATCCGGGCCGAGCTCGCCCCGACCGACCACGCGGCCATGTTCCGCTTCACCTATCCGGGCGACGACGCGAGCGTGATCTTCGACAACGTCACCGACGACGCCGGCCTCACCCTGGATCGTGAGCGGGGGATCGTCACCGGCTACTCGGACGTCGGGTCCGGCCTGTCCACCGGCGCCACCCGGCTCTTCGTCCACGGCGAGTTCGACCAGGAACCGACCGGCGGCGTCTCCGAGGGTGCCACCGGACACCTCCGCTTCGAGACCGGGCCGGACCGCGTGGTGACGCTCCGACTGGCGACCTCGCTCATCGGTGTCGATCAGGCCCGGGAGAACCTGCGTCGGGAGATCCCCCGAGGGACCACCCTCGCCGAGGTCTCGCGCGAGGCCCGAGGACAGTGGGAACGGATCCTGGGGAAGGTCCGGGTCGAGGGCGCCACACCGGAGCAGCTCACGACGCTCTACTCCGGCCTCTACCGCCTCTACCTCTACCCGAACTCGGGCTTCGAGCAGGTCGACGGGGAGAGCCGGTACGCCTCCCCCTTCTCCGAGCGGGAACGGCCCGACACGCCCACCCGCACCGGCGCGAAGATCGTCGACGGCGAGGTGTACGTCAACAACGGCTTCTGGGACACCTACCGGACGACATGGCCCGCCTACACGCTGCTCACCCCGTCGAAGGCCGGCGAGTTGGCGGACGGTTTCGTACAGCACTACCGGGACGGCGGCTGGACCTCCCGATGGTCCTCACCCGGTTACGCCGACCTGATGACCGGCACCTCCTCGGACGTGGCGTTCGCCGACGCGTACGTCAAGGGCGTCGACTTCGACGCCGAGAGCGCGTACGAGGCCGCCCTGAAGAACGCCACCGCGGTGCCCCCGTCCTCCGGAGTGGGCCGCAAGGGCATGGCCCGCTCGCCCTTCGTCGGCTACACCGACACCTCGACCCACGAAGGCCTGTCCTGGGCCATGGAGGGCTACCTGAACGACTACGGCATCGCCCGGATGGGCCAAGCCCTGTACGAACGGACCGGCGAGCGCCGATACAGGGAGGAGGCGGCGTACTTCCTCGACCGGGCCTTGGGCTACGTCCACCTCTTCGACAAGGAGGCGGGCTTCTTCCAGGGGCGGGACGCCGCCGGCCACCCGAGGGTGCCCTCCGACGAGTACGACCCGCGTGTCTGGGGCCACGACTACACCGAGACCAACGGCTGGGGCTACGCCTTCGCCGCCCCCCAGGACAGCCGGGGACTGGCCAACCTCTACGGCGGGCGCTCGGCGTTGGCCGAGAAGCTCGACGCCTACCTGGCCACACCGGAGACCGCCGACCCGGAGCTGGCCGGTTCCTACGGAGGCGTCATCCACGAGATGACCGAGGCCCGGGACGTCCGCATGGGCATGTACGGACACTCCAACCAGGTGGCCCACCACGCACTGTACATGTACGACGCCGCCGGGCAGCCCTGGAAGACCCAGGCGAGGGTGCGGGAGGTCCTGTCCCGCCTCTACACGGGGAGCGAGATCGGCCAGGGCTACCACGGGGACGAGGACAACGGGGAGCAGTCGGCCTGGTTCCTGTTCTCCGCGCTCGGCTTCTACCCCCTGGTGATGGGCAGCGGCGAGTACGCCATCGGCTCCCCCCTGTTCACCAAGGCGACCCTGACACTGGAGAACGGTCGGACCCTCGTGGTGAGGGCGCCCCGGAACAGCGCGCGGAACGTCTACGTACAGGGGGTGCGGATCGACGGGAAGCGGTGGGAGTCGACCTCGCTTCCCCACTCGCTGCTCGCTCGGGGCGGGGTGCTGGAGTTCGACATGGGACCCCGCCCCTCGCGGTGGGGCACCGGGGAGGACGCGGCGCCGGTGTCGATCACCACCGACGACCGGGTCCCGACGCCGACGCGGGACGCGGTGGAGGGGGATGGTCCCCTCTTCGACGACACCTCGGCGACCGACACGACGGTGACCACGGTGAACCTGCCGGTCACGAGGGAGGTGCGCGCCCTCCGGTACACGCTGACTTCGTCGGACCGGTCGCGGGCACCGACGGGGTGGCGGCTCCAGGGTTCCTCGGACGGCTCCACCTGGCGGACGCTGGACGCCCGCTCCGAGGAGTCCTTCTCGTGGGATCGGCAGACCAGGGTGTTCTCCGTGCGGGCGCCGGCCACCTACCCGAAATACCGCCTCGCCCTCGACTCCGAAAGTGCCTTGGCCGAGGTGGAGTTGGTGGCGTCGCCCTGACCGCCGGGCACCCGCGCCACACGCGCGGGCCACGCCCCGAAGGAGACCGGGAGCGCGGCTCCGCGTGACGGCCGTGCCGGCCTCGGCATGAGGAAACCGACGCCGACCCGGGCCGTCACGCGGGCAGACCGGCACGACTCCGCCGGAGCGGACGCCGCTCCCGGCTCACCGGTCGAGAAGCCCGTGGACGGCGAACTCGACGACGAGCAGTGGGCGTTCGGCTGGGCGTCCGAGGCGTCCATGCGGTTCCGCGCGGGCCAACGCCCTGGAATCGGATGTCACGAACCGTCACGAGACGCTACCGAGATGGTTTCAGTACCTCTGAATGTATCCTCTGTCGCCCGAGAACTCCACGGCGAACGACACGTCGTACTCACAGTAGTGAAGGAAGGTGTCGTCCCGAACGAGGAAGACAACGAAGCTCGATTTCAACGCGAGGTGCTGCGACTTGAAAGGCGCGAAGTACCATCCAGGCGAGTCCTGATTGTAGTTCTGCTTGTCCTTGAATTGATCATTGGGACCATCCCAGGACCAGTTCGCGGCTCCGTAGGCCTGCTCGGTCTTGTCCGTGACGTACTGCCTCAGACTGCCCGCCGCGGCAAGCTCCTGTCCGTCCACCTTCTCTTCGGCAGTGATGCTTCGCAGATAGCCACAAGAGGCGGATTGCTTGTACATCTGACTCTTGTAGTTGGTCACCTGCATTCGCGCCGATTTCACCAGCCTTATGATCTTGTAGTCAGCCGTGTCGGCCGCGGCTATCTGATTCCAAGATACACGGACTCGCTGATCGACCCTCTCGATGCTCTTGTCGCCGACGACGGGCAGGGGGTTGCCGGGATCGTACTGCACGTTCGGGGTGAAGTTGTTCTGCGTGTTGCCGCTCGCTATGTCCTGCTTCAACTCGTCTACCTGCCGAGCGGACCAGGTCAGATCCCTGAGATGAACCTGCGGCAGTGGATGGTTCTGGCGAATTTCCAGGAGCAGTTCTTTGAGCTCTCGAACGTTGTTCACTACCCTGACCATGAGCAGAATTCCTCCGATTTGAAAGTGACGACAATTATTTCGGTCACATGCCCCCGGTGGGGCATGCGCGCGGGCCACGACCAGCAGACCGCGAACGCGTGGGGGCGCCGCGACCCGCCCTCGACTCACCGCTTCCCGCCACTCCACGGCGAGAGCGGCAGGGCCTTCACGGCCGTGATGGGCCTACACGAGCTGCGCCCTCAGCTTCTCGTCATCCCTTTCCGCCAGGACGAACTTTCCGTCGGCGTCCTCGACCCATGGAACGACGCCGTGTGCGCGAGCCCATGCGGTCAGGTTTACGATCTTTTGAATGTCGGTGTCCGGCTTGTACCGCTGCCCTCGGTAGATGAAGGAATGCGCCTGCTTTCCGTGAGAGGATGCGACAGCTCCGAGCATCTTGAAGATGCCGATGGTTTGATCCTTCTTGTCGGCTTTGGTCGGCGGCCCGACCACTCCGATACCGTCGTCGGACAACACATCGGCCTTGACGGTGCTACTTTCGTCCTTCTTGCCGCTGCTGCTCTTCGCATAGATGTCGGGGTCCAGGTCCTCGAAGGTCTTGCTGAACTCCTTGGTCACCCAAGCAGGCAGGTTGTTGCTGCTCGCAACCACCCCGTTGATCGCGCCGGCTGCCTCCTGTTCCCGAGCCGCCCCCGAGGCCGCCGCCTTCGCACCATTGCCGAGTTCATCCAGGAGCCTCTCGGCGAACGCCTTCCACGTATCGAACGTCACATCCTCGTTCCTGTGCACTCCGAAGTACTTGCCCACCTTGGCTTTGGCGTTCTCGCTGTGCTCGACCGCCTCGTCCTTCTGCCACTTCTTTTCCGTCTCCATGCCGAGCACGGCTTGTTTTACGAGATCGGCCGCCTTCCCGACGTTGGAGCCCTGCAGTTCCATACCCTGGACTATGATCGGCATCCTTGCCTTCCTCCATTCGATCGCACACCCCTGCGGAGAAGCGAAGCCCATGCAAGAAACCCGAATCCCGGAGATGTTCGCATAGCTCGTACGCCCCTCCGTCCGTCGGGGAGAATTCAGGCGAGCATTCCGCACCTGCGCACAGCACATGCGAAGCGGGCCGGGAGCGCGTGATTCCGGGCAATGCCCTCGATCTCCGGAGCTTCTTCGCTTCCGTCACCAGAGACAACAGCATCCACATGCCCTTGGTCAAGCAGATCGCGAACCCCGGGGGCAGGCGTTCTTTCTTGGTAACACCTGGTGGCCGAAAAGCATCGGTCCCATACGGCCCGCCGCTCAAGGATGACGGGGCGGGCTGCCGATGGTCGTTCACAGCGAATTGCCAGGATGTGGGTTCGGCGACGAGGGCCGCACGACCGAAGCGAAAAGCTACCGCTTGGTAATCTCAGATGTCACTCAAGTTCACACCCGGAAGGACCCGATCGCGGCGGGTTGCTGTAGCTTTCCGAACACCTTCAACCGGCCTGCGGCAATACCGAGCATGTCGGGCAGGCCACTGCGGGAAGTCGACAGGTCCGGCGCTCCGCGGTTCTCGCGGCCGTATACGCGTTGAGCCGACGTCATGGAGAGGAACCATGCTCAGGTCTTCGAGAAGAGTCTGCTGCGCTTTCGTGGGGGAGTTTCCTTGACGCTGGCCGCCGAGTCCCCCGCGTCCGCGGCGACCCTTCCCAACCCGGACGCCGTATCGCCGGCCCGGTACAGGCACCTCGACAGGAGCGCCTACCGCCTCGTTCCCGCCGATGTCGGCGAGGGGGCACAGGTCACCGGGGGTCGGCGCGCCCGACGTCTCGGACGTCGGCCTGCTGTTCGTGGGCACGGCGTCGCTGGACAACCGCACATCCCTCCAACAGAGCGAGCGCCCCTCCCCTGCGGGTCGCAGGGGAGGGGCGCTCGCTCACGTCAGGTCAGGTCAGGTCAGGAAGCGACAAGCTGGCGCAGCACGTACTGCATGATGCCGCCGTTGCGGTAGTAGTCCGCCTCACCGGGGGTGTCAATGCGGACCACCGCGTCGAACTCCACCCCGGTGTCGGTGGCCACCTTCACCGTGCGCGGCGTGGTGCCGTCGTTCAGCTCGGTGACGCCGGTGACGGAGAACGTCTCCTCACCGGTCAGCCCCAGGGACTCGGCCGAGGCCCCCTCCGGGAACTGCAGCGGCAGGACGCCCATGCCGATGAGATTGGATCGGTGGATGCGCTCGTAGGACTCGGCGATCACCGCGCGGACGCCGAGGAGCGCGGTGCCCTTGGCCGCCCAGTCACGGGAGGAACCGGAACCGTACTCCTTGCCGGCCAGGACGACCAGCGGAACGCCGGCGGCCTGGTAGTTCCGGGAGGCGTCGTAGATGAAGGAGACCGGACCGTCCTCACGGGTGAAGTCGCGGGTGTAGCCGCCCTCGGTGCCCGGCGCGATCTGGTTGCGCAACCGGATGTTGGCGAAGGTGCCGCGGATCATGACCTCGTGGTTGCCGCGACGGGAGCCGTAGCTGTTGAAGTCGCGGCGCTCCACCCCGTGCTCGGTGAGGTACTGACCGGCCGGGGTGTCGGCCTTGATCGCACCGGCCGGCGAGATGTGGTCGGTGGTGACCGAGTCGCCCAGCTTGGCGAGCACGCGCGCGCCCGAGATGTCCTCCACCGGCTCCGGGTCCATGCGCATGCCCTCGAAGTACGGGGGCTTGCGGACGTAGGTCGACTCGGTGTCCCACTCGAAGGTGTTCCCGGTCGGCACCGGCAGCGCCTGCCACTGCGCGTCGCCCGCGAAGACGTCGCTGTAGGACTTGGAGAACATGTCCTCGCCGATGGCGTTGGCGACGACGTCGTTCACCTCGGCCTCGGTGGGCCAGATGTCCTTGAGGTAGACGGGGTTGCCCTCGGTGTCGGTCCCGAGAGCCTCGCGGGTGATGTCCGTCTTCATGGAGCCCGCGAGCGCGTAGGCGACGACGAGCGGCGGGGACGCCAGGTAGTTCATCTTGACGTCGGGGTTGATCCGGCCCTCGAAGTTCCGGTTGCCGGACAGCACCGAGGTGACGGCGAGGTCGTGCTCGTTGACGGCCCGGGACACCTCCTCCGGGAGCGGACCGGAGTTGCCGATGCAGGTGGTGCAACCGTAGCCGACCAGGTTGAAGCCGACCTTGTCGAGGTAGGGCGTCAGACCCGCCTTCTCGAAGTAGTCGGTGACGACCTTGGAGCCGGGGGCGAGAGTGGTCTTCACCCACGGCTTGCGGGTCAGGCCCTTCTCGACCGCCTTCTTGGCCACCAGGGCGGCGGCGACCATGACGTACGGGTTGGAGGTGTTGGTGCAGGAGGTGATGGCCGCGACGGTCACCGCGCCGTGGTCCAGCTCGTACTCGGTCCCGTCGGGGGCGGTCACGGTGACCCGGTTGGAGGGGGTGCCGTTCGGCGCGACGGCGGGCGCGTCGGACGCGGGGAAGGACTCCACACCGGCCTCGTCGACCGCGTCGACGTAGTTGCGGACGTCCAGCTTGAACTGCTCGGCCGCGTTGGCCAGAACGATGCGGTCCTGCGGGCGCTTGGGGCCGGCGATGGACGGCACGACGCTGGAGAGGTCCAGTTCGAGCTTCTCGGAGAAGTCCGGCTCGGCGGCCGGATCGAGCCAGAGCCCCTGCTCCTTGGCGTACGCCTCGACAAGCGCGAGCTGCTGCTCGTCGCGGCCGGTGAGTCGCATGTACTTGATGGTCTCGTCGTCGATCGGGAAGATCGCGGCGGTCGACCCGAACTCCGGGGACATGTTGCCGATGGTGGCGCGGTTGGCCAGGCTGGTCGCGGCCACGCCCTCGCCGTAGAACTCGACGAACTTGCCGACCACCCCGTGCTTGCGCAGCATCTCCGTGATCGTGAGGACCAGGTCGGTCGCCGTCGTGCCCGGCCGCAGCTCACCGGTGAGCTTGAAACCGACGACGCGCGGAATGAGCATCGAGACGGGCTGTCCGAGCATGGCGGCCTCGGCCTCGATGCCGCCTACGCCCCAGCCCAGCACACCGAGGCCGTTGACCATCGTGGTGTGGGAGTCGGTGCCGACCAGGGTGTCGGGGTAGGCCTTGCCCTCGCGGACCATGACCACGCGGGCCAGATGCTCGATGTTCACCTGGTGCACGATGCCGGTGCCGGGCGGGACGACCTTGAACTCGTCGAACGCGGTCTGACCCCAGCGCAGGAACTGGTAGCGCTCCTTGTTGCGCCCGTACTCCAGGTCCACGTTGACCTTGAAGGCGTCCTGGGTGCCGAACTTGTCGGCGATGACGGAGTGGTCGATCACCAGCTCGGCCGGCGCCAACGGGTTGATCTTCGCCGGGTCGCCGCCGAGTGCCTTGACGGCTTCGCGCATGGTCGCCAGGTCGACGACGCAGGGCACGCCCGTGAAGTCCTGCATGATCACACGGGCGGGGCTGAACTGGATCTCCTGCGACGGCTGGGCCTGCGAGTCCCAGGAACCGAGGGCGCGAATGTGGTCCGCGGTGATGTTCGCGCCGTCCTCGGTGCGGAGCAGGTTCTCCAGCAGCACCTTCAGGCTGTAGGGGAGGCGCTCGGAGCCCTCGACCTTGTCCAGCCGGAAGATCTCGTACGACTCGTCGCCCACCTGCAGCGTGCTACGGGCGTCGAAGCTGTTCGCCGACACGACAGTCTCCTTCATTTATGTGCGCGTACCACCGCATCCTGCCGCCACACCACCCCGACCCATCGACTAAGGTAAGGCTTAGTTAGGCAACCCTTACCTGGAACCGGTGCACGGTGGGCGACCGCGGTACGCCCTCGGCAGTTATCTCGATGTCGAGATAACTCTAGTACATGAGGGCGAACAGGTCATGCCCGGACTCGTGATCCCTCCCAGCGAAGGTTCAGGGTTCTGAGCGAAGGCTGGCGGCAGCTCGGCGTTCTCAGCGAGGGCTGAGTGGCCGTTGCGGTCGGCCGCCCGAGGAGACGGTGGGGAGGCGTTGCACGCGTACGGCGATTGAACCGCCTCGTGCCCAGGTGGAGACTCGATGGCAGCGGCCCGTCCGTCAACTGAGGGAGGCGTCGACCCATGCCCGCACCTGGGCGTGGTGCTCCCGCCAGGCGTCCCACACATCCCCAGCCCAGGCCCGCAGTCGCTTGCCGCACTCCGAGGCGTCCGCCGCGGCGACATCGGCGGCGGTGAGCCTGTTGTGCAGGTCCTGGGCCGAAGGGTGCGGATCGAGCCGGGTGAACCGCGCCCAGTGCACCATGCGACGGTGCAACCGCGGCCCGTGCCGAGGATCGGCGCCACGTTCCAGAAAGAGGTACAGGGTCATCAGGCAGATGGACAGCCGCTGCGTGGCGAAGGGGTCCGCCCCCGGGTGTTGCACGCTGTAGCTGTCCACCAGCAGCTGGTGATGCGGCTGCCGCTCAGGATCGTTGTACGACAGCGCGAGCAGCTCCAGGTAGGCGAGGCCGCAGCGGGCACAACCCCCGGTGACAGCATCAGCGTCGCTCTGGCCCGTCATCCACTTTCCTTGCCCACTTGTCCTCTCGTTCTTCGTGTGCGTCTGTTCGTCTGTTCGTCAGGCCAACGCCGGTCGGCGCTCAGCGTGCTCGGGGAGGAGTTCCCGCTCGCGCTTGCCCGCCTCCGCGTCGACGCGACCGACGGGGGAGCCGACGGCTGGGCCTCCCGCGTGCCTGAGGCGCGGTGGCTCAGGCTCCGGAGCGCGCGACACGGAACCCCACGTCATCCACCCGAAACGTGGGGTGGCTGCGCCGGCGCGCGGACGCTCGGCAGCTCCAATGCTCGTCGAACCACCCTCCACCGCGAAGTACCCGGTAGGTGCCGTAGACCTCCGGGTCGTAGACGTCCCAGCACCAGTCCCAGACGTTCCCGAGGGTGTCGTGCAGTCCCCACGCGTTCGGGGCCTTGCCGCCGACGACACGGACGCGCCCGTCCGAGTTGGCGCGGTACCAGGCGATGTCGTCGAGGGCCGCGTAGCGGGGTCCGCTCGTGCCCGCGCGGCAAGCGTGCTCCCATTCGGCCTCGGTCGGCAGACGAAACCCGTCGGCGGACTGGTCCCACTCCACGCGCTCGTCGGAGCGGAGTCGGTAGGCGGGCGTCAGGCCGCGGTCTCGGGACACGGCGTTGCAGAACCGCACGGCCTCCCACCACGAGACGGATTCGACAGGCAACCGCTTCCCCTCGGCCTCGCCGGGGTGCGCCCCCGTGACCTCCGAATACCACGCCCGGGTGACCGGGACGGCGGCGAGCCGGTAGGGCGCCAGGTCGACCGCCCAACTGTGCCGCGTCCGCCGGTCCGACAGCGTCACCCGCCCCGACGGGATCGTGATCATCTCGTCCCCCCTCAAGTGATCTGCCCTCTCTCTCGGTTCGCGGCGGCCAGGTAACGCCGCAGCACTTCCGGGGAGTCGGGGGTGAAGAGCCCCGCCCCCAGGAAGCACAGGAGTTCGTCCTTCGTCGACCAGCCGTGCCAGGCTACTTCCTCTCCTGAGGGGCGGGGTCTCTCCGACAGGACCGCCTCGTGCACGGCCAGCCAGTGCGGGCTGAGCCCGGTCCGATTCAGGAACGTGACGACGGGACGAACCACCGGCCGAACGCCCAACTCCTCGACGAGTTCACGTGCGGCGGCCTCGCGATAGGTCTCTCCCGCAGCGACGGCACCACCGAAGCCCACCTCATGGTGCCCCGGGTAGCGGGCCGCCCGCTCCGAGCGCCGATGCACCAGGAACCGTCCCTCCCGATCCCGGCAGACCGTGACGGACACCCGGTGCAGCCACCCCTCGCGCACCGCCTCCCCTCGGCCGACCACGGCGAGAAACCGGTCCCGCGCGTCCACACGGTCGACCGGCTCGTCCGCTTCCGTCATCTCCGGAGCCCACGAGTGTCGCCGGAAGCTCGCCTCCCGGAGTCGGCCATGACCCGGTCGCGCAGCAACTCGTCCTCCTCCCCCAACCGCCCATTCGTCCACGGGGGACGAGGTACCACCACGCCGCCCGCGACGACCTCCCGCGGTTCGAACTGCCCTCGTTTCAGGTCGATCTCCACGCCCATTCCCAGCCGGTTCCACCAAGGGAAGTCGACCCGTACCCCGTCGACGCGCACCTCCCCGCGTATCGGCTCCTCTCCCAGCGGGTCGTTCAGAACCATCGCGGTCACCCCGCACTGATCTTGAGACGGGTTGTCCCGAGCCCGGACCGCGCGGAACTCGGACGTGCGCGTCTCGGGGCCACGACTCGCGAGGACGGCCCTTTCGACGTCGGACGACATCGGAACAGTCATGGGACCGGATCGTGCCGGCGAGCACCGACAACGGTGGCCCGACGGCATGCCCGCCGCGAGGTCGGGGCGCCTGCCCGGTCCGCCTCGGGGCCCACCCGCGACCGGGAGGTTCCGTGTGTCCAGTTCTTCGCTTCGGTCCTGGGTTCACGACATTCGGCGGCGTCAGCGCACTACGGGCGATCTCTGCCCGGCGAACCAGTCCACGGTGCGCGCCAGCCCTTCCTCCGCGCCGATCGCCGGGGACCAACCGAGGAGGGCGCGGGCAGCCGTGATGTCCGGACTCCTTCGCACGGGGTCGTCGACCGGCAGGGGGAGGTGTTCGACGGGTGAGGCCGAACCGGTGATCCGCAGGATCGTCCGGGCGAGTTCGTCTATGGTCGTTTCCTCCGGGTTTCCGAGGTTGACGGGCCCCCGCTCCGCGCTCCGAAGCATCAGGCGCACGCCTCGGACGAGGTCGTCGACGAAGCAGAAGCTGCGCGTGTGGTCGCCCCGCCCGTAGACCGTCAGGGGTGCGCCGGACAGGGCCTGGCCGACGAGGTTGGGAATGACCCGCCCGTCGTCTCGACGCATGCGGGGTCCGTAGGTGTTGAAGATGCGGACGATTCCGGTGTTCACGCCGAGTTCACGCGCGTAGCTGGCGGTGAGCGCCTCGGAGAATCGCTTCGCCTCGTCGTAGACGCTGCGCGGGCCGACCGGGTTGACGTTTCCCCAGTAGTCCTCGCTCTGCGGGTGCGTCGTCGGGTCGCCGTACACCTCGCTGGTGGAGCCCAGGAGGAACCGCGCGCCGTGACGGAGGGCCAGTCGAAGGCCGTTCTCGGTCCCCCGGCTGCCGGCGGCGAGGGTCTTGAGGGGGAACCTCAGGTAGTCAGGCGGAGAGGCCGGGCTGGCGAGATGGACCACGGCGTCGACGGGGCCCGGAAGTTCGGGCAGTTCCGCACTGACGTCGGCTTGGACGAAGGTGAACCCGGGGTGATCGGCCAGGCGGCGGACATTGTCCTCGCGACCCGTCGTCAGGTCGTCCAGGCAGACGATCCGGTCCCCCTGCCCGAGCAGCAGGGCGCACAGGTGTGACCCGAGGAAGCCGGCGCCTCCGAACACCACCACGCGCATGGTCTCTCACCTCCGATGGGAGGCCGCCGACCGAGGGAGCGCCGCGTCGGGCGGACCACCGGGCGCGGCCCTGGGGCGGCCATCCCAGTATCGGACCGGGCGTCCGCTTCCGCACGCGGGTCGGCTCGGGGCTCGTGGCCGGGCACCGGACTCCGGCCCCATCGGGCGAGGGTCCCCTACGAGGGGCCGGGGCGACGTCCTGAGTCGGGGGCGGCACCGGGTGGCGACGACGGGACCGGCGGCGCACCCTGGCGGGGTGACGCCAGAACCCTTCGCGCACGCGAACACGTCTCCTTCGCGCTCCGTACCGGCCGAGCGGCACAGGATGGCCTCGCGACAGGAGATCGACAGGATCGAGCAGGACGTCCTGTACCGACGCAGTGTCGAGCGCTACCTGCTGGCCCGCCAGTACGCGCACGGTACGGTCCTGGACTGTGCGTGCGGGTCGGGGTACGGCTCGTACCTGATGGCGAAGAACCCCGACGTCGGCCACGTGCACGGCTACGACCGGGATCCTGACGTCATCGAGCCGGCCCGCCTCCATCTGGGCAGCGAGCGGGTCTCCTTCTGGCAGGCGGACTTGGAGGAGGTGGACCGCCCGGCGGACCTCCTCGTGTGCCTGGAGACCATCGAGCACCTGGACGACCCGATGGCGGTGTCCCGACTCGCGGACCGATGCGGAGTCCACGAGATCGTGGTGTCCTTCCCGACCAAGAAGACGACCCACTACAACCCCCACCACCGCTGGGATCTCGTCGAGCAGGACGTCCGGGACATCCTCTCCGGCTTCCACGTCCACCACTCGCACCACCTCTTCCAGGACACCCGGATGATGTGGCTCGCGCGGGGACGGGGCCGCGCCGAGTCGCCTCCCACGCGCTGGGGCCCTCCCTTCTCCTGAACCCGCCGGCCCGATGCCGCGGCATGCGGGTGGCGACCGCCGGCACGTCGCCACCGCCCGACGGCGCGCCACCGGGAGCGACCGCCACCGGCCGACGAGCCCACCACCACCCCTTCCCGAACGAACGCCGGCGTCACTCGATCGGACCACCCGGAAGGCGGCATCTCACACCTGAGATAGCCTCAGCCCCATGGCAGACGACTACCTCGTACGCATCGGCAAGCTCATGCGTGACGCCCGGCAGCACCGTGGCTGGTCACAGGCGCAGCTCGCCGAGGCACTCCATACCAGCCAGAGCGCCGTCCACCGCATCGAGCGTGGCAACCAGAACATCAGTCTTGAGATGATCGCCCGCATCGGCGAGGCACTCGACAGCGAGATCGTCTCCCTCGGCTACCCGGGACCGATGCATCTGCGCGTCGTCGGCGGCCGACGCCTCTCCGGCGCCATCGACGTCAAGACCAGCAAGAACGCCTGCGTCGCCCTGCTGTGCGCCTCGCTGCTCAACAGGGGGCGGACGGTACTACGGAAGGTGGCCCGCATCGAGGAGGTCTACCGCCTGCTCGAAGTGCTGAACTCCGTCGGCGTGCGCACCCGTTGGATCGGCGAGGGGAACGACCTGGAGATCGTGCCGCCCGACACGTTCGACATGGACGCCATCGACGCCGAGGCCGCGGTGCGGACCCGCTCGATCATCATGTTCCTCGGCCCGCTCCTCCACCTCATGGATCACTTCAAGATCCCCTACGCGGGCGGGTGCGACCTGGGAACGCGCTCCATCGAGCCACACATGATCGCGCTACGCCGGTTCGGCCTGGACGTCGCCGCCACCGAGGGCCAGTACCACGCCGTCGTCGACCGCTCGATCCGGCCCACCCGCCCCATCGTGCTGACCGAGCGAGGCGACACCGTCACCGAGAACGCCCTCCTCGCCGCCGCGCGCCACGACGGGGTCACCGTCATCCGGAACGCCTCGTCCAACTACATGGTTCAAGACCTGTGCTTCTTCCTGGAAGCGCTCGGCGTGCGGGTGGCCGGTATCGGCACCACCACCCTCACCGTCCACGGCGTCGCGGACATCGACAGGGATGTGGACTACTCCCCCTCGGAGGACCCGGTGGAGGCCATGAGTCTCCTGACCGCCGCGGTGGTGACCGAGTCCGAACTCACGGTCCGGCGCGTCCCGATCGAGTTCCTGGAGATCGAACTGGCGGTCCTGGAGGAGATGGGGCTCGATCACGACCGCTCCCCCGAGTACGACGCGGACAACGGTCGGACCCGGTTGGTGGACCTGACCGTCCGGCCGTCCAAGCTGGAGGCGCCCATCGACAAGATCCACCCCATGCCCTTCCCGGGGCTCAACATCGACAACGTGCCGTTCTTCGCGGCCATCGCGGCCTCGGCGCAGGGTCAGACCCTGATCCACGACTGGGTCTACGACAATCGCGCCATCTACCTGACCGACCTCAACCGCCTGGGCGGGCGCCTGCAACTGCTGGACCCCCACCGCGTCCTGGTGGAGGGCCCGACCCGCTGGCGCGCCGCCGAGACGATGTGCCCGCCGGCGCTCCGTCC
The DNA here is from genome assembly GCF_016598575.1 of Streptomyces sp. HSG2. NCBI lineage: Bacteria > Bacillati > Actinomycetota > Actinomycetes > Kitasatosporales > Streptomycetaceae > Streptomyces > Streptomyces sp. HSG2. The sequence goes on from NZ_CP066801.1 coordinate 864,676, forward strand.
CGCCGTCGTCGTCCTGTTGGCGATGCTCGCGGCGGAGGGCACGTCCGTCCTCCGCAACGTCTACGTCATCAACCGCGGCTACGAGGAACTGGCCGAACGCCTGAACACGGTCGGGGCTCAGATCGAGATCTTCCGGGACATTTGATACGCGGATGCCGCCGCACCCCGTCTGACCTGCTCTTTAGCGGGTCAGGGAGGGGCACGGCGGCATCCGTGGGACTTCTCTGGGACTTTGGGCCCCGCAGCGACCCTGTTGCCCATTGTCAAAAGGGTTGGTCAGAGCTTGATCCACTAGCCTCAACGGTCGCATGTAATGCGACTTCGATCACCTATCGACCTAAAATCAATCCTAAACGTTCGATACATGGCACTTGTACGGAACCACTTCTCACAAGGCCGACGCGACGTGAACCCGGGTCGGAGTGCCGCGGCCGGCGTGCCGGGGAGACGACCGATTGCCTTGACCCTGTCGGCGATCTCGAAGTTCGCGGTACGGCAGCACGCCCGGCCTGCACGCCAAGATCGTCGAGTGCGTGTCCAGCGCGGACGGAGCCACCTCCGCAGCCCGCGCCCTGGATGCCATGGAGCGGGACCGTTCTCAAACCCTGCCTCGTCCGCTTCAGGACGGGTGAAGGTCCCCGCTGGTGCCCGGCCGGCCGTAGCGTTCGACGAGGGCGTCGCCGATCGAGGCCAGGTGTTCTCGGACCCCCTCAGGGCCGGTCACCTCGACCCATTCGACCAGCCCGGAGAGCTCGCCGGCGAGGATGTACTCGTCGGGGCCGCGGATCACGACCTCGACGCGGCCGTCGGCCGTGGAACCTCCCACGTCGAGCCGGTCCCCAAGCGCCATCCGGAGTATGCCCGTCCCTTCGGGTGTACACACCGCGTGAACCTCCAGCGGCGTTCGTTTGCGATCAATCTCTTCGGCGATCTCGTCCCAGCTCTCGGCAAGGTCGAAGTCCTCGGGGCGGTGCGCAGGGTCGCCGGTCGGGTCGGCGGCCGACACACGGTCGATCCGGAAGACCCGTCGGCCGGTCTCGGTGTCGGAGACGAGATACCACACAGGACCTTTGACGACGATGCCCAGCGGATGGACGGTTCTCCGGGTTTCGACGCCTTTGCCGTCGACGTAGCCGAGCGACACCTGGACGCCGCGGATCGCCGCGTCCTGGAGTTCGTCGACGAAACGAGGCGGCCGGTGCTCTTTCCGACTCGCCCCCCATCGCTGCGGGTCTACGACCAACGACGACGCCGCTGCCTCGGCCTGTACCCGAAAGGGCTCCGGCAGAGCATGGACGAGCTTGCGCAGAGCTGCTCTCATCGCCGGCGTCGCGTCCGAGGCCGGGCCGACAGCCAGGAACAGGGCGCGTGCCTCACCGGCGGTCAACCCGGACAGGTCGGTACGAGCGCCGCCCACCAGGCGCCAGCCACCGCCTCGGCCCCGCACTGAGTACACGGGCACCCCGGCCATGGCCAGGGCGTCGAGGTCACGGCGGGCGGTGCGCTCGGAGACGTCCAGTTCTCGGGAGACCTCCGCGGCTGTCACCAGCTCGCGCCGTTGGAGCAAGAGCAGGGTGGCCACCAGCCGATCGGATCGCATACTGCCAAAACTCTCACAAAAACCGGTCATGAGGTGGCCGGTTTGGGTGGCAGGGTCGCAGCATGACCTCATCGAGGAGGTCGACCACCGGCGAACACTCCCAGAGAGGAAAATACGGTGTTCAACCAAGCAGAATTTCCCGAGCCCACCCTCATCCAGGTCAACGGTGTGGAGCTCGAAGTCTTCGAGGCAGGCCGGGAAAACAGGAGCAAGCCCATCGTGCTCTGCCACGGCTGGCCGGAGCACGCCTTCTCCTGGCGTCACCAGATGCCCGTCCTCGCAGCGGCCGGCTACCACGTCATCGCACCGAATCAGCGAGGCTATGGCAACTCATCCCGCCCGACCGAGGTGACGGACTACGACATCGAGCACCTGACGGGTGACCTCGTCGCGCTCCTGGACCACTATGGCTACGAAGACGCCACCTTCGTCGGCCACGACTGGGGTGCGTTCGTCGTCTGGGGACTGACCCTGTTGCACCCCGACCGGGTGAACAAGCTGATCAACCTGAGCCTGCCTTACCAGGAGCGCGGAGAGACGCCATGGATCGAGTTCATGGAAACCCTCTTCGGTGGCGATTTCTACTTCGTCCACTTCAACCGGCAGCCGGGCGTCGCCGACGCCGTATTCGATGCCAACACCTCCCGGTTCCTCCGCAACCTCTACCGGAAGAACATGCCCCCGGCACCCCCTGAGCCGGGCATGGCTTTCATCAACCTCGCCGAGGCCGAAACACCACTCGGTGAGCCCGTCATGAGCGACGGCGACCTGGCCGTCTACGTCTCCGCGTTCGAGACGTCGGGATTCACGGGCGGCATCAACTGGTACAGGAACCTCGACCGCGACTGGCACCAGCTGGCGGACGCGGACCCGATCATCCGGCAGCCCGCCCTCATGATCTACGGCGACCGGGATTTCGCGATCCCGAGGTTCGAAAGACTGGCAGAGTTCGTGCCCAACGTGGAAGTGGTCGGCCTGGACTGCGGTCACTGGGTCCAGGCGGAGATGCCAGAGGAAACGAACCAGGTGATGTCGGAATGGCTGGAACGGCAGAGCCGTTGACCCGTGACTTCTTGTGTTGTCATCGGGCGGGCGAGACCTACGACGTGGCCTGTCGCAGGACGAACTTCCCGGAGTCACGCGCTGGTTCCCGCTGCACGAGAGGTGACACGCGTGCGACGACCTGGTGCCGGCGTCCGCGCCGCTCGGTGGAGCGGACGGAGTCGACCGGGGCCGGAGGTGACGCCGGCGAACTTCCAGACCGAGCACGAGACCGTCTCCCCTTCCCCAGGGCCTCGCGGCGATTTCGCGGGGCGCCCGAGGGACGGTAGTGACAGGAGGCGGCGTGGGGAAGGCGCCATGGAGCCAAGCCGGCCCGACCGGGGCGGGAGATTCACTTCCGGCCGTCGACCGCCGACGGTCGGTGGCCGGGGCGGCGGCCCGGCCACCGCGACGACGGCACGTCCTCTCGGCCGCCCGACCCAGAGCGGTCGTGATCGGGCCTGGAAGCCGCCGCGCGCGACGCTCAGGGGGTGGTCAGCAGTTTCTCCCATTCCTCGATCGCGGGCCGTTCGGCGAGGTCCGCGACGGAGACGTCGATTCCGTGCGCGTCGCGCCAGCGCCCGACCAGGGCCATCAGGCGGACGGAGTCGAGTCCGTAGTCGACGAGGTTCTCGTCGTCGGGAAGGTCGTCGACGGACTCGCCGAGCACTTCGGCTATGTCCTCGCGCATCTGCTGCACGGTGAGCGCCATGGTCGTCAGTTCCCCTCGAAGACGGATTCGGCCGTGGTCACCACGGCGCACCGGCCCGCCGCCCAACGCAGCGCCATGGCGTGCTCCTCGGCGGAGAAGTCGGCCACGGCGTCGGCGACGACGAAGGCCGGGATGTCCCGCATCCAGGCGTCGCAGGCGGTCATCAGCACCCCGATGTGGGCGTAGACGCCGGTGACGACGAGCTGGTCGCGCCCGAGAGCGGACAGCCGGTCGGCGAGGTCGGTGCGGGCGAAGCCACTGTACTTCCACTTGGTGAGGACGGTGTCGTCGGGTCCGGGTGCGACGGCGTCCGCGATGGCCTGTGCCTCGGGGTCCGCCGGCAGTCCCGGGCCCCAGAAGTCCTGTTGCAGTCCCCGCTGCTGCGGGGTCTGGCCACCGGGCTGGGCGGTGTAGAGGACGGGGACGCCGAGTGCGGCGGCGCGGGCCTTCAACGCGGCCACGTTGCGCAGCAGCTCCGGGATCGGGGACCGGTCCCGGTCGTAGGCGGAGAGGAAGTAGTTCTGGAGGTCGTGCACCAGCAGGACGGCGCGGTCCGGGTCGACGCTCCAGTCGACCCGGTTGGGGGGCAGTTCGCCGGTCGTCGGCATCGGGTACGGGGTGATCTTGGGGAGTGCCATGTCGGTGGTTCTCGCTCAGTTCTGTGCGGTGGCTCGCGGGGTGCCGTCGGCGGCGCCCCGCAGGGCCTTCTTGGAGATCTTGCCGACCCCGGTCTGCGGGAACTCGGCGACGAACTCGACGCGGTCGGGCACCTTGTAGGCGGCCAGGCCGCGTTCGCGCACGAAGCGCTTGACGGCGATCGGTCTCGGCGGTTCGGCGTCCGGCCGGAGGATGACGTAGGCGCAGGTGCGTTCGCCGAGGTAGGGGTCCGGTTCGGCCACGACGTTGGCGTCGTGGATCGCTGGGTGCGCCAGGAGGTGGTTCTCGATCTCCTCGGCGGCGATCTTCTCGCCGCCGCGGTTGATCTGGTCCTTGGCCCGTCCTTCGACGACCAGGTGGCCGGTCTCGGTCAGACGCACGATGTCGCCGGTGCGATAGAAGCCGTCCGAGGTGAAGGCGCGGGCGTTGTGGTCCGGCGCGTTCCAGTAGCCGCGGATGGTGTAGGGGCCTCGGGTGAGGAGGTGTCCGGGGCTCCCGGCGGGCACGTCCTGGTCGGCGTCGTCGACGACCCGGATCTCGTCGTCCGGGGAGATCGGCCGGCCCTGGGTGGTGACGACGGTCTCCTGCGGGTCGTCGAGGCGGGTGTAGCAGACCAGCCCCTCCGCCATCCCGAAGACCTGCTGGAGGGCGCAGCCGATGGCGGGGCGCACCCGCCGGGCGGCCTGCTCGCTGAACTTGGCCCCGCCCACCTGGAGGAGTCGGAGGCCGCTCAGATCGTGCTCGGTCCTCGCGGCGGCCTCGGTCCACACCAGGGCGAGGGGCGGCACGAGACCGGTGAGGGTCACCCCCTCACGCGCGATGAGCGGGAAGGCGACGTCGGGATCGGGTCGCGGGCACAGCACCACCCGGGCGCCGGCGTGGAGGGCGCCGAGGGTACCGGGCGAGGAGAGCGGGAAGTTGTGCGCCGCGGGCAGGACGCACAGGTAGACGCTGTCCTCGTCGACGCCGCAGATCTCGTTGGAGCCGCGCAGGGAGTAGAGGTAGTCGTCGTGGGTCCGGGGGATGAGCTTGGGTGTGCCGGTGCTGCCACCGGAGAGTTGCAGGAAGGCCAGGTCGTCGGCTCGGGGTCCGTCGATCGGCACAGGTTCGGCGGCGACGGCGGCGAGGGCCTCGAAGTCGCCCGAGTCGGGGCCGACGACGAAGACGTGCCGCAGGGTTGGGACGTCGGCGCGGACGGCGGCGGCGAGCTCGCGGTAGTCGTAGCCGCCGTGTTCCCCCGCGATGACGTAGGCGACGGCCTCGGTGAAGGCGCAGAAGTAGCGGATCTCGGTCTCGCGGTGTGCGGGGAGGGCGAATACCGGCAGGGCGCCGATCCGGAAGAGGGCGAAGACGACCTCGAAGAACTCGGCGATGTTGGGGAGTTGGACGACGACACGATCTCCGGCGCCGATGCCGCGGGCACGCAGCCCGGCGGCGAGGCGGTCGGCGCGCGTGTCCAGCTCGGCGTAGGTCCAACGGCGCTCGGGGGTGTCGCCGCCGGGGTCGACGATGGCGACCCGGTCGGGGTGGGCGGCGGCGCGGTCGCGCAGCATGGTGCCGAAGGTCTCGCCGCGCCAGTGGCCGGCGGCACGGTAGCGTTCGGCGAACTCGGCGGGCCAGGTCGGCGGCGTCGTCGTCGAGGGGCCGCTCACAGTTCGGCTCCCACGGCGGAGAGGAAGGTGCGGAACTTGGCGGCGGTCTCGGCGGTCTCGGCCTGCGGGTCGGAGGCGGAGACGACACCGGCGCCGGCATAGAGGCGCAAGGAGTTCGCCTCGGCCTCGGCGCAGCGGAGGGTGACGACCCATTCGCCGTCGCCGTCGGCGTCGGACCAGCCCACCATGCCGGTGAAGAAGCCCCGGTCGAAGGGCTCGCTCTCGCGGATGACCCGACGGGCGACGTCGGTGGGGGTGCCGCAGACGGCGGGGGTGGGGTGCAGCGCGGAGGCGATGTCGAGAGAGCTCGTGTCCGGGGAGCGCAGGGTGCCGGTGACGGTGGAGGACAGATGCCACATGGTGGCGGTGCGGACCAGGGTCGGGCGGACGGGGACGGTCAGGTCGGCGCAGAACCCGGCCAGGGCCTCCTCGACGGCGTTCACCACGACCGCGTGTTCGTGCAGGTCCTTGGCGGAGTCCAGGAGGGCCGCCGCCCGTCTGACGTCCTCGGCGAGGTCGTCGCTGCGGGGGACGGAGCCGGCGAGGGGATTGGAGATCACCCGGGAGCCGCGCCGGGAGACCAGGAGTTCCGGACTGGCGCCGAGCAGCGTGCGGCCGTTGCCCGTGGGGAGGGCGAAGGTGTATCCGGAGGGGTCGCGGCGGGCCAGGCGCTGGAGCATCGCGGGGAGGTCGAGGGGGTCCTGGGACTCCACGCGGAGGGTGCGGGCCAGGACGACCTTGCTCAGTTCGCCGCGCCACATCCCGTCCACGGCCCCGGCGACGGCCGCCGCGTACTCCTCGGGGGCCGGTTCCTGGTGGACGGTCAGGCCGGTGCGGGCCGGGGCGTCGGCGGGCAGGGCGACGAGCGGGTCGGCGGTGAGCGGCGGCGCGGTGTGCAACGTGGCGGGCATCGCGAGGGAGGCCGGGGCGGTCTGGTCGAAGGGGATGGCGCCCATCACCACCGGGGCGGGCCCCCCGGCGGAGCGTGCCGCGGCGAGGGCGTCGGCCACACGCCGGGCGGGGGGGCGCTCGTCGTGGGGGATCTCGGCGCGCACTCCCTCGCCGAGGAGGGTACGGGTGGGCGTGCCGAAGAACCGCGCGCCCGGGACGTAGGAGTTGAGCAGTCCGGTCGCCACCCCGACGGCGGGGTGGGTGGGCTGGGCGAGCGTGCTGGCTGCGGCGACCTGGGGTGCCGTCGACACGGTGGCTCCGTTTCTCGCGCGCCCGCCGGGGCGGGGCGCGGATGTGGGGATGTGCGAGGAGGGGCGCGTGGTGCGCGAGGGCGACGGTCAGCGAAGAGCGGCGCCGCCGTCGACGTAGAGCTCCTGGAGGGTGACGTGGCGGGCCAGGTCCGACACGAGGAAGACGACCGTGTCGGCTATGTCGGCGGGGTCGGCGATGCGACCCAGCGGTATGCCGGTGCGGTAGGCGGCGAGGTCGCCCTCGACGACCCGGCGGGACGCGTCGGGGTCGCGCCACAGCGACCGCTGCATCGCGGTGTCGGTGGATCCGGGGGCGACGACGTTGCAGCGGACGCCGCTGGGCGCCAGTTCCAGACCGAGGCACTTGGTGTACATCGCCGCCGCCGCCTTGGAGGCGGCGTAGGCCCCCATGTGGACGCGGGGGACGCCCGCGGCGTTGGAGCCGACGGTGACGATGCTGCCGCCGCCGCGCGCCGCCATCGCGGGGGCGACGGCGCGGGTGGTGTGGAAGACGCCGGTGGTGTTGACCGCGAAGGTGTCCGCCCAGTCCCGGTCGGACAGTTCCACGGCGGGCCCCGGGCGCAGTATGCCTGCGACGTTGACCAGGATGTCGAGCGGGCCGTGCCGGGTGACGACCTCGTCCACGACGGCACGGACGGCTTCGGCGTCGGTGACGTCCATGGCATAGGGGGTCAGGGAGCCGTGGCGTTTGGCTCCGTGCTCGGCGTCGACCAGGCCCGTCTCCTCGGCGAGCGCCTCGACGCCCGCGAGGTCCCGGTCGGTCGCGGCGACGTGGGCGCCTTGGGTGGCCAACGCGCGGGCGACGGCCGCGCCGATACCCTGACCGGCGCCGGTGACCAGGGCACGGCGCTCCGCCAGGAGTCCGGCGCTCGCTTCGGGGGCGCGGCCGTGGACTCGTCGAGCGGGCACGGGCGCGCCGGTGTTCTCTGCGGACATGATTGACCCCCACTCCATAAGGCAAGCCTAACCTTACCCGCCCCTCCTCGGAAGTCCCCGCCCGGCACCCTCCGGACGGCGCCCCTCTCCCGCCCTCGTGGTTAGGCTAGCCTCACTTCATGCAGACGCGGCAACCCGATGCCCCGATACCCGATGGTCAAACGGGTCGGACCACGGCGACGTTGACGACCGACCCTCCCGGCCGGGACGTCGACCGATCGCCGAACGAGGGATCGGCGCGACCCCTCCCCGGGTCCCGCCGGCGACGAACCCTGCCGCTGATCGTCGGTTGCGCGGTCCTCGTCGTCCTCCTCGCCGCGGTCTCGCTGTCCGTGGGGGCCGGCGAGGTCGGGCCCGGCGGCGCGCTCGACTACCTACTGAACCGCCAGGGGGCCCGCGCCGACAGCCGGCTCGCCCTGGTCGTCGGCGACCTGCGACTGCCGCGCACCCTGACCGCCCTCCTGGTCGGCGCGGCCCTCGGGGTCGCCGGCTGTCTCCTCCAGGCGGTCACCCGCAACCCGCTGGCCGAGACCGGCCTGTTGGGTGTGAACGCCGGGGCCTCGCTGGGCGTGGTTGCCGGCATCGCCCTGCTGGGCCTCGACTCCGGCTACGCGTACCTGGTCTGCGCCTTCGTCGGAGCAGTGATCGCCAGTGGCCTGGTCCTGATGATCGCGGGACGGGGCGGCTCGCCCATGCGGCTCGTGCTCGCCGGCTCCGCGCTGGGCGCCACCTTCGGTGGGCTCACCAGCGTCATCGTCGTCAATTCCGCCGAGACCTACGACCGTTTCCGCTTCTGGGTGCTCGGCTCCCTCGCGGGGGTCGAGGGGTACGGGGAGTTGGGCCCCCTGCTCCCGGTGCTCGCCACCGGCTTCGTGGTGGCACTGGCCGTGACCCGCCCGCTCTCGGCGCTGGCACTCGGCGACGACGCCGCCCGAAGCCTCGGGCACCGGCCCGGCGTGGTCCGCACCGCGGTGGCCGTGGCCGTGACCTTGCTCACCGCCGCGGCCGTGGCGCTCGCCGGCCCCATCTCGTTCCTCGGACTGGTCGCCGGCTTCCTCGCCAACGCCATGGCCGGCACCCGACTGCCCGCGCGGATCACGCTGGCCGGGCTGGTCGGCGCCGGCGTGCTCACCGCGGCCGACGTGGCCGCCCGCGTGGTCTCCCGCCCGTTCGAGGCCCCCGTGTCCGTCATCGTGGCCCTGATCGGCGCGCCGGTGCTGATCGCGATCGTACGCTCGCGCCGGCTCTCGGCGATGGGCCTGGCCGAACCCGCCGCCGAAGGAGGCGAATCCGGGTCCGGTCGCGCTCCCGGGCCCCTGGTCCGGCCGTTCCGGGCGATCGGCACCGCCGCCCGGAACGCCGTCCGGACCGCCGTCCGGGTCGTCCCCGGCGGACGGGCGACGCGGCCCCCCGAGGCACCCGGGGGTGGGACGACCGTGGTGCGCCGCGGCCCTGTCTCCTTCCTCGTGCACCGGCGACCGGCCCTGGCCGCGCTGCTTCTGACGGCGCTGCTCGTGGCCGCGGTGACGCTCTCGGCCTATGCGGGACAAGGCGATCTGGGTGTCGGGCGCACCTTCCGGGCCGTGTTCGGCCAGGGAGACCACTTCGACGTGCTCCTGGTGCGGGAGTTCCGGCTCGGTCGGATCGTGGCGGGGCTGACGGCGGGCGCCGCCCTGGGCCTGGCCGGCTGTCTGACGCAGACCCTGGCCCGCAACCGGCTCGCCACCCCCGAACTCCTCGGGGTCAACGACGGTGCCACGGCCGCGGTGCTGCTGTCCGTCAGCCTGAGCGCGACCGGCACCTTCGGCGCCTGGTGGGCGGGGCCGCTCGGCGCGCTGGCGGCGGTCGTCGTGGTCACCACCGTCTCCGGTGGTCTCGGGCAACGCGGATACCGTGTGCTCGTGGTGGGACTCGCGATGTCGGCGCTGGCGTCCGCGGTGACCCAGGTCGTCCTCTCCCGCAGATCGCTGAGTTCGGCCGGTTCCCTCTTCGTGTGGACGTCCGGGAGCCTCAACGGACGTGGCTACTCGGTGGCGGTGCCGGTCCTGATCGGCCTGTGCCTGCTGGTCCCGGCCGCGCTCTTCCTGGCCCGACACCTCGGGGTGCTCCGCTTCGACGATGCCACCGCCGCGTCGGTGGGGGTCGCTCCCGGCCGGGTGCGCGTGCTGTGCGTGCTGCTCGCCGTGGCCCTCGCCGGCCTCGCCGTCGGCATCTGCGGTCCGGTGGCCTTCGTGGCGCTGGCCTCGCCGGTGATGGCGAGCAGGCTGGCGGGGCCCGCCCGGGTGCCGCTGGTGGGGTCCATGCTCACCGGAGCCGTCCTCGTCGTCGTCGCCGACACCGTGGGTCGGATCGTCTTCCCCGGTTCGGAGCTTCCGGTGGGCGTGGTGACCACCGTTCTGGGCGGGCCGTTCCTGCTGTGGGTGCTGCTCGGCCGCTCGGCCGCCACGCGGGTGTAGACCCTCCCGGCGCGTGGGGGCCGCCGCCCACGCGAGCGCCCTCCCCGCTCCCCTACCGAGTTCCCCCGGCCCAGTGACGAAAGGCGACCCCCGTGACGACCTCACCGACCCCACCCCAGCCCGGCCCGGCCCTGCGCGCCCTGCGCGACGCGGTCCGCTCCGGGGTGGCCGGAGCCGAGGCGGAGTTCTGGCTGCGCGCCGAGCGGGAGGGCACCCCTCTGGTGGAGCCCGACGAGGAAGGCGACCCGGCCTACCGCCTGGTCACCTTCGTGTGGCGGGACGTGCCCGAGCGGCCGGTCGGTGACGTCCTGCTTCTGGTGCACACGGTCACCGACCGCGATCGGCACGCCGGCGACCTGACCCCGCACCTGATGCGAAGGGTCGAGGGGACGGACGTGTGGGCACTCTCCCACCGTCTCCGTGCCGACCATCGGGCCTCGTACCAGTTCCTCCCCGGCCGCGGCGGCCGTGCCGAGCTTCTGCGCACGGACCGGGCGTCCTGGCGCGCCGCCCTGGACCGGGCGGTGCCCGATCCGCTGAGCCGGACACCGGCCCTGCCCTCGTCGGGGGCGCGCCGACCGGCGTCGGTGCTGTCGTTGCCTTCGGCGCCCCCGCAGCCGTACGTCGACGGCCCCCGCGAGGCGCGCGGCGGCTCCGTGGAGCGGCACTTGTCGGGCAGGCGGGTCGTGGCGCACCTCCCGGCGGGGCGACCGCCCACCGCCGTCGCGGTGCTGCTCGACGGGGAGATGTGGGGGCCCGTCCTCGACGTGGGGTCGACGCTGGACCGGATGCACGAGGCGGGCGCGCTGCCCTCCACGGCGGCTCTGTTGGTGGACACCATGGAGCGTCGGATGGCGGACCTCTCCTGTAGCGAGGCGTTCGTCGACTGGCTCGCCGACGACCTGCTGCCCTGGGCGGCGGCGGAGTTCGGCACGCCGCTGCGGGCGGCGCGGACCGTCGTCGCCGGGCAGAGCGCCGGAGGACTGACGGCCGCCTTCGCGGCCTACCGTCGTCCCGATCGGTTCGGGCTGGCGGCGTCGCAGTCCGGGTCCTTCTGGTGGCCCGAGGACGACCCGGAGCGCGGGGCGGAATGGCTCACCCGGCAGTATGCCCGGGGCGAGCGGCGGCAGGTGCGGCTGTGGATGGAGGTCGGTCTCCAGGAGTGGCTGCTTCTCGCCGAGAACCGTCGTCTGCGGAACGTGCTGCGGGCCCGCGGATACGAGGTGGAGTACCGGGAGTTCAACGGGGGTCACGACTACGCGTGCTGGCGGGGCGGTCTGGCGGACGCCCTGGCGTCCCTCCTGGGCGGACCGCCCGCCGGGGCCTCCGGGGCGTGATCCCGCGAGGGCGCGCGCCGGCGTCCCCGGGGTGGTGGACGCCGGCGCGTGGGCGGCCCCGTGGGACCACCGTGTCAGGGAGCGAGGGGGCGTTTCGCCGGTCGCTCGTCCGCCCTCCCCACTTCCCCGTCCGGGCCGGGGTCACGCTCGGCGTCCTCACCCGGCGGCCCCTCCGGGACTCGGTCCGGGCCCGCGGAGGGACGGGTGTCCTTCGGGCTCTCCTGGTCCTGGGGGTCCTCGTCGGCGTCCGGGGGCGGGCCCGGGGCGGTGGAGGGCAGCCGTAGCGCGAGCGACGCCGACAGGGCGACGAGCGCCGCGGTGGCCCAGACGGCGGCGCGGAACGGCCCGGCGTCCGACGTCGTCCCGGCGGCGTGGCCGCCGCCGACCAGGGCGGCGCACCCGGCGATGCCGAGCGCCCCGCCGAGGGTGCGGACGATTTGGAAGAGGCCCATGGCCCGGCCCATGTCGCGGGGGGCGATGGTCTCGAAGCCGGCCAGTTGGACGGTGAGCACGGCCGTGCCGAGCACCAGGCCGATCAGGAACATCAGTGCGCGCACGGCCCAGGTGTTCTCGGCGACGCCCGGCACCGCGAGCGCGGCGAAGACCCCCGCTGCCGGCAGCAGCGCGGCCACGGCAAGGCGGCGGGGGCCGAGCCGTGGCAGCAAGCGGTCGACCACCTGGGACGCCAGCATCAGGCCGATCGCCTCGGGGAAGACGACCAGTCCGGCGTCCAGGGCGGAGGCGCCGAGCGCGGCCTGGAACAGCAGGGGGACGACGAAGAGCACGCCCATCAGGCCGGCGGCGGTGAGGGCGGCCAACGCGGCGGCGGGCCCGTAGTACCGGTCGCCGAAGAGGCGGATGCCGAGCAGTGGGTCGGCCGAGCGCAGTTGGTGGGCGACGGTGGCCGCAAGGAGGGCGGCGCCGAGGACGAAGCCGGTCGCCACGGTCGGGTCGGACCAACCGCGCGAGGGTCCGAAGCCCAGCGCGTAGGTGAGCAGGCCGAGCGCGGGGGTGGCCAGCCAGAAGCCGACCCGGTCGAAGGGCCCCTCGACGCCCTCGACGTGTTCGCGCAGCCCGATGACGCCCAGCAGGATCGCCACGACGCCGACCGGCACGTTGACGAAGAACAACCAGTGCCAGGAGAGGTGTTCGGTGAGCAGGCCGCCCAGGGGCGGGCCTAGGGCCGGCATCAGTGCCGTCGGGACGATCAGGACCTTGGCGAGCCGGGATCGCTCGCGGGGCTCGAACGCCCGGAACAGCAGCGTCATGCCGACCGGTGTGAGCAGTCCGCCGGCGAGCCCCTGCACCGCCCTGGCCACCACGAGCACCGGCAGGTCCCAGGCCAGACCGCAGAGGGCGGACGCGGCGGTGAAGACGGCGAGCGAGCCGAGGAAGACCCGCTTGGTGCCGAAGCGGTCGCCCAGCCACCCCGCCACCGGCAGGGCGAGCGCCAGCGCGACGAGGAAGGCGGTCTCCACGGTGTTGGCGGCCGAGACCGGCCGGCCGAAGTCCCCCGCGATGGTGTAGAGCGCGGGGTTGACGATGGTGGAGTCCAGGCCGTTCATGCACATCGCGGCCACGTAGACCAGGACGACCGCGACGCGGGGTCGGAGCCGCGGCACCGGGAACCAGCCGGTGGGAGAGGGGGCGGCCCTCACCGGTCCGCCGGACCGGTCTCGTGCGCCGAGACCCAGTCGAGCGCCTCTCGGCGCGGGCTCGGGCCGTGCGCCGTCGACCAGCCCTCGGGTATCGCGGCGAAGGACGGCCACAGCGAGTGCTGTCGTCGTTCGTTCACCAGGACAAGGAACTGTCCGTCGGCGTCGAAGGGGTTGACGGGGGTGTCGGTGTCGGTGTCGGCGGCCACGGTGTCATTTCTCCAGGTCGGTCAGGCGGGCGGCGACCACGCCGGCGATGTGCGCGATCGGTTCGGGCAGGGTCATGTCCTTGTGGGAGCAGGCCACGTCGGTGTTGTCGACACGCCCGCCGACGTACGGGGCCCAGGTGTCGGGCGTGAGGTCGTCGTCGATGGTGTCGACGGTGGCACGGAAGAACAGCACGTCTCCGTCGAAGCGCCGGTGGTCGTAGCGGCGCACCAGGTGGTTGGTGTTCAGGTAGATGTCCGCCAGCGCCTCCAGGGTGTCCGCGCCGAGCGCGGCCAGCGGGCTGCCCTCGCGCTGGAGCACCTCGACGACGCCCTCGGTGGTGAGTTGGCCGTCGCCCAGGACGTCCGGTCCGTACCCGCCCATGGCGAGCAGGGACTCCATCGCCTCGGCGTGGTCGGGCACGGGGAGTTCCCGGAACCCCTCGGCCGGGTAGGCGTCGAGGACGGCGAGAAGCTCGACCCGCTCGCCCGCCTCCTGGAGGTGGGTGGCCATGGCGTGGGCGATGATCCCGCCGGTCGACCAGCCCAGGAGGCGGTAGGGGCCGGCGGGCTGGATCTCGCGCATCCGTGACACGTAGTGCGCGGCCAGATCCTCCAGGGTGGCCGGCAGCGGGTCGCCGCTCGTGGCGGGGCCGACGCCTTGCGCCTGAAGGCCGTAGAGCGGCACGTTCGGCGGCAGCTGCCTGATGAGCCCGGCGTAGCACCAGCTCAGACCGCCGGCCGGGTGCACGCAGTACAGGGGTGCCCGGTCGCCCGGCCGCGCGGGTCGCAGCGGCAGCAGGACGTCGAGCGGGTCGGCGCCGCGCGCGCCGTCTCCGGCGGCGTCCAACGCGGCTTCCAGGGCCTCGACGGTCGGGGCCTGGAACACCGTGCCGATGGAGACCTCGGTGCCCAGGGCGGCCTTGACCCGGGCGGCGAGGCGGACGGCGAGCAGGGAGTGTCCGCCGAGGTCGAAGAAGTTGTCGTCGATCGTGACACGGTCGACGCCCAACACCTCGGCGAAGATCGCGCACAGCTGTTGCTGTCGGGGTCCGCGCGGGGCCCGACCGCGCGCGGCCACCGGCCGGCCGGGGGCGGGCAGCGCGCGCCGGTCGAGCTTGCCGTTGCCGGTCAGCGGCAGCCGCTCGACCTCGACGACGGCGGACGGCACCATGTGGACGGGCAGCGCCAGGGCGGCGTGCTCGCGGAGTTCCCGGGAGAGGTCCGGCACTTCCCGGCCGGGCACGGCGTAGGCGACGAGGCGCAGGTCCCCGGGCGTGTCCTCGCGGACGACCACGGCCACGTCGGCGACGGCGTCGTGGGAGGCGAGGACGGCCTCGATCTCCCCCGGCTCGATACGGAACCCCCGGATCTTGACCTGCTGGTCGGCGCGGCCGAAGTACTCCAGCGTGCCGTCCGCCCGGCGTCGCGCGAGGTCGCCCGAGCGGTACATCCGAACGCCGCTCTCGCCGAAGAGGTGCGCGTGGGGGTCGGCGACGAACCGTGTCGCCGTCAGGTCGGGGCGGCCCAGGTAGCCGGCGGCCACGCCGCGCCCGGCCACGTACATCTCCCCCGTCACTCCGGGCGGCACCGGCTGGAGCCGCTCGTCGAGCACGTAGACCCGCAGGTCGGGGATGTTGACGCCGATGGTGGAGGACGTGGCGGCGGCGGCCGTGGCACGGTCCAGCGGGAAGTGGGTGACGTGCACGGTGGTCTCGGTGATGCCGTACATGTTCACCAGAACCGGGGCGTCGTCGGCGTGCCGGTCGTACCAGTCGTCCAGACGGCCCAGTTCGAGCGCCTCCCCGCCGAAGACGACGTAGCGGAGCGCCAGTTCGCCGGGCGGGTGCTCGCGGTCGGCCGCCGCGAGCTGGTAGAAGGCCGAGGGGGTCTGGTTGAGGACCGTGACGCCCTCCTCGGCCAGCAGCCGCCGGAAGGCGTGGGGGTCTCGGCTGGTGAGGTGGGGGACGACGACGAGCCTGCCGCCGTGGAGCAGCGCTCCCCACAGCTCCCACACGGAGAAGTCGAAGGCGTAGGAGTGGAACAGGGTCCACACGTCGTCCGGGCCGAAACCGAACCAGTGGTCGGTGGCGGCGAACAGCCGGGTGACGTTCTCGTGAGTGACGACGACGCCCTTGGGCCGGCCGGTGGAGCCGGAGGTGTAGATGACGTACGCGGCGTCGTCGGGGCTGAGCGGCCTGGTCCGTTCCTCCTGGCGGAGCGGACCGGCGGACAGATCCGCCGCGGTGGCGGCGTCGATGGTGATGCGGGGCAGGTCGTGCTCGGGCAGTCGGGCCGCGGTGGCGGCGTCGGTGAGGACGGCCGCGGGGCGGGCGTCGGCCATCATGTAGGCCAGCCGGTCGGCCGGGTAGTCCGGGTCGAGAGGCAGGTAGGCGGCGCCCGCGAGGGAGACCGCGAGGAGCCCGGTGACCAGTTCGGGCGAGCGGGGCAGGGCCAGGGCGACGATGGAGCCGGGGCCGATGCCGCGGGCGGCGAGGAGGCGGGCCAGGCGTCGGGCGCGCGCCGAGAGGTCGGCGTAGGCGAGGCCGGTGCCGTCGTGGGCGACGGCGGTCCGGTCCGGGTGCCTCAGGGCGGCCGTCTCGTAGCGCTCGGCGAGGGTGGTCGGCGCGGGGAGCGGGGCGGGTGGACGGACGTTGCCGTCGACCAGGGCGCGCCACCGCTCGTCCGCGCCGAGCAGCGGGAGCGCGGCCAACGGGGTGTCGGGGGCTTCGGCGGCGGCGGTCAGCAGCCGGGTCAGGCGGTCGGCGAGGGCCTGACCCGTGGCCCGGTCGAACAGGTCGGTGCGGAATTCCAGGAAACCGCCGATGCCGCCGCCCGCTTGTTCGCCCGCGTTGAGGGTGAGGTCGAACTTGGCGGTGCCGGAGGTGGTCGTGGACAGTCGGGCGGTGGTCCCGGGGGCCAGGGCGAAGGTGTCGTCGGGTACCGACTGCCAGGCCAGCATCGTCTGGAAGAGCGGGTGCCGGGACAGGGAGCGCGGTGGGTTGAGCGCCTCCACGAGGTGGTCGAAGGGCAGCGCGTCGTGCTCGAAGGCGGCGAGCGCGCCGGTGCGGACCCGCTTCAGCAGTTCCCGGAAGGTGGGGTCGCCCGAGGTGTCGGTACGCAGCACGAGGGTGTTGGTGAAGAAGCCGACGAGGGCGGCCGTGGTGTCGTCGTCGCGACCGGCCACGGGGGTGCCCAGCGGGATGTCGGTGCCGCACCCGTGCCGGGTGAGCAGTGCGGCCAGGCCCGCCTGGACGGTCATGAAGACGCTGGCGCCGGTCGCGCGGGCCAGCCGGACCAGACCGGCGTGGGCGTCGGCGTCGAGGGCGAAGGGGACGGTGTCGCCTCGGCTGGAGGCGACCGCAGGCCGGGGCCGGTCCGTGGGCAGGTCCAATTGGTCGGGGAGGCCGGCCAACGCCTCCTTCCAGTACGCGAGGAGGTCGAGGGCCCGGGGGGTGGGGGCGGCCGGGGTGCCCAGTGTGGCCCGCTGCCAGGCGGCGTGGTCGGCGTACTGGACGGTAGGCGGGGGCAGGTCAGGCGCGTGCCCGGCGAGCCTGGCCCGGTAGGCGGTCGCCAGGTCGTGGGCGAGGGGGGTGGTGGAGGCGCCGTCGCCCGCGATGTGGTGCAGGACGAGCAACAGGGTGTGGCGGGTGGGCGAGTCGGTGAGGAGCGTGGCGCGCAGCGGGATCTCGGTGGCCAGGTCGAAGGTCCGTCGGGCCAGGTCCGTGAGGTCCTCGCCGGCGGCCGCGCGGTGCAGCGGCGGCGCGGCGGCGGGGTCGGTCGGTGCCAGGACGACCTGTCGGGGCAGGCTGTCGTCGCTGTCGGCGGGCAGCGGGTACACCGTGCGCAGGGTCTCGTGGCGGGCCGTCAGGTCGGCGAGGGCGGCGGCGAGGGCGTCCTCGTCCAGTTCCCCATCGATGGTGAGGACGAGGGGGATGTTGTAGGTCGGGCTGGGGCCCTCCAGCCGGTGCAGGAACCACAGCCGCTGCTGAGCGGACGACAGCGGCAGGTCGCCGTCCCGGGGGACCGGTGTGAGCGGGGGGCCGTCCGGAGCAAGGCCGTGGCGCCTGCGGACGAGGGAGGCCAGGGCCGCGGGGCATGCCTCGCGGAAGACGTCCGCCGGCGAGACCGGCACGTCGAAGACGTCGCGGAGCCGGGCGGCGAGGCGGGCCGCGAGCAGCGAGTGGCCCCCGAGGTCGAAGAAGGAGACGTCGGGCGCGGGCGCGGTGTCCAGACCGAGGAGGTCGGCGAAGAGACCGACGACGATCTCCGTGTGGGCGTCCGTCGGGGCGGCGGAGGCGGAGGCCCCGGCGGGAGAGGCCGGCTCCGGCAGGGCACGCTGGTCCAGCTTGTCGTTGGCGGTGCGCGGAAGCGACTCCAGCGGGACGACCGCGTCGGGAACCATGGGGGCGGGCAGCACGTCCGCGAGGTGGCCGCGCAGGGCGTCCGGGTCCACCGGGACCCCCGTTCGGGGGACCACGTAGGCCAGCAGGCGCTTGCCGGCCGCCCCGTCGCGTGCGATGACCGCCGCCTGGGCGACGGCGGGATGGGCGGCCAGGACCGCCCGCGTCTCGCCGAGTTCGACGCGGAAGCCGCGGATCTTGACCTGGTCGTCGGTGCGGCCGATGAACTCCAGACCGCCGTCCTCGGTGCGGCGCACCAGATCGCCGGTCCGGTACATGCGGCCCCCGGGGTCGCCGTTCGCCGCGCCGAACGGGTCGGCGACGAACCGCTCCGCCGTGAGGTCCGGGCGGCCGAGGTAGCCGCGGGCCAGGGCCGCGCCCGCCACGTACAGCTCGCCCGGGAAGCCGTCGGGGGTCGGCCTGAGGGCACTGTCCAGGACGTAGAGGCGGGTGCCTCGGACCGGGCTGCCGGCGGCGCGCGGCCCGGTCCAGTGGTAGGCGTCCACGGTGGTCTCGGTGGGGCCGTAGAGGTTGACGGGGTGGACGCCCTCGGTCTCGGACAGGCGTCGCCAGAGCTGCGCGGGGACCGCCTCTCCGCCGACGACGAGCACGGCCGGCCGGTGGTGGCCGTCGCCGAGCAGGCCCTCGGCGAGGAGGGCCTCCGCGTAGGAGGGGGTGACGTCGAGGTAGTCGACCCGGTGCCGGTCGACGTAGGCGGTGAGGGCCGCCGGGTCGCGGTAGGTGGCGTCGTCGAGCAGGTGGAGTTCGTGGCCGTGCGCCATCCACAGCACCGGGTCCCAGGAGGCGTCGAAGGCGAAGGAGGCACTGTGGGCGATCTTCAGGCGGGTGCGTCCGGTGCGCGCGACGGCCGGCGCGATGTGGTCGGTTCCGTGGCCGGCGTGGAGGTTGGCGAGGGAGGCGTGCGTGACGACGACGCCCTTGGGGCGACCGGTGGAGCCGGAGGTGTGGATGACGTACGCGGCGTCGTCGGGTGTCGGCTCGGCGGCGGGCCGGTCGGCGGGCGAGCGGCGAAGCGCCTCGGTGGTCTCCGGGGCGTCGAGGGCGACGGTGGGGCGTCCGTGCTCCGGGAGCCGGGCGAGCGTGTCGGTCGTGCCCAGCACGACACCCGGGCGGGCGTCCCGCAGGACGTCGAGGGTGCGGGCGTGAGGATGGTGAAGGTCCAGGGGCTGGCAGACGCCGCCCGCCTTCATCACCGCGAGCAGCGCCGTGACCATGGCCGGAGAGCGGGGCAGGGCGAGCGCGACGGGGATCTCGGGGCCGATGCCCCGCGCGGCGAGGTGGTGGGCCAGCCGGTTCGCCGCGGCGTCGAGTTCACCGAAGGTGAGGGTCTCGGCACCGGAGCGGACGGCGGTCTCGTCGGGGGTGCGGGCGGCCCGCGCGGCGAAGGCGGCGGGGAGGGTGGTGGCGGCGGCCGGCTCGCTCCGGCCGGCCGTGGCCCGGCGTATCCCGTCCGGCGAGATCAGGTCCACGCCGGCCGTCGAGCGGTGCGGGTCGTCGAGCAGCAGCGCGGTCAGGCTGTCGAGGCAGCGCCGGAAGGCGGCGCGGTGCCGTTCGAGTTCGGCGGGTGTGTGGCGGTCGGGGTCGGCCTCCAACACCAGGGCGAGGGAGTCGTCGGGGCCGGGCCAGGCGCCGAAGGCGAGGTCCTCCACCGGTCCGGCGGCCAGGTTGCGGACGGTGCCCGTCGGGCCGCCGAAGTCCAGGGAGCCCCCGTCGTGGGGCTTGATGTTGACCATCGGGCCGGTGAGCGGGGCGGTCGGGTCGGTGAGACCCAGATCACGGCGGAGGTCGGCCTGCGGGTAGCGCTGACGCCGCCGCACCTGACGGATCTCCAGCACCACGCGGCGCAGCAGCTCGGCGGCGGTGTCCTCGGGCCGCAGGGCGATCCTCAGCGGCAGGACGTTGACGCACATCGCGGGGGTGCGCAGGGCGGCGGGGCCGCGGCGGTTGGTGACGGGCAGGCCCAGCACGACGTCCCGACTCCCGGTGAGCCGGTGCGTGTACACGACGGTGGCGGCGACGACGAGTTCGGCCCACGTGGCCTTGGCGGCCTGGGCTGCCAGACCGAGACGGGTGAGGGAGCCCGGCGGCAGATCCGCCACGGCCCGCAGCGGCGGCGCGCCGGAGGGCGGGCCGGAGGACGTCGACAGGGCCGTGGGGGCGGCGCCCGCCATCCGGTCCGCCCAGAACTCGCGGTCCGCGGCGTAGGCCTCACCCTCCAGGTAGGCCCGCTCCTCGGCGACCAGATCGGCGAGCGGGGCGAAGCGGGCCCCGGGCACGTCCGCGTCACCGGCGGCGTACACCTCGGCGACGCGCCGGGATATCAGGGTCAGCGCGTAGGCGTCGACGGCGATGTGGTGCACCCTCTGGTACCACAACCAGCGGGTGTCGCCGATCCGCAGGAGTGCCTGCGTCATCAGAGCGTCCGGGGCGGCGAGGTCGGCGGGACGGGAGAGGTCGGCGCGGATCCAGCGCTCGGCGGCCTCGGCGGGGGACGGGGCGTCCCGGAGGTCGAGTCGGCTCAGGCGCACCCCGCCCTCGGGGTCCGGGTACTGCGCGGGTGTGCCGTCGACGTCGGCGAACCGCAGCCGCAGGGTGTCCGCCTCGGCGACGGTCCGCCGCAGTGCGCGCTCGAACAGGGCCCCGTCGAGGTCCCCGTCGATCTCCACGACGTCGGCCGTGTGGTACTCGGTCCCGCCCGGGGTGAGCCGGTGGGCGTAGAGGATGCCACTCTGTGCGGTGAGCAGGGGGAACGAATCCGGACGCTCGTTCATCTGGGGGTACAACTCCTCGGTTGTGAGAGCCTTGCCGCGCCCACTGGCCGCCAATTTCTTAGGTAAGCCTAAGCTAATGGTTCATGGCCCGCGTAACCCCACCGGCGTCCGCGGGAGAGGGAAGCACGCCATCGTCCACCGGAAGAGGAACAGATGACCCACCCACACGACGGCGCGGCGGGCGCGCCCACCGGCCCCGACGACCCGACGGACGTCAAGTCCCGGATACGGAGGGCGGTCGAGGAGCACCGCGCGACACTGCTCGACCTCAGTCGCCGCCTCCACGACCACCCCGAGACGGCCTTCGTCGAGCACCGCGCCGCCGCGTGGTGCTCCGAGGTGCTGGGCGACGGGGGCTTCACCGTGACCGCCCCGGCGTACGGCCTGGAGACCGCCTTCGAGGCCACGCTCGGCGAGGGCCCGTTGACCGTGGCCTTGGTCTGCGAGTACGACGCCCTGCCGGACCTGGGGCACGCCTGCGGACACAACCTGATCGCCGCGGCGGGTATCGGCGCCGCACTGGCCCTGGCGTCCGTCGCGGACGAACTCGGCCTCCGGGTGCGCGTACTGGGCACGCCGGCCGAGGAACGAGGGGCGGGCAAGGCGCTCATGCTGGACGCCGGCGCCTTCGAGGGCGTGGACGCCGCGATGATGGTGCATCCCTGCCCCTTCGACATGTCCGACTTCCGATCCTTCGCGCTGGGCACCCTCTCCGTGACCTACACCGGCCGCGCCGCGCACCCGAGCCTCAACCCCCACGAGGGCCGCAACGCCGCCGACGCCCTGACCGTCGCCCAGGTCGCCATCGGGTTGCTGCGACAGCACCTGCCGCCCCAGTGGCGGGTGCACGGGGTGACCACGGAGGCGGGCAGTGCCCCGAACGCGATTCCCCATCGGGCCCGCGCCGAGTACGAGTTGCGGGCGCTCGCCGCCGAGGACCTCGCCGAGCTTCGGGAGCGGGTGGAGGCGTGCTTCCGCGCCGGTGCCCTGGCCACCGGGTGCGAGGTCCGGCTGGAACGTCCGGAGCCGGACTACCTCGACTTCCGCGGCGACCGGGAACTCATCCGACTGTGGGAGGCCAACGCGCGTGCGCTGGGCCGGCCGGAGCCCGTCGAGCGCCCGCCGTTCGCCTGCACCGACATGGGCAACGTCTCGCACGTGGTGCCCTCCATCCACCCGGTACTCGACATCAGCGGCGGCACCTGCGGTCCGCACGAGGCCGCGTTCGCCGAGGCCGCCGCGTCCCCGACGGGCGAACGGGCGATGCTGGACGGCGCGACGGCGATGGCCTGGACCGCCGCCGACCTCGCCGGGGAGCGACTCACCGCGCGAAGCGGCGCGGTGTGACGGCCGAGCCGCGGCCCGGTGCCGGGCGGCGTGCCGCCCGGCACCGGGCCGGTCCCGGGCTGGTGCCGGGTCAGGAACCCAGCGCCTCGGTGACGTCATCCAGGACCACACCGGCCGCGATCGGCCCGCCGCGAGTGGACCACACGGAACCGTCGACCGTGACGACGTGGTCGTTCTTGACCGCGTTCAGTTCCTTGTACGCGGCCTTGGACTGCACTTCCTCCAAGGCCTTCTCGCCGTCGGAGGTGAGGGTCGACAGGAACAGCCAGTCGCCGTCGATCTCGTCGATCTTCTCCAGGCTCAGCGACGGCGTGTGCGCGTTGCCCTCCTTGTCCTGCGCCGCCGGACGCTTCAGGCCCATCTCCAGCACCACACCGCTGGCGAACTGCTGACTTTCCATCCAGCTCGGACCGTCCGGGTTCCACCGCACGATGGAGACCTCGGCGCCCTTGTCGTCGCCCAGCTTCTCGCCCGCCGCCTTGGCCGCCGCCTCCTGCTCGGAGATGACCTCGTTGGCCTCGTCGAGCTTGTTCAGCGCGTTGCCCACCCCGCGGAAGGACAGTTTCCAGTCGTCGGTGGGCGCCATGGTGACGAGCGTGGCCGGCGTGATCTCGCGCAGCTGGTTCAGCACCTGCTCGTCCTGCATGTCACCGGCGAGGATGAGGTCCGGCTTGGCCTCGACCACCTTGTCCATCACCGGCTGGAGGAGGTTGCCGACGACCTCGATGCCCTCGACCCGGTCGGCGAGGTAGGCCGGGGGCTCGTCCAGGCCCTGACCGTTGGTGATGCCGACGGGCTCCAGACCGAGCGCGAGGACCATGTCGAGGTCTTCCTGGGTCAGCGTCACGATCCGCTGCGGCTCGGCCGGCACCTCCACCGCGGTCCCGGTGGCGTCCTTCACCGTCCTGGTCGCCGCGTCTCCGGAACCCGAGGACGAGGCGGAGGCATCCTTGGAGTCCGTCCCCCCGGAGCCCGAACCACAGGCCGTCAGAAGCAGCGCCGAGGCCCCGAGCACGGTGACCGCCCGCGCCGCGCGGAAGGGAAGGGACGGGGAAGGACGTCTGGGCAGCGTCATGGGAACTCCATGCTTCATGGGATGGTACGTACCGGCGGGGCGGGCCGAACCTCACGGCCGACACCCTCCCCCTCCGCCGATGGATAAGGTTAGCCTTACCTCATGCCGGATGTGCAAGGGGGTCGTCATTTCGAAGGGGCAGGCCAGGTGGAACTGCGCACCGAGCAGCTGATCGCCGGATACGCCGACCGGACGGTGGTCGACCGGGTCGACGTGACCGTCGCGCCCGGCGAGGTGGTCGCCGTCGTCGGACCGAACGGATGCGGCAAGTCGACACTGCTGCGATCGATGGCCCGACTGCACGAGCCCCGAGGCGGCCGTGTCCTGGTGGGCGACGAGGACGTCTGGCGCATGCGACAACGCAGGGCCGCGCACCACATCGCCCTGCTGCCCCAGTCCCCCCAGGCCCCAGAGGCGGTCACCGTCGCCGGTCTGGTGCGATACGGCCGCCACCCGCACCAGGGGCTGTTCCGCCAGTGGTCCCGCGAGGACGAGCGGGCCGTCGAACACGCCTTGGAGGCGACCGGGACCACCGAACTGGCCGACCGACGACTCGACGAACTCTCCGGCGGCCAACGGCAGCGCTGCTGGCTGGCGATGGCCCTCGCCCAGGAGACACCCGTCCTCCTCCTCGACGAACCGACCAGCGCGCTGGACATCGGCCACGCGGTGGAGGTCCTCGACCTGGTGCGCCGGATCGCGGCGGACGGCCGGAGCGTCGCCATGGTCCTCCACGACCTGGCCGCCGCCGCTCGCTACGCCGACGTCGTCGTCGCCATGCGGGACGGCCGGGTCGTCGCCCGGGGCGCCCCCCGCGAGACCATCGACGCCGCCCTGGTACGCGAGCTGTACGGCGTGGAGGCCGAGATCCTGACCGCGCCCTCCGACGGTTCACCGGTGGTCGTGCCGGTGTCCGGCGGGCCGACCTCCGCTCCGGCACGACGTGGAGGAGACGAGCCGGCCCGCCGGTGAGACACCGACCACACGCCGACCCAGGACGTGTCGATGCGGTCGGTGGGGCTTCCGGAGGCCCCGGAGCAGACCGTGATGGTGGCCCGGGCTGCGTTCCCGAAGGGGAGCCCGGCGATACGGGTGTTCGCCGATGAAACCCGGCCGGGCCGTCGCGTCTCGCTCCACCACGCGCTGATCACCTCACATCCCATCAGCCTTCGGCCACGACCATGGAGAAGGCCACGGTGAGCGTCACGACGGCGATCCCTCCGGTGACCGTCGCGCCCAAGAGGGCGACAAAGGGTTCGTCGGCCGCTCGCCCCTCGCATTCTTCACGCAACTCGCCGAGGTATTCGGTGAGGTCTCCGACCTTCTCTTCGATCCTCTCCATTTCCGCACCCATCTCCGTTCTCACGCCGTCCACTCTTCCTCGGCGAGAGTGCGATCACGCCTCCCTACGGTCATCCGTCTCAGGTGATCGTGTGCGTGACGACGCTTCCCGTGTCACCGCGACAAACCCGACAACGTACCCGGGAGCGGCCGCGACGACGCGTCGAGTCGGCGACATCTCACCCTTGTCGTTCTCGTCCAGTTCGGCGAACCTCGGATTTTCCAGATCGATTTGCGCGACGTCCGTCGTCGCCTCTGGTCATGATCTCGCCGTCGATTTCGAGGCTAGACACTCGTCGAGCGGGTGCCGATCCCCCGAGTGTGCGTCCGAGAGGGGGACACCGCGTGGCCCCCTGAGAGGAGGGCAGCCTCACCCAACTGGCCGACAGGCCGCGGGCGAGACACCGAGGGCGGAAAGCGGAGGCGGCGAGCACGGGGCGGGCGAGGCCCACGACGACATCGCGAACGAGGGGAGCAGGGGCCTCTCTTGGGTCTCCGCCGCGCCCGTCCACGCGAGCGGCCCCCTTCGGGGGAAGGATGCTCACCCCTCGCGAGGACCGTTCGGTGGACCCCGAAAACCTGCGACGCGGAGGAAGAATGCGCCGGACGAGGCCCATCGAGGCGCGAGAGCCAGGAAGGACCACCGAGACCATGGACGTCACGACCACTGCCGAGGCCTGGGCGGCCGGGACCGACCAGGAACGACTGGACGAGGCCGCGACCGGCTTCGCCGGATCTCCCGTTCCGCCGGTCACCATCACACCCACCGTCGTGGGGCTGTGCACGATCGGAATCACCGTCGGGGTGACGCTGCTGGTCGCCGGCTGACCACCGAGCCTGCCCTCACGCCCCCGCGCGCCGACCCTCAGCACACCATGCGCGTGAACGGGCCGGCCCGGGTCGCGTCATGGGCCGCGGATCCGTGCCGAGCGGGCGCGAACACGCTGTCGGCGACCGATGCCCTCGTCCCGGCACCGACACGGACGGGTCTGTCATGCGGCGAGGGCGGGGCGTGCCGGGCACCCACGCCACGACCGATCCGCGTACGCTCCGTCGACGTACGCGCACGTTCAGTGGACAACTCATGTCACCGTCCGTGACGATGAAGGAGTTCGGAAGCGGTACGACGGGCGGTTGCCGCACAGGAGGATTCCGACGGTGGCCTAGGGAAAGCCGGACGACGGCACTGGCCGCGAGCGGCGGAGGGGAGCCGGGGACGTCCGACAGTGTGCGCACCTTCGGCGCGGTCGTGCTCGCGTCGGATAGTCCAAGCACACGGTGGCTTCCGTGGGGCAGGGCAGAAGGATGGCGCTGTGTCGAGGTGACGGTGGAGGCGCGGGCCGTCCACGTCCGGGACTCCAAGGACCGCCCCGGTCCCGAACCGGCCCTCTCCCCCACCGTCTGGACCGACTTCGTCGGCCACACCGCGCGGCACTGATCGACTCGCCCCGTGCCGGACCGTCGGCGTGGGGCGCCCCGCACATCCCGAGATCACCTCGCCCGACCCGGTAACCGAACCCTCGGGGAGGCGGTACCGCTCCGCCGTCGGCGGATCGGCTCGCCGAGGTCCACCTAACGGTCGTGGTCAGCCCTCCGCGTTCAGGCCCTCGACAGCCGCCAGGGTCACGGTGCCGTCGTCCGCGACCGACCAGCCGGGGTTGTGGCACACCTCCCAGCGGTGGCCGTCGGGGTCGGCGAAGTAGCCGTGATAGCCACCGAACGCCGCGCGTCGCGGGTCCTTGAGGACGGCCGCGCCCGCCACGCGGGCCCGACGCATGGCCTCGTCCACTTCGGCGGGCGAGCCGAGGTTCTGCGCGAGGGTGAACGGCGTCCCGGCCGTCGCCGGGTGTCCGATGTCGACGCCCAACTCGGACAGGGGGAACAACCCCAGGGCCAGGCCCTTGCCGACCTGGTAGAAGACGACCTCGTCCAGATCGAGGAGTGGCGTCCAGCCCAGGCCGAGGCTGTAGAACCGGCGACTGACCTCCAAGTCCTCGACGCCCAGTGTGACCAGGTTCAATTGCTCGTTCACCCATCGCCCCGCACGCCGTAGGAGATCACCGTCCGACGGCAACGCTACCCGCGCGGCGGGTGGAACGCGGCCTCACGCGGCACCGGTGACCGGTCTCGGCCGTCGAGCGTCTCGCGAGCGGCGTCCAGGTGGCTCGCCCTGGCCCGCGGTTGGCCGCGAGGGAGTTGGCGAACACGTCGGCGCGTGTGTACGGTGCCCGGCTGGTCGAGGAACAGTACGACATAGGAGCATATTCATGACACACGTGGAAGAGCCGGGCGCGGCGGGAGGGGGCCGTGGGCATCGGATTCCCGTCGGCGTCGGCGTACGGCGGTGGTTCCTGCGCCCGCCCCGGCGCCATGGCGAGATCGAGGTCGATCGCCGAGTCAGCTTCCTGGAGCTGTTCTACGACCTGGTCTACGTCGTACTGATCGGCCAGGCGGCACACTCGCTGGCCGGGGACGTTTCCTGGCGCGGCGGCGCCACCTTCGTCGTGGTCTTCGGAATGATCTGGATCGCCTGGCTCAACGGCACTCTCTTCTACGAGTTGCACGGCCGGGAGGACGGCCGGACCCGGTCTCTGGTATTCCTCCAGATGTTGGTCCTGTCGCTGATGGCGGTGTACGTGGGGCACGCCGACGGCGACGACGGACGGGCTCTGGCCTCGCTGTACGCCGTACTCCTCCTGATCCTGAGCTGGCAGTGGTACTCCGTGTACCGCCACGATCCCCCCGAGCACCGCAGGACCCCCCGGCGGTATCTCCTGGCGATGCTGGGCGGCGTCGTCGTGATCGCCGCCTCCGTTCCGCTGTCGCAGGACGGCAGGTTGGCGGTCTGGGCGGCCTACGTGGCGGCCTGGTGCGCCGTGCAGTTCGTCGTCGTGGCGGCCTGGCGGGCCAGACCGTCGTACGACGTGGTGACCGACTCGATGGTCGAGCGGTTCGGTCTGTTCATCATCATCGTGCTCGGCGAGGTCGTCGTCGGCGTCGTCGACGGCCTGTCCGAGGCCGAACGCAACCCCCTCGTCGTGACCACCGGGCTGATCTCGCTGTGCATCGGGTTCGGGTTCTGGTGGACATACGCCGACCTCGTCGCGCGCCGGCTCCCCGGCAACGCGCGCTCCAGTCTGGCCGTCTGGATCTTCGCGCACCTGCCGATGACGATGGCGGTCGCCGCCGCCGGCGCGGGCATGGTCGGGCTGATCGAGCACGCCGAGGACAGCCGTACCCCCTCGGGCGTGAGTTGGCTTCTGAGCACCTCCGTCAGCGTCATCCTCCTGACGATCGGCACCGTCCTCACCACGCTGGACGAGGACCGTCCTCGGCATCCGGTGCATTTCCCGGTGAGGGTGGCTCTGGCGGGCGCGGCGATGGTCTCGCTGCTCCTCGGATGGGCGCGGCCGGCACCATGGTCGCTCGCCCTGACCCTGTTGGCACTGTTCGCCCTCACCTGGGGCTACGCCTTCACCCGGCGGCTGCGAACGGGACTGCTCGTCAACGAGCGCTGACCGAACGGCGGGCACGGGCGCGGCGGACCGGAGCGGTCGTGCGCGGGTGGGGTGGGCACGCGGCCGGGTCGAGGCGGGCCGCCGCGCGAGGGAACGCCTCCGGGCCGCTTCTCCGGGCCCTGCCGCGAGCCACTTCCGCCTCCGTGGGCCCGCCGGCGGTCGACCGTCAGACCGCCCGGTGCCGGCCCAGCCGTCGCGCCCCCGGGCCACGCGCCCCGAGCGCGTCGTCGGGGTTGACCAGCCCGCATCTCTCCAAGGACATGCAGCCGCAGCCGATGCAGTCCGTCAGTCGGTCACGCAGGTCCTCCAGCCGCCGGATACGCGTGTCGAGGTCCTGGTTCCAGCACTGGGAGATCCGGGCCCAGTCCTCCCGGGTGGGGGTGCGGTCGTCGGGCAGGAGACCCAAGACGTCCCGGACGGTGGCGAGCGGGATCCCGACCGTCTGCGAGAGGCGGATGAAGGCGACGCGGCGCAGGGTGTCTCGGCTGTACCGGCGTTGGTTGCCGGATGTGCGCGTACTGCTGATCAGCCCTTCGCGCTCGTAGTAGTGCAAGGCGGAGGCGGCCACCCCGCTGCGGGCCGACAATTCCCCGACGGCGAGTTCCCTGGGGCTCGTTGGTGTCTCTGACATGTCCGGAGGCTACCGGGCCGCGCTTGGTGGGCGGAGGCGGCGCCGAGGCGCGGGCGACCGCCGACGACCGTCCGGAACCGGGGCGCCATGCCGGAAGGGAGGTCCGACCTCGTCGCCCCCTCCGCTCGTGCCCTCGTCCGCTCGGAGCGGGACGCTCGATCGATCCTCGCCGTCACCTCACCGCTCCATCCCGGAGCCCGACCGCTCCGGGTGGGAGCCCGGGCCGTCGTGATGGCCGATCAGCGGGGTGGGTGAGAGGTCGGTGGGCTCCTCGCCGGGCTCCAGCAAGGTGTCGGCGGCGCCCACGATCAGTGGGTCGGGTTTCCCGGCGGCGGCGTGGTCCTTGGCCGGGTAGTCGCACCGGTCGAGCAGGCTGCGCATCGCCTCCAGCCGTCCGCGTCGCTTGTCGTTGTTCTTCACGACGGTCCACGGCGCGTGCGTGGTGTCGGTGGCCCGGAACATCTCGACCTTGGCCGTCGTGTAGGCGTCCCAGCGGTCCAGCGAGGCGAGGTCGGTGGGCGACAGCTTCCAGCGGCGCACCGGATCGACCTGGCGAATCGCGAAGCGGGTGCGTTGCTCCGCGCGGGAGACGGAGAACCAGAACTTCACCAGGAGGATGCCGTCCTCGGTGAGCAGGCGCTCGAACAGGGGTGCCTGGTCGAGGAACTCGCGGTACTCGTCGTCCGTGCAGAAGCCCATCACGCGTTCCACCCCGGCGCGGTTGTACCAGGAGCGGTCGAAGAAGACGATCTCCCCCCGGGCCGGCAGGTGGGCGACGTACCGCTGGAAGTACCACTGGCCCGCCTCGCGTTCGGTCGGCTTCTCCAGGGCCACCACGCGGGCGCCGCGCGGGTTGAGGCGCTCGGTGAAGCGCTGGATGGT
Source organism: Streptomyces sp. HSG2 (assembly GCF_016598575.1). NCBI lineage: Bacteria > Bacillati > Actinomycetota > Actinomycetes > Kitasatosporales > Streptomycetaceae > Streptomyces > Streptomyces sp. HSG2. Next base: position 894,140 of record NZ_CP066801.1, read on the forward strand.
GCCGCCCTTGCCGGCGGCGTCCCGCCCTTCGCAGAGCACGACGACGCGCTGGCCGGTGTCCTTCACCCAACGCTGCATCTTGAGCAGCTCGATCTGGAGCACGCGCTTCCGACGTTCGTAGTCGGCCCGGCGGACCTTGCGGTCGTAGGGGTGGTTCTCGCGCCAGGTCTCGATGGCGTTCCCCTCGGCGTCGAGCAGGACCGGCTTCTCCGGGCGGGTCCGGTCCACGCGGAGTCCGTCGAGGAGTTCCCTCTCGTCCGGTTCCGGGTCGGCGCCCCTCGCCGACGACGCCTCGTCTCTCGCGTACGCCATGCCGCCTCCCGTTCGTACCCGGTCGCGACCCGTGCGTCGCGACGCAGGACCCCTTCCCCCGGTCGGGCCCGCCACACTCGGTGTCCGAGCGGCGGTGCCGCCTCTCGGGGCGAGCGTCGGGCCGGTGGGCGTCCGAGGCGCGCCGCCGATGCGGGGACCCGCTGGGTCTTTCCCCCGGGTGCCGCCCGCGTGGTCCACGAGGGACCAAAGCCTCTATCGAACGATATGCCCCTTTTTGTAGAGTCCCTTCCCACAGCATGCCTCGCAGCGGCGGTCGGAGCCGGCGCCGGAGAGTGTCCGCCTCGTACGGAGAACCGATCGATCATGCGTCGCGACCGAACCGTCCACCGACCCTCCCGACCCTACGGGGGCGGTGTGCCGTACCCCTGCCGAGGACGCCGTTCCGGGGTTCGGGGGCGCCCGGGAGCGCCGGGGGGTGGTGCCCCGGGAGCGCCGCCGCGTCCGCCCCTGACCTGCCACGCGGGGCGCTCGGCGTCCTTCGCGTCGACATGTGCGCGGCGTGCGCGCTTCGTAGGCTGGTGGTGGCGACGCGGCGAAACGGTCGGACCGCGGGGATCCGCTCTCCGGGGACGCGGGTCGGGCGCGGATGTCCGTACCGGGACCAGGAAGGCGGCCCGATGGGCCTGAGGGCACTGCGCAGACCCGGACGTCCGGGGTTGGTGAGCGCGCTTCCGGTGGCGGTGATGGCCGTCGTGGCGGTCGTGGACACCGTCGTCGGCCCGGGTCTCGGTCTGCTGCCGGTGTACGCGGTGGGTCCTGCCCTCGCCGCCGCGCACGGCACCGTGCGGCAGGTCGTCGCCACGGGCGCGGTCGCCGCCGTGCTCTCCCTGGCGACGTCCGTGCCGGCGGGGCTCTTCGGCGAGACGCGGATGTACGTGGCGCTCGCCGCCATCGCCTACGTGACGCTGGCCGCGGGGTACGCGGCGGCCATGCGGACGCGCGCGGAGCAGCGACTGGTGGACGTCCGCACGGTCGCCGAGACCCTGGAGGACGCGCTGTTCGCCCCGGTGCCGCCGGTGATCGGCGCCGCGCGGATCGCGGCCTCGTACACCTCCACCAGCAGGGACTCCCGGATCGGTGGCGATCTCTACGAGGCGGTGCCGTCCCCGTACGGCGTCAGGATGATCATCGCGGACGTTCAGGGCAAGGGCCTGAGCACCGTGCAGGGAGCGGCGGCGGTGCTGGCGGCCTTCCGTGAGGCCGCCGCGGAGCGGGAGCGACTGGAGGACGTGTGCGAACGGGTCGACAACGCGCTGACCCGCCGGACCGCCGACGACCGTTTCGTCACCGGGGTGCTGGCCCAGTTGTACCGCTCGGGGGACGTCCTGCTGATGAACTACGGACACCCGGCGCCGGTGCTGCGTCGAGCCGACGGAACGCTGGAGGTCGTCGAGCCCGGATCCCCCGCTCCGCCGCTGGGCCTGCGCGAATTCACCGACGCCCGGCCCACGGGGAGGACCGTCCGGATGCGCGAGGGCGACCGGTTGTTCTTCTACACCGACGGGCTGAGCGAGGCCAGGGACGCCGAGGGGCACTTCTACCCCGTGGCCGATCGGGTGGCGGACGCGCTCGCCGCGCCGGGCCTGGACGCCGCGTTGCGCCTGGTGCGGGCCGATGTCCTCGCCTTCAGTCGGCGGGCGGGCGCGGACGACTCCGCTCTGTTGCTGGTCGAGTTCGCGCCAGAGGTCGAGGCGAGGCGCCCGGAGGGCATGCCCTGACACGGGCGGGTTCCCGACAGCCGCCCCGGCGGGGGCGCCTCACGGGCGGATGTGCGCACCTCGCGGGAGGGGCGCGGAAGGCCCTCGGCGGATCGTGGACGGCGGGGTCACGGAGCGACGTCACCCGACCGGAACGCCACGGGGTGACGTTGCTCACATTCTCCACGGGAGGGGCAACCCGGCGGGCTCTTCCGACCTCTGCCCGGAAGGCATCCCCTACGGTCGTGACGCATGAGTCTCCTGCGTAGCTTGAACCGGGCGCTGACCGCCACCACCGGATTCCAGGTGCGAAGAGCTCCCCTCCCGGCGCCGCGCGGGTCCTCTGCGCCGAGCACGCCGGAGCCGCCCGACTACCGGTGCCCGACCCCCGAGAGACTGCCCGTCGACCGGTTGTCACGGCGCCCCGTGTTCGTCATCTCCTCGGTGCGCTCGGGATCCACCCTGCTGCGCATGATGCTGGGCGCCCATTCCCGATTGCACGCGCCGCACGAGTTGCACCTGTCGAAGGTGACCGTGACGTGCGGCGGCGGCGTGCCCGAGGCCGCGATGTCCGCGCTGGGGCACGGGAAGGGCGATCTGGAGCACCTGCTGTGGGACCGGATCATGCATCGCGAGCTGGTCGCCTCGGGCAAGGAGTTCATCGTCGAGAAGACTCCGGGCAACGCCTTCGTCTTCGGCCGGCTGCGCGATGCCTGGCCGGACGCCCGCTTCGTCTTCCTGCTCCGCCATCCCGAGTCGTGCGCGCGGTCCTGGCACGAGAGCGACCCGGTCAAACGGCCCTACGACAAGGCGGTCGCCGAGGTCCTGCCCTACCTGCGCGCGGTGGAGGAGGCTCGGGGCGCCGGCGCCGAGGGGTGCACGGTCCGCTACGAGGACATCACCGAGGACCCGGCGCGCGAGATGCGCCGGGTCTGCGCCTTCCTCGGCGTCGACTACGAACCGGGGATGCTGGAGTACGGCGCCCGCCGGCGCAGCGATCTGGTCCGGGGGCTCGGGGATTGGCGCGAGAACATCAGAACCGGCACCGTGCAGCCGGGGCGCGCGCTGCCCGCGGCCGACCGGATCGCCCCCGACCTGCTTCCGATCTGCCGTTCCTGGGGCTATTTGACATCCTCCCCCTCTTGAGAGAGGGGGATTCCATCCCATTCGGGCCGAGGTTCACGGACGCTCGACCCGCGGAACGACTCGGAGCCGGACGCGAGCCCACGGCCGGGCGGCTCGGGGCCGCCCGCCGAGCGGACCCGCCGGCGAGCACGTACGATGCGTGAGGTTGTCGACGGGACCGGTGTGTCCCCGCGCCACGAACGGACAGACCCGTGCACGATCACATCTCCGCATCCGCATCCTGGTGCCTGGCACTGCCGCACTCCGTCGCGGCCGTGCCGGTCGCCCGTGCGCTGGTGCGCACGGCGCTGGCCCAGCTGGAGCACCCGGCGGACCACGACACGGCGGAACTGCTCACGGCGGAACTGGTCGCCAACGCGGTGGAGCACACCCCGGGCCACGGGCCGATCGAGCTGGTGGTGGAACTGCTGCCGAACGGCTGCCGCGTCGAGGTGCACGACCCCGATCCGGAGCCGCCCCACGACCTGACCCGCCCGGTCGACACCCCACCGGACCCCTGGCAGGAGCACGGGCGCGGACTGCTGCTGATCCGGACGCTCAGTTCGTCCTGTGGCCATCGGGCGACCGAACGAGGCAAGGCGGTCTGGTTCAGGCTTCCCGTCGTGCCCTCGCCGCGTCGGCCGGGGTGACGCGAGAGGCCCGCCGCTCGGTTCGAGGGTCCCGGACGCGGGCTCAGGCCAGCGTGGCGACCAGGACGGCCTTGATGGTGTGCAGCCGGTTCTCCGCCTCGTCGAAGACCACCGAGTGTTCCGACTCGAACACCTCGTCCGTCACCTCCAGGGACTCCAAGCCGTGCGACGCGTGGATCTCGCGACCGATCCCGGTGCCCAGGTCGTGGAAGGCCGGGAGGCAGTGCAGGAACCGCACGTCGGGGTTGCCCGTGGCACGCAGCACGTCCATGGTGACCGCGTAGGGGGCGAGGGCGGTGACGCGCTCGGCCCAGACCTCGCGGGACTCCCCCATGGACACCCACACGTCGGTGGCGACGAAGTCGACCCCGCGCACTCCCTCCTCGACGTCCTCGGTGAGGGTGATCCGGGCGCCGCGGGCCGCCGCCAGGGCGCGTGCGCGGTCCACGACCTCGCGGGCGGGCCAGTAGGAGCGGGGCGCGACGATCCGCACGTCCATGCCCAGCAGCGCGCCGGTGACGAGGTAGGAGTTGCCCATGTTCATCCGGGCGTCTCCGAGGTAGGCGAAGGAGGTGCGCTCCAGTGGGCGGGAGCCGTACTCGGTCATGGTGAGCAGATCGGCCAGCATCTGCGTGGGGTGCCACTCGTCACTGAGCCCGTTGTAGACCGGCACTCCGGCGTGGGCGGCGAGTTCCTCCACGACGGCCTGTCCGTGGCCGCGGTACTCGATCGCGTCGTACATGCGCCCGAGGACCCGCGCGGTGTCCTTGACCGACTCCTTGTGCCCGATCTGCGAGCCCGCGGGCTCCAGGTAGGTGGTACGGGCCCCCTGGTCGGCGGCGGCGACCTCGAAGGCGCAGCGGGTGCGAGTCGAGGTCTTCTCGAAGATCAACGCGATGTTCCGACCCCGCAGGTACGGCGTCTCCGTACCGGCCCGCTTGGCCGCCTTCAACTCGGCCGCCAGGTCGACCAGGGCGAGGAACTCCTCGGCCGCGAAATCCAGCTCCTTGAGGAAGTGACGGCCGGCGAGGGGGGTCGGGACAGTCGCCATGGCGGGTGCTCCAGGGGTTCGGGGCGGCGGGAGGGCGGGACGAGTCGTGGCCTGAGCGGAATACTATACAGCCCCCGACATCTTTATGCGCTCATCCGTTCGACCGGACAACTCATGCAGCGCGGCCCGCCCCGCCCCCGCCCCAGCTCGCTCCCCGGGATCTCGATGACTTCGATGCCCTGCCTGCGCAGATGCGTGTTGGTGGTGGCGTTGCGCTCGTAGGCGACGACCACCCCCGGCTCCACCGCGAGGACGTTGCACCCGTCGTCCCACTGCTCCCGCTCGGCCGCGTGCACGTCCTGCGTGGCGGTCAGCACCCGGATCTCGCTCAGGCCCAGCGCGGCCGCGACGGCCCGGTGCATGTGCTCCGGCGGGTGGTCGGTGACCTTGAGATCACGATCCCCCACTCCCGGTTCGATCGTGTAGGAACGGAGCATCCCCAGACCGGCGTACTGGGTGAAGGTGTCGGCGTCGACCATCGTCATCACCGTGTCCAGATGCATGAAGGCGCGCCGCTTGGGCATGTCCAGGGCGACGATGGCGCGCGCCGACCCCGCCGCGAACAACTTGTGCGCCAGCATCTCGACCGCCTGCGGCGTGGTGCGCTCGCTCATCCCGATGAGCACCGCGCCGTTGCCGATGACCAGCACGTCGCCGCCCTCGATGGTCGAGGGGTAGTCAGCCTGCCCCTCGGACCACAGCGGGAAGGACTCCTCCGCGAAGAGCGGGTGATGGCGGTAGATCGCCTCGAAGTGGACGGTCTCGCGCCGACGGGCGGGCCATCGCATCGCGTTGATGGCGACTCCGTCGTAGATCCAGGCCGAGGTGTCGCGGGTGAAGAGGTGGTTGGGCAGCGGATCGAGCAGGAAGTCGTCCAACTCCATCGCGTGGAAGCGCACGGACGTCGGTTCGGCGTGCGACTCCAGGAACTCCCTCTTGGTCATGCCACCGACCAGCACCTCCGACAAACCACGACCCGGCAGGGCGTCGAAGGCGGCCCGCAGGTGATCGGTGGCGAGTACCCCGTACTCCTTCTCGTCGAAGACACGGTCCAGGACCAGCTCTCGTGCCGCCGGCAGGGCCAGCGTCTCGGCCAGCAGGTCGCCGAAGAGGTGGACGGCGACGCCTCGGTCACGGAGCACGTCCGCGAAGCCGTCGTGCTCGGCACGGGCCCGACGCACCCACAGCACGTCGTCGAAGAGGAGCGCGTCCTTGTTGCTCGGGGTGAGCCGCTTCAGCTCCAGGTCCGGGCGGTGCAGGATGACACGGCCGAGCCGCCCGACCTCGGAGTCGACATGGAATCCCATGGGTCCATCCTCACCCGCCGGGAGGGTCTTCATCCCCTCCGCGCGAAACGGACCGCCGCCACCGGAACCTCCCGGGGGCCCGTGTCAGCCGGCCTCGCGCTCCGCGAGCGCCGCGTCGCGTTCGTCGAGCCTGCGCAGCATCCCCCGGACCCGGTCCCGACATTCGTCGGCGGCGTCGATGGCCTCCACGCACTGCCAGTACGTGGCCTCGTCGTCCGCCGAGCAGGCGATCCCGACGAGAGCGATGCCGATCTCGCCGAGCAGGGCACCCAGGCGCATCAACGCCTGGCGGGCATCGCCCATGTCGGTGAGCTGGGCGGCCCGCAGCTCGCCCGGCCCCAACGTCGGCGCGCGCAGCACCCCGCACCCACGACCGGCCAACTCCGTGAGCCCCAGCGCCTCACCTCGCAACTCCGGCGGCCCGGACACCGCCAGTCGACTGCCGATGGCCTGCGCCAAGGCCTGCGCCTGCCAGACCTCGGCCAGGATCTCCGGTGCGTCACCGCCGACGGTCAGGGCACGCCTGCTCGTCAGGATGAGCCGCACAGCGTCCATGCGATGCCCCCGTCCGTCCTCGGCCGTCCTTCGACACGCGACTCCACGCATCCACCCGAACCCCGTTCTCACTACCCAGAGTGAGGGTGAAGGGGGCCAAAAGCCAGAGCAAGACGGAAATCTATGGACAACAAATCGGTTTCAAGCAGATTGACAGCTACCAAGAGTAATCGGCAGGTTCTCCGAGGCGCGGCCGGCACGCCCCCACCCCGTCCGGTCGGGCCCCGAACGTCCCGCTCCGGGCGAGCACTCCCTCGGCCCGGGGAGCGCCGACGCGCGAGACTCGACCACCCGGCGCCCGGGGCGCCCTCACACCCCGGGCACTCCGGCCTGGCCCATCAGCCCGGTCACCTCGGTCCCGGCGGGCGTCAGCAAGAACACGCTGCGGTCGACCCGGTGCATGGCACTCGCCAGGCCGAACACGACACCGGTGCTGAAGTCGAGAACGCGCTTGGCGACGTCCGACTCCGCGCCGGTCAGGTCCAGGAGAACCGGAACACCGGCCATCAGGGTCTCCGCGACCTCACGGGCGTCGGCGAAGACGTTGACCCGGAGGACCACCAACCGCCGCCGCTCCTCCGTCTCGGAGTCGGGCAGGGAACGGTGCCCCGCCGACGACGGCCACGAATCCCGCCCGCGCAACGGAACGACCTGGGCGAGCCCCTCCCACTGCCGATCGGTGACGTCATGGATGTTCACCGGACTCCCCCACTCCGACTCAACTTCACTTCACGCACCGGGCAATTCTTACGCCAAGTCACCTGTTCGGCCCAACAGCGACACGGCGACGGCCCGATCGGGGGCGCGTGTTCCGATGGACGCGCCGGTCAGGTCGCCCGGTCGTCCAGGCTCTGGCGGCCGGCCAGGGCCCAGATCACGAACACGTCGATCGCCATCACGACAACCGCCCAGACCGGCGCGTACGGCAGGAAGAGGAACTGTGAGACGAGGCTCAAGGACGCCAGGACGATACCCGCGAAGCGCGCCCACTCCATGTCCTTCAACAGACCGTACCCGGTGGCCAGGAGCAGGGCGCCCAAGACCACGTGCACGATGCCCCAGCCGGTCAGGTTCATCTCGTACACGTAGGTGCCGACCCTCGCGTAGACGTCGTCCTCGGCGATGGCCGCGATGCCCTGGAGCACCGCGAAGGCGCCGTTGCACAGCAACAGCACCCCCGCGAAGACGACGCCCCCGGTGATCCATCCGTTGTCGCCGTTCCGCCGGCGTGGCGGCGCGCCTCCCGCGGAGGGGGCGGCGCCGGCCGACGAACCGGGACCGGGAGGGGGTGCGTCGTGCTGGCTCATGAGCTGCGTCCTTTCACGCGAGTCCCTCGATCCTGCGAGCGTGGTTCTCGCGCGGCCAGACGAAGCGGTCCGAACGGGCGAGCGCCGTCGGCCTCGGACGTGCGGCGCCACACGGTGTCGCGTTGACTGACCGCACCGGCCGCCGGGGCCGGGCGAACGCGGAGGTCACCATGAGCACGCCGGCCAACGCTGCCGTGCCGCGGGCCGAGCGGTCCTTGCGCGAGATGCTGCTCAGCCGCGGCTACCCGGCGCTGCTGCTGCTGTCCGTTCTGCTGGGCGTGCCGGTCGCCGCGGCGTGCTTCTTCTTCGTGGGCTTCCAACACCAACTCCAGCACTGGGTCTGGGTGTCGGCTCCCGGCGCGCTCGGCCACGACCGACCGCCCTGGTGGTGGGCGCTGCCCACGCTCACCCTGGCCGGTCTCGTCCTCGCCCCGCTCGTCACCCGCGTGCCGGGTTCCGGGGGCCACCTGCCGGTCGACGGCCTGGGCGGGGCGCCGGTCGGTCCCCGGGAACTGCCCGGAACCATGCTCGCCGCGCTGGCTACGCTGCCGCTGGGCGTGGTCCTGGGCCCCGAGGCACCGCTGATGGCCATCGGAAGCGGACTGGCCCTGCTGGCGATGCGCCGATTCCGGGACGCCGATCGGCGGGCTCGGGCCATGGTCGCGACGGCGGGTTCGACCGCGGCCATCTCCACCATCCTCGGCGGCCCGATCGCGGCGGCGGTCCTGCTCATCGAGGGGGCGGCGCTCGGCGGTGCCCGGATGACGGCCCTGCTGCTGCCGTGCCTCCTGGCCAGCGCGACCGGCGCGCTGGTCTTCACCTGGCTCGGCGACTGGACCGGCCTCAGCAGCGGCGCCCTGGCCCTTGACGGCGTGCCGCCTCCGGCGGGCCCCGACGTCGGCGACTTCCTGTGGGGCGTGCCGGTGGCGGCGGTCATCGCGGTGTCGGTCACCCTGGGGCGGGAACTGGGTCGGTCGACCGCCCTCTGGACGCGCCGGGGCGGCACGGCTCGCCGCACCGTGGCCTGCGCCGTCGCGGTCGGCGTGAGCGTCACGGCCTACGCGCTGATCACCGGCCGTTCTCCGGCGGAGGCCGCCCTGTCCGGCCAGGCCACGCTCGCCGAGCTCGCCGCCGACCCGCACGCCTGGTCGGTCGGGGCGCTCCTCGTCCTCGTCGCCTGCAAGGGACTGGCCTGGGCGGTCGCCCTGGGCAGCCTGCGCGGGGGGCCGATCTTTCCCGCCGTCCTGCTCGGCACGGCCACGGCCATGGCGTGCTCCGGACTGCCGGGGTTCGGCACGACACCCGCGCTCGGCCTGGGCATCGCCGCCGCGGCATCGGCGATCACCGGTCTACCGCTGGCCAGCGCGGTGCTCGCGGCGCTGCTGATGGGCAAGGACGCCATGGAGCAGATGCCGCTGATCGTCGTCGCTTCGGTGGTCGCCTTCGTCGTCGGCCAACTGGTGCGCCGTGACGGGTCCGACGGGGCGCCGGCCGGTGGTGTCGCCGGCGGCCGGGAACCGTCCGGGGCACCGGAGGGCGCCCGGACGACCGGGTCGGCGGAGGGGGCCGCGAGCACCGGGGCGACGGGGGCGGGCCGGTGAGGCCGCCGCCTCCGAGCGGGCCGCGCCGGCGGGCGGCCCGGCGCGCGCGATGGACGGCGGACTGCCGGGCCGCCCGCCCGTGGCTGCTGCGGGCCCTCGTCGCGGCGGCCGTGGTGGTGGCCTACTTCCTGTTGCCCCTGGACCTCCTCGGGCCGCAACGGCCCGCGCTGAGCTGGTCCGTGTTCTGCCTGGTGCTCGCGGTCGTCGCGGTGTCCCTGCTCCGACAGGTCCGCCACGTGTTGACCGACCGGGCCGGCACGCGCCCCGGCATGACCATCGCCCTGCTGACCGTGCTGGTGATGCACGTCTTCGCCGCCGCCGACTACTCCCTGGCCAAGCAGCCCGGCGAGTTCACCGGCCTGGAAACCCGGTTGGACGCCCTCTACTTCACGGTGGTGACCCTGGCCACCGTCGGCTACGGGGACATCACCCCCTCCGGGCAGACGGCGCGCGTGGTGGTGATCGTCCAGATCCTCTACACGCTGGTCTTCCTCACCGCCGGCGCCACCGCCCTGGGGCAGCGGCTGCGCGCGATCGCCGTCCGCCGCGCGGGGCCCCGCGAGGGCGAGAGGGCCGACTGACCGCCTGCGGGCACCGCCCGCCCCCGTCCGTGCCCCGGCGCGCCCTTGTCACCGGGGTGTGGCCGCGACTAGTGTCACCTCGCTTCGGTGAACGGGAAATCGGTGCGATACCGGTGCGGCCCTCGCCACTGTGATCGGGAAGTCCGGCTCCTGCCCTCCGGGGCGGCCACTGGGTCCGCGGACCCGGGAAGGCGGAGTCAGGGCGGTGTCACCCGTCAGCCAGGAGACCGGCCGGGGCGTGTCAACCATCCACGAGGTGCTGGAGAGGGTCCGCCAAGCCATGCACATTGCCGAGGGCTTCCTGCCCCCGGCGCACGCGATCGCCTGGGGCGTCGCGTCCGCGCCGTTCGTCGTCCACGGAGTCAGGACACTCACCCGCGAGGTCAGGGAGCATCCGGAGAGCACACTGCTCCTCGGCGCCTCCGGGGCCTTCACGTTCGTCCTGTCCGCTCTGAAGCTCCCCTCGGTGACGGGGAGTTGTTCGCACCCGACCGGCACCGGTCTGGGTGCGATCCTGTTCCGGCCGCCGATCATGGCGGTCCTGGGCACCATCACCCTGCTGTTCCAGGCGCTTCTCCTGGCCCACGGCGGGTTGACCACGCTCGGTGCCAACGTCTTCTCCCTCGCGATCGTCGGTCCCTGGGCCGGCTACGCCGTCTATCGAGCGTTGCGCCGCCTCGACGTGCCGCTCATGGTGACCGTGTTCTGCGGCGCCTTCGTCGCCGACCTGTCGACGTACTGCGTCACCTCGGCGCAACTGGCCCTCGCCTTCCCCGACCCGGGCAGCGGCTTCCTCGGCGCGCTCGGCAAGTTCGGGTCGATCTTCGCCGTCACCCAGCTCCCGCTGGCGGTCAGCGAGGGGCTCCTCACCGTGTTGGTCGTGCGCCTGCTCGTCCGCTCCAGCGCGGGAGAGCTGACGCGACTCGGCGTCCTGGTGAGCCGCGCGAACGGACGCGAGCGGGAGGCGGTTGCCCGATGAGGCGTGACACGAGGATCAACGCCCTGCTGCTGCTCGCGGTCGCCGCGCTCGCGGTGATCCCCTTGGTGTTCGGGCTCGGCGACCACAAGGAGGAGCCGTTCGCCGGCGCCGACGGCGAGGCGGAGACGGCGATCACCGAGATCGACCCGGGCTATGAGCCCTGGTTCTCCCCGCTGTACGAACCGCCCTCGGGCGAGATCGAGTCCGCGCTGTTCGCCCTGCAGGCGGCGCTGGGCGCGGGTGTCCTGGCCTACTACTTCGGGCTGCGCCGAGGAAGGCGGCAGGGGGCGGAGAGCGCGCTCCCGGGTCGGGGCTCGGCCGCGGGGGACTGAGTGCTGCCGATCGACGCGGCGGCGCACGCCAGTCGCTGGCGTCACCGCCACCCCCTCGACAAGGCGATCCTGGGGCTGGGTCTGACCGCGTTGGCGATCTCGCTGCCGCCCTGGCCCGGTGCGGCCCTGGTGCTGGTGACGGCCGTGGTCGTGTTGCTCGGCCCGGCGGGCGTGCCGGCCCGGGCGCTGTGGCGGGCCTGGCGGGTGCCGCTGGGCTTCTGCCTGACCGGCGCGCTGCCGCTGCTGGTCCGGGTGGGCGGGGCGGACGGGTTCGTCTCCTGGGCCGACGGCGGACCGGCGCGCGCCGGGGGCCTGCTGCTGCGCTCGTCGGCGGCGTCCCTCGGGGTGTTGCTGGTGGCGTTCACCACGCCGATGTCGGATCTGCTGCCGCGGCTGGTGCGGGCGGGGGTGCCGGCCCCCGTGGTGGATGTGGCCTTGGTGACGTATCGGATGAGCTTCCTGCTGTGGGACGCGGTACGCCGGGTGCGGCAGGCCCAGGCCGCTCGGCTGGGTCACACCTCGCGGGCGGCGGTCTGGCGTTCGTTGGGCGGGCTGGGGGCCACGGCGTTCGTGCGGTCGTTCGACCGGGCGGCGCGGCTCCAGGCCGGTCTCGCCGGGCGGGGGTACGACGGCACGCTGCGTGTGCTGGTTCCGCGGGCCCGCGTGTCCGTCCGGTTCGCCGCCGCCAGCGGTCTGCTGCTCGCCGGGCTCACCGTGCTCACCCTGGTACTGGAAGGAAGTTCTTCTTGAACGGCTCCGCCCTGATCGCCCTTCGGGGCGTCTCCTTCGCCTACGAGGACGGGCCGAAGGTCCTGAGCGACCTGGACTTCGAGGTGGTCCAGGGGCGGGCCCTGGCTCTGCTGGGCCGCAACGGCAGCGGCAAGACCACCCTGATGCGGCTGCTCAGCGGCGGTCTGCGACCTCGCTCCGGTCGGCTGAGCGTGGCCGGCGAGACCGTGCGGTACGACCGAGCCGGGTTGACCCGGTTGCGCACGGCCGTGCAGCTGGTCGTCCAGGATCCGGACGACCAGCTGTTCGCCGCCTCCGTGGCGCAGGACGTGTCGTTCGGCCCGCTCAACCTCGGCCTGCCGGACGCCGAGGTGCGGTCGCGGGTGTCCGACGCTCTGGCGGCTCTGGACATCGCGACGCTGGCGGACCGGCCCACGCACCTGCTCTCCTACGGGCAGCGCAAGCGGGCCGCCATCGCCGGCGCCGTCGCGATGCGCCCCCGGGTGCTCATCCTGGACGAGCCCACCGCCGGGCTCGACCCGGACGGCCAGGAGCGGTTGCTGGCGACCCTGGACGCGCTGCGCGCCGGCGGCGCCACCGTCGTGCTGGCCACCCACGATGTCGATCTCGCCCTGCGTTGGGCCGAGGAAGCCGCCGTGCTCACCCCGTCCGGCGTCCGCTCCGGCCCGACCGACGCCCTCCTGGGCGACCCCGACCTGTTGCGTCGGGCCGGACTGCGTCTGCCCTGGGGGGTCGCGGTGGCCCGGCTGCTCCGAGCGCGGGCCGCGCCGGGCGACCCACCGTCGGCGCCGCGCACGGCGGAGGAACTGGCCGACTTCGTCGACGGGCACCGCCGGGCGGAAGGCCGCCCGGCCTGATCCGCCCGCCGGGTCCCGTCGGGCGCGCGGCGGACCCGGCGCCGGAGCGACGAGTCCCACGACCGGGAAGGCCACGTCGGGTCCCGTCGGGGGAGAACTCCGCATGAGGCCCCGCGCGGTGGCGCGATCCGGACACCAGGTGTCCTCTTTCCCGCCTAGCGTCCGTCACATGAACAACGACGCGTCATCCCGCCCCTCCCTCCGCTACGCGGCCGTCACGTTCGACTGCCCGGACCCCGTCGAGCTGTCCCGCTTCTACGCCGAGGTCCTCAAACTGCCCGTTCTGTACTCCACCGACGACTTCGTCCTGCTGGGCGAAGAGGGTTCGGCCGGTCTCGGCTTCAACCGGCTGGCCGACTACCGGCGCCCGACCTGGCCCGACCCGTCCCAGGAGAAGCAGGCCCATCTCGAACTGGGGGTCGACGACCTGGACGAGGCCCAGACCTGGCTGCTGGATCGCGGGGCGGTGGCGCCCGCGACCCAGCCCGAACCCGACCGGTGGCGGGTGCTGCTGGACCCCGCCGGCCACCCCTTCTGCGTCACCACGCTGGCCTGAGCACGACCGAGCGACACCGGTCCACCCGGCCACCTCACCGGGACGGCCGCGTGGACCGGCGGCAATTGAGGTTGAATCTGCAACAAATGTCCGATGAACGGACCCCCCACCCCGGATAACGGTCCGATTGCGATCCCGGGTGTTCTCGCAGTTCACGGACCGTGATGTGATCCGCATCACTAAAACATTCGTGAACCCCGTGGTAGAACTGCGCAACTCCGCAGGTGGCACACCCCTCGCCACTTCGCGGAGTGTCGGCACACCAGTCGACTGCACGACCAGGGTGATCACGGTCCGAGTCCGCGGACCAGACCGCCCGGGGTCGCCGAACGGACGACGGCGTTCGCTCTCAGACCGCATACACCGCCGACGCAGACGCCCCCCCCCCGGCGTCGGTCCCGCGCATCGAGGTTGCCACTGTGTCACTCGACTCCTTCACCAACTCCGTGGACGAAGCCGTCAGCGGATTCTTCGAGCCCATCGCCACCTGGCTCGTCGAAAAGGTCTTCTACGCCGTGCCCGTCGGAGGCACGGAGTTTCCGCTCATCGTCGGCTGGCTGGTGATCGCGGGGCTCGTCTTCACCGGCTGGTTCGGCTTCCTCCAGTTGCGCAAGTTCCGGCTCGCCGTCGACGTGGTGCGCGGCAAGTACGACGAGAAGGGCGCGTCCGGGGAGGTCAACCACTTCCAGGCGCTCACGGCGGCCGTCTCCGGCACGGTCGGGCTCGGCAACATCGCCGGTGTCGCCGTCGCCGTCTCGATCGGTGGCGCGGGCGCCACGTTCTGGATGATCCTCTGCGGCCTGCTCGGCATGGCCACCAAGTTCGTCGAGGTGACCCTCGGTGTGAAGTACCGCGAGGTCCACGCCGACGGCACCGTCTCCGGCGGCCCCATGCACTACCTGCCCAAGGGCCTGACGGAACGCTTCGGCAAGAACGGCAAGACCCTGGGCAAGATCCTCGCCGTGCTCGCGGCGGCGATGGTCCTCTTCTTCGGTCTCTTCGGCGGCAACCTCTTCCAGGTCAACCAGTCCTACGCCCAGCTGGTCTCCGTCACCGGCGGCACGGACGGGGCCTTGGGCTCCTCGGCGGGCGCGCTCTTCTTCGGCATCCTCGTCGCCGCCCTGGTCGGCATCGTGCTCCTCGGCGGAATCCGCTCGATCGCCACCGTCACCAGCAGGCTGATTCCGAGCATGGCCGCGATCTACATCGCCGCCTGCCTGGTCGTGATCCTGGTCAACGTCACCGCGGTCCCCAGCGCCATCTCCACGATCATCGAGGGGGCCTTCAACCCGCAGGGCGTCGCCGGCGGTGTGCTCGGCGCCCTGATCATCGGTTTCAAGCGGGCCGCCTTCTCCAACGAGGCGGGGCTCGGCTCCGCGCCGATCGCTCACTCCGCGGTCAAGACCAAGCACCCCGCCAGCGAGGGTCTCGTGGCCCTGCTGGAGCCGTTCATCGACACGGTCGTCATCTGCACCATGACGGCGCTGACCATCGTCATCGCCAACCCGGCGAGCTGGGGCGAGGCGCGTGCCGGCGAGGCCATCGGCGGTGTCACGATCACCTCCGACGCCTTCGCGACGGTCATGCCGTGGTTCCCGTACATCCTCACCCTCGCGGTGCTGCTCTTCGCCATCTCCACCGTGCTGACCTGGGGCTACTACGGGCTGAAGGCCTGGACGTACCTGTTCGGCCGCAGCAAGGCCAGCGAGATCACCTACAAGGTCGTGTACACCCTGTTCGCGGTCGCCGGCTCCCTGCTCACCCTCCAGACGCTGATCGACCTCGCCGACGCGGTGCTGTTCATGCTCGCGGTCATCAACATCATCGGCCTCTACCTGCTGGCGCCGGTGGTCAAGCGCGAGCTGAACACGTTCCTTGAGTACATCCGCACCCGCCAGGCCGGCGGAAGCGGCGACCAGGGAGAGGAAGAGGAACCCACCAAGACCACGGTCTGACCGGCCCCCCTCCCCCCACGGCCTCGACGGCCCGCTCCCCCGAACCGGGTGCGAGCGGGCCGTCGGCGTTCCGGAGACCGCCCGTGACCCGGGGCGCCGGGGACACCGGGCGGCGGTGACCTCGATTGCCGGAGTCCGGCAGTGTTGACTAAGGTCTGCGTGCCGGTCGACTCGACGCACCGGCGGTGGTCGAGCGGCGGACACCGGGAGGGACGAACCCATGGGGCGGGAAGTGCCCGAACGCTACCTGGCCGGCTACGCCCACATCCTCGCCGAAGTCGCGGACACCGGCCGCCGATTGACTCGGGACGAGATCGCCTCCCGGCGGGTACTCGGCGAGCAGGCGGCCGAGGCGGGATACGGCCTGCGGAGCCTGGTGAGCGCCCATCTGACCGCCACCCGTCACGCCTGGCCGGGCACGCCGGGATCGGCCGATCGCGCCCTGGCCGCCGTCCAACAGGCCGTGGACGCCTTCGCCGAGGGCTACGAGCGCGCCCAGCTGATCGCGGTGCGTCAGGAGGAGGCGGCGCGCCGCGAGTTCATCGACGACCTGCTCTACGGCCGCTCCGACCTCGGGCGGTTGGCCGAGCGCGCGGAACGCTTCGGGCTTCGGCTCTCACAGGAGCACGCGGTCGCCGTCGCCCAGGGACCCGCCGCCTACGACGAGGGACACGCCGTGCCACGCCGGGTGGAGCAGGCGCTGATCGCCCGCTTCGGCAACCGCAGCATCCTGCTCACCACCAAGGACGGCCGGCTGCTGTGCGTCGCCCCCGGACATCAGGACGAGATCCTCGCCCACTTCGCCAAGCAGGCACACGCGGCCACCGACGGCGGTCGGGTGGCCATCGGCCGCCCCCAGTCCGGCCCCGGCGGCGTGGTGCACAGCTACGAGGAGGCACTCAACGCGCTGGAACTGGCCGAGCGCCTGGAACTGGACGACCCGGTCCTGCGCGCCGCCGACCTCCTGGTGTATCCGGTGCTGACGCGTGATCGGCAGGCCATGTCGGATCTCGTCGTGAACACCCTCGGTCCCCTGACCGGGGCCCGCGGTGGCGCCCGGCCGCTGTTGCAGACGCTCACCGCGTACTTCGGGTCGGGCTGCGTTGCCGCCGAGGCGGCCCGTCGGATGTCGCTGAGCGTCCGCGCGCTGACCTACCGGCTGGAGCGCATACACCGGTTGACGGGTGCGAACCCGGCGGACCCGGCGCACCGCTACAAGCTCCAGACGGCGGTCATCGGCGCAAGGCTGCTGGACTGGCCCGCCCAGGAGCTCTGACCCCGCTCGGCGTCAGACGGGGCGCAACTCGGCGGCGCCGAAGGAGACGTCGAAGCGGTCGCACCAGATGCTCACGCTCGTGTAGGCGGACGGGTCGACGCCCTCCGGGACCGGGTAGTTCTGGCTGCCCTTGTTGCCCTTGAGACCGCCCAGGTCGACGTGGGCGCCGTCGTCGAAGACGTGCCATCCGTCCCGTCCCTCAAGGACCGGGGCGTCGGTCAGCCAGACACGCAGGTCGGGGCCGTTGCTGGTGTCCAGGCCCTCCAGGCGCACCACATGACCGCCGTCCGCGAGCCGGACCAGCGTGACGGCTCCGGTGGTGGGGTGCTCGTGGTCGACGAGCTCGCCGCCGGCCAGCGTCCGAGGTCCGGCGGGCGTCTCGGCGCCCTCGGCCTCCGACCGCCCGTCGTCCGCCCCCGATTCCCCCGGGGCGGCGTCGGCGGACGGGCTCGTGGTGACCACCACACCCGGCAGCGCCTCGTCGACGGTCTCGTCCTGCCACAGCTTCCAGGGCTGGAACCAGTACAGCCCCACCCCGGCCGCGACCACCGCCGCCACGAGAAACCCGGTGATCCACGGCCTGCCCCGGATCGCGCCCATGTCTGTCATCCCGCCTCGTCTCCCAGGAACCCGTCGCCACCCCATTCAACGCCATGGGCGAGCGCCGCGGACCCCGAAAGAGATGACGGAACCCTTACGCGGCCGAGGACGCCCGTGAATCATTCCGCGCTCGGCGGGTACGCGGGCGGAGCCCCGACACCGCTACGGGACGGAGGTCCCCCATGACCGCACGACCAGACGGCGCTCCGTACACCACGAACAACGCGGGCGTCCCGGTGGAGTCCGACGAGCACTCGCTCACCGTCGGGCCGGACGGCCCGATCCTGCTGCAGGACCACTACCTGATCGAGAAGATGGCCCAGTTCAACCGGGAGCGGGTTCCGGAGCGGGTGGTGCACGCCAAGGGAAGCGGCGCCTACGGGTTCTTCGAGGTCACGGCCGACGTGAGCCAGTACACCAAGGCCGATCTCTTCCAGCCGGGCAGGCGGACCCCGATGCTGGCCCGGTTCTCGACGGTGGCCGGTGAGCAGGGCTCTCCCGACACCTGGCGGGACCCTCGCGGTTTCGCCATGAAGTTCTACACCGAGCACGGCAACTACGACCTGGTCGGGAACAACACACCGATCTTCTTCGTGCGGGACACGATGAAGTTCCAGGACTTCATCCGCTCGCAGAAGCGCCACCCGGTGACCGGCCTGCGCAGCCACGACATGCAGTGGGACTTCTGGACGCTCTCCCCCGAGTCCGCGCACCAGGTCACCTGGCTGATGGGAGATCGCGGCATCCCCCGGTCCTACCGCCACATGAACGGCTACGGGTCGCACACCTACCTGTGGATCAACGGCGGGGGCGAGCGCTTCTGGGTCAAGTACCACTTCAAGACCGACCAGGGCATCGAGTTCCTCACCCAGGGGGAGGCCGACGAACTGGCCGGATCGGACCCGGACGCGCACCGACGCGACCTGTTCGAGGCCATCGCCTCGGGGAACGCCCCGAGCTGGACGCTGAAGGTCCAGATCATGCCGTTCGCGGAGGCCGCGGACTACCGCTTCAACCCGTTCGACCTGACCAAGGTGTGGCCGCACGGTGACTATCCGCTGATCGAGGTGGGACGGATGGTCCTCGACCGCAATCCCGAGGACTACTTCACGCACATCGAGCAGTCCGCCTTCGAGCCGTCCAACATGGTGCCCGGCATCGGTCCCTCGCCGGACAAGATGCTGCTGGGGCGGCTGTTCTCCTACCCGGACACGCACCGGTACCGGATCGGCCCGAACTACGCCCAGCTCCCGCCGAACCGCCCGCACGCGCCGGTGGACTCCTACGCCAAGGACGGCCCGATGCGGTACGAGCCCTCCCGGGCGGCCATGCCCTACGCCCCGAACTCCTACGGCGGCCCCGCCGCCGACTTCGACCGCTTCGGCACCCCGGTGAGCTGGCACACCGCCGGCGAGATGGTCCGCGAGGCGTACCGGAAGCACGCCGAGGACGACGACTTCGGTCAGGCGGGCACCATGGTGCGCGAGGTCATGGACGACGCCGCCCGGGACCGCCTGGTGGCCAACGCGAGCGGACACCTCCTCAAGGGCGTCTCGCGGCCGGTGCTGGACCGGGCCCTGGAGTACTGGCGCGCCGTCGACCGGACGGTCGGCGACCGGATCGCCGCCGAGGTCGAGGGCGGCTGACCCGCCGCTGTTCCGGGGGCGGCGGCGCGCCCGGCGACGACGCGGCGCCGCCCGTCTCGCGTCCGGCTAGGCCCCCGACGCCTCCGCCCTGACGCGGTCGAACTGTGCGCCCATGGCCTCCGCGAGTGCCTGGGCCGCCGAGAGCGGGCGGACCATGACCGTGAAGTCGTCGATCTTCCCGTCCTCGTCGAAGTGAAGGAAGTCGCATCCTTGGATCCGCTTGTCGCCGACCCTGGCGGTGAAGACCAGGGCGTGATCGCGACCGGCGGGGTCGGCGATCTCGCGGACGTAGGTGAAGTCCTCGAAGACCCTCCACACGCCCCGCAGGATGGCGGCGGTGATCGCCTTGCCCGGGTAGGGCCGGAACCCCACCGGGCTGGTGAAGACGACGTTCTCGGACAGCATCGCCTCGACGGCGGCGGCGTCGCCCTTCTCGACCGCGGTGCGGAACGGATGCATCGGATCACCCTCCTCGATTACTCAACAAAGTGAATAGGTGCCGTGGAGCGTACGCCGCGCGGGGGGTTCCCACCAGGGGTCCGGCCGGACACGCGCCGGGCGTCCGGCTTGTCCGCCGGTCGGTGGAGGTGTCAGGGTGATCGAATGCCCCTGCGACACGCCGTGATGGCCGCTCTCCTGGAAGGCGAGGCCTCCGGCTACGACCTCGCCAAGGGCTTCGACGCCACCGTTTCCAACTTCTGGACGGCCACGCCCCAGCAGCTCTACCGGGAGCTCGACCGCATGGAGCGCGAGGGGCTGGTGCGCGCCCGCGTCGTGCGCCAGCTGCGGCGCCCGGACAAGCGGCTGTTCTCCCTGACCGAATCCGGTCGTCGGGCGGTGCGCGAGCACCTCGCGGAGCCTCTGGACCGCCCCGGCGCCATCCGGGACGGCCTGCTGGTGAAGGTGCAGAGCTGTGACGCCGGCGACCTCGACGCGGTGCGGGCGGACATCGAGGCGCGCATGCGGTGGTCGCGCGCCAAACTCGACCACTACGCCCGACTGCGCGAGGGGCTCCTGGAGGGGCGCGACGAGGCGGAGCACCTGGCCCACGCCGAACGGGTCGGACCCTACCTGACCCTGCTCAGAGGCATCGCCTTCGAGGAGGGGAACCTCGACTGGGGAGCGATGGCGCTGCGGGTCCTGGAGGCCCGCGCGAGCCGTTGAGCCGCTCGGGCGCCCCCGCAGCGCGCGCGAGCGGGCGGCCCCAAAACCGCTTGCCCGCACAGACGGGACGCCCCTAGCGTTCGCGGCATGGAGACGAAGCCCGCCATTCGGCGGTACGAGACGTCCGACGAGGCGGCGGTGGTGGACCTGTGGTCGCGCGCCGCGAAGCTGGCGCACCCGTTCCTCGTGGGCGAGGGCGAGGGCGAGCGCGCGCGCAAGTTGCGGGAGGTCTACCTCCCGATGGCCGAGAACTGGGTGGCGGACGACGCGGGGACCGTGGTCGGTCTCCTCGGTCTGCTGGGCGACGAGGTCGGGGGGCTGTTCGTCGACCCGGTGTACCAGGGGCGGGGCGTGGGCCGCATGTTGATCGAACACGCCGCGACGCTGCGTGGCGGGTTGCGGCTGGAGGTCTTCGAGGCCAACGAACGGGCCCGGGGCTTCTACCGACTCATGGGCTTCGAGGACCACGAGACCCGGGTGGACGAGGAGAGCGGCCACCCGTTGGTCACCATGGTCCGTCCGGCTCCCTGACGGAGCCGCCCCGGTCGGCGCGCACCGAGCGCCGGCGGGCGCGGGGTGCGCCGGGGGGGTACCCCGGCGCGGGCGCGCTCGCCTCCGGTCAGTCCCGACCGAGCCAGAGGTCGGAGCCGAACACCTCGTAGTGGATCTCGCGTGCCGGCAGGCCGAGACCGAGCAGGTCTCCGCGCACCGCTCGCATGAAGGGCAGCGGCCCGCAGAGGTAGGCGGTCGTGCGGGGCGGCAGGTTCACCTTGGTGATGTCCGCCCTGCCTCGGGCGGCCCCCGGGACGCTCGGGTCGGGCTCCTCGTACCACAGGTGCAGGGAGGCGGCGGGGAGGGTGTCCACGAGGCGACGCAGTTCGTCGAGGTGCACGTGGTCCGCCGGGGCCCGGTCGGCGTGCACCACGACCACCGGACGCTCCGGCTGTTCAGCGGCGAGGTGGTGGAGCATGGACAGCATCGGGGTGTTGCCGATCCCGGCCGAGGCCAGCAGCAGCGGGCCGTCGCCCTCGGGCAACACCAGGTCGCCGAAGGGCAGGGAGACGTCGAGTACGTCACCGGGGCGGACGTGGGCGTGCAGCCGGCTGGAGACCTCGCCCTCCGGCCCGTCACCGCCGCGCACCCGCTTGACGCTGATGCGCATCCGGCGCTCGTCCGGGCCCCCGGAGATGCTGTACTGGCGTATCTGGCGCGCGCCGTCGGGCAGTTCGGTCCGCACGCTGACGTATTGTCCGGGCCTGAAGACCACCCTGCCCTCGGGGTCGGCGGGGCGCAGGACGAGCGAGACGACGTCCGGTGTCTCCTCGGTCCGCGCGTCGACCGTCATCCGTCGCCAGATCTCGCCGTCCAGGACCCCCGCCCCCTGGTAGAGCCTGCTCTCGACGGCGATGAGGGCGCCCGCCATGAGCCAGTAGACCTCGTCCCAGGCCGCCGCCACCTCGGGTGTGACGGCGTCGCCGAGCACCTCGCCGATGGCGCCCAGCAGGTGCCGCTGCACGAGCGGGTACTGGTCGGAGGTGACGCCCAGCGAGGCGTGCCGGTGGGCGATGCGCCGGAGCATCGCGTCGGGGCGCGCGTCGGGGCGCTCCACGAGCAGCCGGGCGAAGGAGATGACGGAGCCGGCCAGAGCCCGCCGCTGTTCCCCGTTGGCCTGACTGGCGCGGTTGAACAGGTCGCGGAGCAGTTCGGGGTGATCCTCGAAGAGCCTGGTGTAGAACAGTTCCGCGATGTCGCCGATGACGGGCTCGACCGCCGGCAGCGTGGCGCGGATGACCGGAGTGGACCGCTCTGAGAGCACGACAGCTCCTAAATCGGTAGATGATCTTCGTGTTTTTTCGTGCGGAGACCCATACCCGACCTTCATGCCCGGGCGACTCAGACGGGAGGTCTCGGGCTCAGCCCGACGAGCACGGGGCCCGTCGGCGGACCGACCAGGTCCGCGACGGTGAGCGGATCGAGGGTGGCGTAGAAGGCTTCCTGCGCCTGGCGCAGCGCACCGCGCAGCCGACAGGCCCCCCGCAGCGGACAGGGCGGCTCACCCTCGCAGGCCACCACCTCGCCCTCCCCTTCCAACTCCCTGACCAGCCAGCCGACCGAAGCCCTCCGCCCAAGCCCGGTGAGCACCAACCCTCCGCCCCGCCCGCGCCGCGCCTCCAGCACCCCGAGGTGCTGAAGGCGGGTGACGGCCTTGGCCATGTGCGTGGCGGGCACACCCACGGCCTCCGCCACCTCCTGGGTGGTCGAGGGACCTTCCTGCTCGGAGACCGCCAGGCGCATCACGGCACGGAGCGCCAGGTCGGTGAACTTCGTCAACCGCACACCGGCAACCTAGCAAATACGCATCATGGATACCTATTAGTGGCCCCGGAGCGCCCTGTGTCCTCGGTCACGGCGAACCGTCTCCCCCCGGGCCGGCGGATCCCGGCCGCGAACACGCGCCCGCCCGCGCGCCCGTGAGGCCGGCCGACCCGGACCGGCCTCACCCGGGTCAGGCGCGGCGCAGCCGCACCACGGGGATGTCCCGTTCCGTGGTGCGCTGATACTCCGCGTAGTCCGGATAGACCTCCAGCAGGTGCGGCCAGACCCGGGCCTTCTCCTCGGGCGACAGGGTCTCGGCGCGGGCCTCGAACCTCTCCGTCCCCACCCTCACGTGGACGTCGGGATGCTCCATCATGCTGAGGTACCAGGCGGGATGGTGGGTGTGTCCGCCCTTCGAGGCGACGATCAGGTAGTCCTCGCCGTCCCGTCCGTAGATGAGGACGGTGCGGTGCCACGCCCCGCTCTTGCGCCCCTCGTAGTCCAGCAGCAGACAGGGAGCCCCTCGCGCCTCGGTGGCCTCGGTGCCTCCCGACTCCTCGTAGCGCCGGGCCTGTTGCGCGACCCAGTCCAAGGCACTCATGCGCACGTCGTTCGGATCATAGGAAACCATGATCTACATGGTATGGCCCTCGGAGAGGGACCGCTCCGTCCCACGCCGCCCGGGCCGATACGGGTGGGGCGCGGTGGCCGGAATCATGCGGTGTGGTCGAGGTCGAGCGCCGGACGGCCGAGGCTCACGGATCGGCCCTCTCCACCGGACGGCCGCCACCGGCCGCCGCTCGCTCGGCGACGTCCGTCACGACCGACCCGTCCGCCAGGGGACGGGCCGCGTAGGTGATGCGCACGACACCGTCGTCGTGGCGCGCGGTCGAGGCGCGAACGCCGAAGACATCGGCGAGCAGTCCGGGGGTCAGGACGTCGAGAACGGGTCCGGCCGCCGCCACGGCCCCCTCCCGAAGGACGACCAACTGATCGCAGAGGCGGGCGGCCAGATCCAGGTCGTGCAGCACGGCGAGCGTGGTCACGCCGGTGGCCCGGACCAGGTCGAGCAACTCGAAGCGTGCCCGAATGTCCAGATGATTGGTCAGCTCGTCCAACACCAGAACCCGGGGCCGCTGCGCCAGAGCACGGGCCAACAGGACCCGCTGCCGTTCCCCGCCGGAGAGCGAGGCGTAGGGCCTCCCGGCGAACGGCCCGACGCCACATCGGTCGATGGCCCCCCGGACGACCTCCCGGTCCTCCGGGCCGTCGCGGCCGAGCAACCCGTGGTGGGGCGTCCGGCCGAGGGCCACGATCTCCGCCGCGGTCAGCCCCGCGGTGTTCCCCCCGGCATCCTGGAGGACGGCCGCCGTGCGGCGGGCCGCGCCCCGCGGGGACAGGTCCCACACGTCGTCGCCGCCGACCCGCACCGCCCCGCACCGGGGCCGCAGGGAGCGGTACACCGTGCGCAACAGGGTCGATTTCCCGGAGCCGTTGGGGCCGACGAGGCCGACGATGTCCCCCTCCTCGGCCCGCAGACTCACCTCGCGCAGGATCGGATGGTCGTCCAGGGTGACGTGGATCCGGTCGACGATCAGTCTCATGGTTCAGTCCAGGCCCTTGTTGCGGCGGAGCAGCCAGAGGAAGAAGGGGGCGCCGAGCAGGGCCGTGAGGACACCCAGCGGCAGTTCGTTCGGACGGTTCAGAGTGCGGGACAGCAGGTCGACCAGGACCAGGTAGAGCGCTCCGAGCAGGGCCGTCAGAGGCAGCAGCCGGCGATGGTCGGCGCCCATGGTCAGCCGCACCAGGTGAGGGATCATCAGCCCGACGAAGCCGATCCCGCCCGCGACGGCGACGCAGGCACCGGTCAGCAGCGCGCTGAGGACCAGCAGCGCCGCGCGCAGGCGGTTCACGTCGACGCCCAGCGCCGTCGCGGACTCGTCGCCGGCGAGCAGGACGTTCAGACGACGCCCGAACAGGGCGAGCAGCGTGGTGGTCAGCAGGACCACCGCCGCCACCGTGGGGATACGAGCCCAGTCGGCGCCGGCCACGCTGCCCAGCATCCAGAACATGATCGTGCGCAACTCGGTCGGCGTCGCCAGAAGCTGGACGTAGCTGGTCGCCGAGAGGAAGACATAGCCGACCGCCACGCCCGCCAGGACCAGCCGGACCGGCGCCATCCGCCCCCCACGCCGTCCCAGGGCGAAGACGAGCGCGCCGGCGAGGACGGCACCCAGGAAGGCCGCGGCCGACACCCCGACCCCGGCGAGTACGGCGCCGCCGCCCAGGGTGATGACCAGAGCCGCGCCGAGTGTCGCCCCGTAGGAGAAGCCCAA
This sequence comes from Streptomyces sp. HSG2, assembly GCF_016598575.1. NCBI lineage: Bacteria > Bacillati > Actinomycetota > Actinomycetes > Kitasatosporales > Streptomycetaceae > Streptomyces > Streptomyces sp. HSG2. The sequence goes on from NZ_CP066801.1 coordinate 919,114, forward strand.
GACGGTCGGGTCGGCCAGCGGATTGGACACGACCGTCTGGAGGACGGCCCCGGCCACCGCCAGACCGGCGCCCACGAGCGCCGCCAACACCACGCGCGGGGTCCGGAACTCCCAGACGATCTGGTCCAGCGCCGGGTCGGTGGGCAGCGCTCCCCCACCGGTGACGTGGTGCCGGACGACCGCCCACACGTCGCCGACGGGTATGTCCACCGCGCCGATGCCGATCGCCGCGATCATCGTGACGACCAGGGACGCGGGCAGCAGGGTGAACGCCAGCGGGACGGCGATCCGCCTCAGAACGCGTCCGGGTGAAGCGTCTTCGCGATCTCCTCGACCGCCAGGGCGTTGCTCGGGCCGAGGTAGATCGAGTCGGACAGGGTCAGGTAGGCGTCGTTCTCGGCTGCCGGCCACTGGGGGAACTCCTTGAGCAGCTTCTCGGCGTAGCCCGCCGGATCGGGGTCGTTGTAGCCGATCACCACGAGGGCGTCGACGTCGGTCGCGGCGACCTTCTCCTTGCTCAGGTCGGCGAAGGCGGTCTCGGAGGCGTCCTCGAAGGCGTTGACGGCGCCCGCCTTGTCGAGGATGTCGTTGTAGATGCCCTTGGCGGCGATCGAACTGAAGTCGTTCGTGCCCATCGACATGTTGGAGATCACCACCATGACCTTGGGACGCTCCTCGCCCGCCACCTTCTCCGCGACCGCGGCGATCTCGCGTTTCGAATCGGCGATCAACTCCTCGGCCTTGTCGCCGACGTCGAAGACCCGGCCCAGGTCACGGAGCAGCCGGTAGCTGTCCTCGATGGTCATCGCGGTGGTGTCCTGATCGCAACCCCGCGGGGAGACGTACGTCGCGGCCCCGGCCTCCCGAAGCTGGTCGCGCGTGGCGAAGCCGTTCCGCCCGTCGAACCCGTACGCCGTGGTCGAGAGCACCAGATCGGGGCGCAGGGAGATCATCGCCTCGCGAGGGATGTCGAAGGCGTCGTTGAGCTCGATTCCCCCGTCCGGCAGTTCGTCGATGGCCTTCGCGCGGCCCGGCACCTCGGACATGCCGTAGGTCTGCTGATTGGCGACGATCCGGTCGCCCAGACCCAGGGCGAGAAGGGTCGACACCTCCGCGACCGTGGCCCCGTTCATGACCACGACGCGTTCCGGCGCCTGATCGAAGGTCAATTCCTGGCCGCAGTTCTCCAGGGTGACCGGATACCCGGCCCCGGCGGATCCGGACGCGCCGGGGGCCGCCTCGGCGTCGTCCGAGTCCGGCGAGGCTCCTCCGCCGCAGGCGGCGGTCAGGAAGCAGAGTGCTGCGGCCGAGGCGGCCAGGAACGGCCGATGCGTCGACATGCGGGCTCCTTGGGTGAGGTGGGCCGGTGGCCCGAGGTGTACTGATGCAAGTGGTCGTGGCGCGTGCGCCACGAGTTCCCGCCCCCCGGCGGATTCCCGGCGTCATCGAGAGGCCGGACGCCGGGCGGCGGGCGGATCGATCGGGACGGGCAACAGCCCCCGGGTCACGCAGTGATCCAGGCAGCGGAAGAACGAGGCCCGGTCCAGGGGCGGACAGACGACGCCGGAGCCCCGCAGACCTTCGCGGACGTTGTCGGCGCGCACCTCGCCGAGACCCGGATCGGCCGGCGCGCCGAAGTCGTCGGACTCCAGGAAGGCGAGCGTGGTGGCCGCCACGTCGGCCGTGCGGGGCAGTTCCTCGCGCCAACGCGCCGGAGGCAGCCGCCGCACGCGGTAGCCGTACTCCCCCACCCATCCGTAGACGTCGGCGAGTCGCACGCGGGGCGGGGTGGCGTGGTGGAAGACGGGCCCCGCGACCTCGGCCGCCGGGTCCAGGCACAGCCGGGTCAGGGCCCGCGCGACGAAGTCCACCGGGGTCCACACCTCGTCCTCGAACAGGTCGGGGACGATCCCCGCCGGGATGCCCGCCCGCAGGACGCTCCACAGGAAGTCGTGCTCGTTCACGTATCCGGTGTCCACCGGTCCGACGACCCGGCCCAGACGGTGCACGGTGACCGGAAGGCCCCGTTCGGCGGCCTGCTCCAGCAGCCGCTCCGAGGCCCACTTCGAGCGCTGGTAGCCGAGGCGAAGCCCGTCGTGCTCGGGCAGGAACGCCTCCGGCACCTCGCCCGCCGCGTGACGCGGCGGCGCCACGGACAGCGTCGAGACGTAGTGCAGCGGCGTCGCGCGCGGCGCGGTCAGGCGCAGCAACTGCCGGGTGGACTCGGTGTTCACGGCGCGCAGGGTGGCGTAGTCGCGCATCACGCTGACGGTCGCGCCGTTGTGGAAGACCGCGTCGCAGGTCGCGGCGAGATCGGAGAGCGTCTCGGCGGGAAGCCCGAACCCCGAGCGCCCCAGGTCGGCGGGGAGCGCCCGGATACGGGCCGCCGTGCGCCGGTCGGGGGTGAGGCCGTGTCGGGCGAGCGCCGTACGCAGACGGGCCCGCGCCTCGGTCGCTCCCGGCGCGCGCACCGCGCAGACGACCTCGGCGCGGGTGTCGGCCAGCAGGCGGGCCAACAGGTGCGCGCCGACGAAGCCGGTCGCGCCGGTGAGGAGGATCCGTCGGGGTTCGGCCCGGTGGGGACGCGTACGGGGGTCGGTCCGGGCGCCCGGGCGGATGTCCGGCTCCAGGACCGTGTCGGCCGACAGCGGTGCGGGCCGTGCGACCGCGCGCGGTCCGGCCAACGCCCCGCGGGTGGTGCCCCGGCCGGGTCCCCCCGCCTCTCCCGGCGCGCCCTCCGGCCGCTGCCCGGAGGCGGACCCGCCGTCCGTGGCGGTCTCCGATGCGGTGTCGCTCAGGAAGGCCGCCAGAGAGGCGGCTGTGGGGTACCGGAAGAGCCAGGCGACCTTGACGTCCCGGCCCAGTTCCCCGCCGAGTCGGTTGGCCGCCTGGATGGCCTGAAGGGACTGGGCCCCGAGGTCGAACACGTCGGCGTCGAGGGCCGGCTCGCCGCGCCCGAGGACGCGCCCCCACACTCGGGTGATCGTCCGCTCCAGGTGGGTGCCGGCGCCGACGTCGTGGGCTGCGGGCTCGGCGACGGGCTCGGACAGGGCGGTCCGGTCGATCTTGCCGCCGGGGGTGCGCGGAAGCCGGTCCACCGATACGACGGTCGAGGGCACCAGAGCGGCGGGCAGTCGCGCCCGCAGGTGTGCCCGGATGTCCGTCGGCGGCGGTCCGGCAGGCTCGACCACGACGTGGGCGACCAGTCGGCGGGAGCCGTCCGGCAGGATCCGCCCCACGACGCCGGCCTCCCGAATCCGGGGATGGGCGACCAGCGCGGACTCCACCTCGGCCGGCTGCACGCGATGCCCGCTGATCTTGAACTCGGTGTCGGCGCGCCCCAGGTGGCGCAGCTGCCCGTCGGTGCCGATCCGGGCCAGGTCACCGGTGCGGTAGGCGCGGGGGGCGCCGGGCAGGGCGGTGAGCGGCGCGAATCTCGCCCCGTCGGGCACGGACGGACGGTAGCCGTCGGCGAGGGTCGGGCCCATCAGGTACAGCTCGCCGTCGATCACGGCGGCCCGGACGCCTGGCAGCGGGCGACCGATCGGGACGTCTCCGGGGGCGAGTTCGGGGTCGTGCAGGTCGGCGACGGTCGCGACCACGGTCGCCTCGGTCGGCCCGTAGGTGTTCAGCAGCCCGACCTCGGTGCCGACCGCCTCTCGCCAGCGCTCGACGCGTTCGGGCAGGGCGGCCTCGCCGCCGACGACGACGGTCCGCACACCGGCGGGCAGCCTCGCGACGCCGGTCGAGACGGCGTAGGCGACCTCGTGCCAGTAGGCGGTGGGCAGATCCAGCACGCTGATCCGCAGGCGGTCGCAGGCGGCGAGGAAGCCCGGCACGGATTCCGTCATGTCGTCGTCGCGGAGCACCAGCGTGGCGCCGGCGCAGAGGGTCGGGAAGATCTCCTCGACACTGGCGTCGAAGTGGAGGGGGGCGAACTGCAGGACACGGTCCTCGGACCGCAGCCCGTAGCGGTGGGTCGCCGCGGCGACGAAGTGCGCGAGCGCGTCGTGCCCGACGGCGACCCCCTTGGGCCGGCCGGTGGAGCCCGAGGTGTGCAGCAGGTAGGCGAGGCCGCCGGGCGAGGCGGGTGCCCGGGGCGGGCGGGCCGTGTCCAACGCGGCCTCGGGCACGAGCCGCCGGCCGGTGTACCGGTGCGTCAGGAGCACCGCGTGGTCGCCGAAGTCCGTGGCGTGGGCGTCGGTGGTCAGCACGAGCGCCGGGGCGACGTCGGTCAGCAGGCGGGCCGTGCGCTCGGCGGGCGCAGCCGGGTCGATCGGGCAGTAGGCGGCGCCGGCCAGCAGGACGCCGAGGAGGCAGACGACGGCCTCGGGGCCGCGTGGCAGGGCGATCGCCACCACGTCGCCCGGGGCGACACCGCACCCGGTCAGGCGCCCGGCGGTGTCCCGGGCGGCTTCGAAGAGCGCGGCGTAGGTGAGAGTTCCGCCCGCGTGCTCCAGCGCGACCGCGTCCCCTCGGCGCTCGGCCTGTTCGGCGACGAGGCCCGGCACCGGCCGGGCGGGGGTGGGGAGCGGACCGCCGTCCAGGACGGGCCCCACGTCGTGTTCCGGCCCTCCGCCGAGCGGGCGGTCCGGGTCGGTCAAGGCCTCCTCCACCAGGGCGAGCAGCCCTGCCAGGAAGGCGGCGGTCTCGTCGCCGGAGTACAGCTCAGGATGGGTGTCGACGGCGATCCGAAGGCCGGTGCCGTCGCCGCGGTCGTAGACGTTGACGGACAGGTCGTCCACGGGGCCGGCGGAGACGTTGTGCACGGTCCCGGGCAGTCCGGCGAAGCTCAGGTCGTAGGGGAAGGGCATGATGTTCACCCCGGGCCCGGAGAGCCTGCGCGACCCCCCCACCGACCGCAGGTCCCGACGGAGTCGTTCGTACCGGTAGCGCTGGTGCGGGAGGGCGCCCCGCAGTTCGCGCGCGACCCGGTCCGTCAGCGGTCGCAGGCCGTCCCCGGGGCCTACCGGCACCCTGAGCGGCAGGATGTTGCGAACCATGGCGGGCACCCGCAGGGAGGCGGACCCCAGACGTCCCGACACCGGGAGGCTCAGGACGATCTCCGGGGCGCCGGTGAGACGGTGCAGCCGTGCGACGGTCACCGCGATCAGCACCTCGGACCAGGTCGCCGACAGTTCGCGGGCGACCCGGCGCAGGCGAGCGACGCCGGGCGGGTCGAGATCGGCCACCCGGCGGTGGAAGGTGCGGGCGGGCAGGGCCGTGCGGCCCGCCGGGGACGCCACGGCGGGGCGGTCGGCGTAGCGCGTCGCCCAGTAGGCCCGGTCCCGGGCCTGGCGGGCGGAGCCGAGGTAGTCGCGTTCCTCGGCGAGCACGGACTCGACCGTGCCGAAGCCGCTCTTCGGCGGTGCGTCCCCCGCCACGAGAGCGGTGTACACCTCGGCGACGCGCCGGGCCACGAGGGAGAGGCCGAAGCCGTCCAGGGCGATGTGGTGGACGCGGTGATACCAGAGGAACTCCTCGGGCCCGGTGCGCAGCAGGGCGTGGCCGAACAGCGGGCCGCGGGAGAGGTCGACGGGGCGGGCGAGGTCTCGTTCCATCCAGGCCAGCGCCGCGGCTCGGGGGTCGGGCTCCCCGGTCAGGTCCGCCCTGTGGGTGCGCCAGTCGCCGGTCGGGGTGGGTATCCGCCAAGGGCGCCCGGCGTCGTCGGTCGCGAAGGTCACGTGCAGGGCCTCGACCTCGGCGACGGTCAAGTGGAGCGCCCGGTCGAGGGCGTCCGCGTCGAGCGGGCCGGCGACGCGGACGTACTCGGCGGTGTTGTAGGCGGGGCTCCCGGGGTCGAGGTGATGGCCGGCCCACACACCCTCCTGGGCGGCCAGCAGGGGACGGCGCTCAGGACTCGGCACGGCCCGCTCCCCCGCCTTCCTCGCACAGCAACCGCCACCAGTCGCCGAAGGTGGCGCACTCGGCGAGTTGGAGATAGGTCACCCGCGCGCCGCCGTTCCGCCAGCGTTCCAGCAGCGTCGCGATCCGCAGGGAGTCCAGTCCCGCGTCCAACGGGCTCTGCGAGAGGTCGACCTCGTCGGGCTCCAGGAACAGGCACTCCGCCAGGTCCGCGCGGAAGGCCTCCGGAGTGAGCGGTGGGTGCCCGGGTCCCTCTGGCGTCGAGGGCCCGGAAGGGGGCGTTTCGGGCAGGGGTGGTTCAGGCATGGGGGCTCTCTCTCGGATGGCAGTGGCGGACGGGCGGCGCGTGGCGCGGCCGGTCAGTTGACCTTGCGCTCGGTGTCGGTCCAGAAGCGGTCGCGCAGCTCGCGGCGGAGGATCTTGCCGCTGGGGTTGCGGGGTACGGCGTCGACGAAGTCGTACCGGGAGGGCCGCTTGAAGCTCGCCAGCCGCGGCACGAGGAAGGTGTGGAGTTCCCGGGCGGTTGGCGGTCGCTGCGGGTCGGGGACGACGAAGGCGTGCGCGTACTCCCCCCAGCGCTCGTCCGGGGCGCCGACCACGACCGCCTCGACGACGCCCGGGTGGGTTTCCAGGACGTTCTCGATCTCGGCGGGGTAGACGTTCTCGCCGGCGACGATGACGGTGTCCTTGACGCGGTCCAGGATGAACACGTGGCCGTCCTCGTCGAGACGGCCGGCGTCGCCGGTGTGGATCCAGCCGTCGACTAGGGTCTCGGCGGTCTTGTCGGGCAGCCCCCAGTACTCCACCATCCGGGCGGGCGTGTGCAGGCAGACCTCGCCGACCGCGCCCGTGGGGAGCCGGTGCCCTCGCTCGTCGACGACCTTGACCCGTACCCCCGGGTAGGGGCGGCCGGCGGCCCGCATGAGCCGGCCACCCGGGACGTGGGCGGCGGGCGGCAGGCAGACGGCGGTGTTGCCGGTCTCGGTCAGACCGTAGATCTGGGCGAACTCGCAGTCGAAGACGGCGAGGCTCTCCTCCAACAGCGCCTCGGAGATCGGCGAGCCCCCGTAGACGACCTTGCGCAGGCCGACGAAGTCCGCCTGGGTGACACCGGGTTCCGCGAGCATCATGCGGAGCATGGCGGGAACCACGCAGGCGGTGGTGACTCCCAGGTCGCGGACGAGGTCGACGGCGCCGGCGGCCGTGAAGGAGGGCATGGCGACGACGGTCGTGCCGGCGGCGAGGTTCTGGGTGGCCCACCACAAACCCCCGACGTGGAAGCCGGGGATGCCGACGAGGGCGACGTCTCCCGGCCGCCAGTCGATCCAGTCCAGCCCCTCGCTCGCCAGGGCGTCCCGGATCGCGAAGAAGCTGCGGTGGGCGAGGACGACGCCCTTGGGCAGACCGGTGGTCCCGCTGGTGTAGAGCTGGGCCACGGGGGTGTCGGGCCCGGGCTCGAAGCCCGGGTCGTCCTCGCCGTGCCCGTCGCGCCAGGCCGGGATGTCGCCGACCCGCACGACGGTCGCGGCGAAGCCCGCGGCCGCGTCCTCGACGAGCGGGGCGCGCTCGTCGTCCAGGAACAGCAACCGGGTCCCGGAGTCGCGGAGGATGTGCCCGACCTCGGGCGCGGTCAGCCGCCAGTTGACGGGCACCAGCACGGCCCCGGTCTTGGCGCAGGCCAGGAGGGCCTCGTAGTAGTACTCGGACTCCTTGGCCAGGTAGGCCACGCGGTCACCTTCCGCGATCCCCTCGGCCCGAAGGGCGTGGGCCAGGCGGTTGCCTCGCCGATGCAGTTCGGCGTGGGTGACGGTGCGTCCCTCGCAGATCACGGCGGCGACGTCCGCGGCGTGCCGGGCGTGGAGGCGGGCGGTGTGGACGAGTGTCCGCGGACCGGTGTGCTGGGACCCGGGGGCGCGGGTCGACGGCCTTCCTTCCGACTCCACGGGCGATCTCCCTTCGGGGTTGGGGGCGTTGGGGTCTCGGGTCAGGCGATGTTGACGAAGGCGAGGGTGGCCTCGCCGTCGCTCCGGCCGCCGTGCGCGTCCCGGTAGCGAAAGGCGGTCCGGGCGTGGAGGAAGGGGCCGCCGGTCCCTGAAGCGCGCCGGGTGACGGAGCGGAACTCCATCTCGCCGGTGAAGGACCGCGGATCGATGGGCCGGCGGAAGCCGGCCGTGAAGCGGGCGATGAGGATGTCCGGGAGCTGGTGGCGCCAGAAGTCGTCGAGGGTCCACTCCTCGAAGCCGGTCAGGAGTCGCTCCTTCACGGACTTGGCCACCAGGTAGTACATCATCTGGTTGTAGGCGATGTTGATCTCGACCGAGTTCAGGTGGCCGGTGTCGTCGATGTAGCAGGACTCGCCGATCGCGAAGGCGCAGCGGGCCGAGGACAGTCCGTCGGCGGCGGTGACCTCGGCGGACTTGAGGTACTCGCAGTGCGGCTTGTAGGGCGCCAGAACCCGGGCCAGCAGCTCCTCGTCGGTGGGATGGACGCGCCCGGGCGAGCCGTCCGCGCGGTCGGCGGTGGCGGACGGCGGGTTCACGCGGCGTCCATCCCCTCGTACAGCGGGTGTTCGTCGTGGACGGTGACCCGGTGGGAGACGGTCGGCTCGGGCGCGGTGGTGTGGCGGGCCCGGTGCACGAGACTGCGGTTGTCCCAGACGAGGAGGTCGCCGCGCTCGAAGCCCTGGAGGTGGATCGCCTCGTGCCCGAAGGTGTGGTCGAGTTGCCCGGTGGCCTCGAAGAGGCGCCGGAGCAGGGCTTCGTCCAACGGCTCCCCCCGCGCGTCCTCGATGCCGACGGTGAAGCCCTCGCTCACGTACAGGACGGTCTCGCCGGTCATCGGGTGCGTGAAGGTGGTGGGTCGCACGACCGGCGGGGTCCGCTCCTCGATCTCGTCGATGATCTCGGAGATCGGTCGGTAGACGTCGTGCGGACGGATCTTGAAGTACTTGCGCACCGAGTGCCGGCAACGGGTCCCGGCGATCTCCCGCTTGAGCCCCTCCGGCAGCCGCTCGTAGGCCCTGCCCATGTCGATGAAGTACGTGCCGCGGTCCTTCTCCGGAACGACCTGCGGATGGATCAGGGTGATGCCGAAGGGGTCGGGCATGAACTGGTAGTCGGCGTGCCAGAACTTGCCGGTCTTCGGGACGCCCACCTGCCTGCCGTTCTCGGGGACGTTGGAGGAGACGAAGACCTCCGGGACCTCGGGGTGCCGGTACATCGGTTCGTAGTAGGTCTCCGGGCGGCCCAGGCGCCGGCCCAGTTCGAGGAACTCGCGGGGGGAGAGGCGCTGCCCCCTCACTATGGCGATCTTCTTGGTGTAGACCGCTCGCTTCAGCTCGCGGATGTCGGCGTCGGTGGCCGTGGCGGCGTCGAGGCCCTCCACGATCGCGCCGAGCGCGGCGTCGGGTTGGTCCTTGATGTGCATGACTTCCGGTCCTTCGAGAGATCGTGGAGGGTCGGACGAGGGTGCGGTGCCGGGCGAGCCGGGTGGCGCGGCGGGGCCGCAGTGGACGGACGGGGCGGGGGTGGGCGGAGGGGCGCGCCGGGCGACGGCGGTCACGACGTCGCGACCCGGGTGGCGGCGCGCCTCGGTGCGAGAGCGAGGAGCACCCCGCCGCACAGGACCGCCGCCGCGGCGAAGACGGCGGCGCGTATCCCGTCCAGTCGGGCGGAGTCCGGCGGCCCGTGGTCGAAGCCGCCGGCCAGGGCGACGAGGAGGGCGAGTCCGACAGCCCCGCCGACTTGGAGGGTGGTCGACGCCATGCCGGAGGCGACCCCCTGGTCCGCCGCCGGCACCCCGGAGGCGGCGACGATCCACATGCCGGTCCAGACGGCTCCCTGGCCCAGTCCCAGCAGGACGATCCCGGGGAGCAGCCGGGTGTACGGGCCGTCGGCGGTCAGAGCCGACGCGAGGGCCGCCGCACCGACTGCGCCGGCGAGCATGCCGCCGGCGAGTACGCGCCGGACGCCGATCCGGGCGACGGCCCGTTCGCCGGCGTGGGTGCCGAGGGCGGTCACCAGGGCAGGGACGAGGAAGGCCAGTCCCGTCGCGAACGCGCTGTACTCACGGACGTCACGGAAGTACAGCGTCATGAAGTAGGGAAGCGTGCTGAAGCCGGCGCTGTAGAGCGCGGTGAGCGCCATCGCGGCGATCAGACGACGGTGGGCGAGGAGTCGGCCGGGCACCAGCGGGTCCCGGGAGCGGATCTCGACCACGGCGAAGGCGGTCAGCAGGACGATCGACAGCGCCCCGCAGACCAGCGCGGACGGACTGCCCCACCCGGCCTGGGGGGCGTGCGCCAGCCAGAACACCAGGAGCGAGACCCCACCGGTGGCGGCGAGCGCGCCGGCGAGGTCGAACCGGCGGGTCTTCGCGCGGGGGCCGTCGGGCGGGAAGAGCCGGGAGCCCGCCCAGGCCAGGGCCACCCCCATGGGCACGTTGACGAAGAACACCGACGGCCACCCGAAGGACTGGACCAGGACGCCGCCGAGGAGCGATCCGAAGCAGAGGCCGCCGGCCCCGGCGGCGCCCCACACCGCCAGGGCGCGGTTCCGCGCGGGCCCCTCCTCGTAGATCGTGTTGATCAGGGCGAGGGTCGCGGGGAACAGCAGTGATCCGCCGACCCCCTGGACGGCCCGCACGGCGACCAGTACACCGGCCGATTCGGTGAGTCCGCCGACCAGGGAGGACCCCGCGTACACGAGCGCGGCGGCGACGAAGGTCCGACGGCGGCCCAACAGGTCGGCGGCCCGGCCGCCCAGCAGCAGGAACCCACCCGTCGTCACCACGTAGGCGCTGACCACCCACTGGAGGTGGTGGGGCGCGAACCCGAGGTCGGAGCCGATGTCCGGCAGGGCGACGTACACGATGTTGTAGTCGAGGGCGATGACCAACTGCGCCAGCGCCAGAACGAGGAGCGGAAGTCGCGCTCGCACCGGTCGGCATCCTCCTTCACAGCACGCACGAAACAGGGCAGAACAATTCGAGGCGACCGTGCGAGGGTCGGCGAATTTCGGTCACGATAACACCCCCGAGTGGCCTTGAAAAGAAGGCCGAATCGTCTCGCGGAAGCATCGGGGTATTTCTGGGCAGCGCGAAATTCCGGCAGTCTCGCGCCTGCCGGCGACAGCCCTCGCGTACGGCTCCCGAGAGTCACCCGTCACGCATGAGACGCCTGATCTCCGTTACCAGTACGGTCAGTGCGGCCCGTTCGGGCACCGTCGTCCCCGGATGCCAGAGATCGACGAGAAGACACGTGCGCGGCCGAATTCCCTCGTTGCGCGCCTCGTGTTCGAAGGAATAGTCGAAGAGGAGGCATTTCCCTTCCACCCATGATCTGGTTTCACCGGCGACCGTGATACTGCAACCGTCCGGAATGTCGACGGCGAGGTGCAGATTGATGCTGAAGTTCCACAGGTCGCAATGCGGCGCGATGGTCGCGCCGGGGAGCAGGGTCGAGAAGTGGCATTCCAGAAGCGGACACAGCGTGCCCGTCCTGACGGCGTACTCCTCCAGCACCCGGTAGGCCGTCGGCGCGACCTCCGCGGCCTCCTCGACCAGCCGCCCGTTCCGGTGCAGGTACAGGGCCCGCCAGTCCGCCTGACGGGTCAGATAGTGCTCGTACTCCGCGAAGACCTCCGGTCTGTCGGCCCAGGCCCCGTTCAGCTCCTCCTTGATGGCGGGATGGGCCTCCTCGAACGCCGCCACGACCGGGGCGATCTCCGGGTGCCCGCGGGGGTCGTGCCAGGGGGTCTCGGCGAGCCCCGGAAGAATCCACTTCGCGCCCCGCCGCAGCGGGTGGCGCGGCGACCCTCCCCCGGGTTCCAGCATCGACTCCACCCGCCGCAGGGACTCCCGGCCGTACTCCTCCCTGATCGCGGCGAAGGCGTCTTCCAACTCGGGTGTCACGCGGGCCCCTCCCTCCCTCGCACCGTCCGGGCCGGCCGGTGTCGTCAGGAGTAGTCGGGCGAGGTCGACGGTCGGTTCCCGGCAAGGCGCCGCTCGCCGCGTTCCGGGGAAGGTCCCGCACGCCGGTGCGCGATGCTCACGGACGGGACGGAGGGCGGCCTCGCGACGGGCGGGCCCGTCGACCGGCGCGCCCGCACCGACCGCCTAGGGCACCGGAGTCGTACCGGGTCGGACCACGGTGGCGACCGCCTCCACCCGGCCGCTTCGACTGAACTCCAGGGTGAACGGCACGCGATCACCGGGCCGCCACTCACCCGGCGGCACCGGCACCGTCAGATCGACGCCGCTCGGAGACATCACCAGGGTCTCGCCGCCCGACACGGAGACGGAGTCGATCGGCGACCGATAGGCGGCGTTCCCCGGCGTCATGCGGTGCTGATGGAGTCTCACGGCGCCCGGCGCCTCCGCCGCCGTGACACCGACCAGCGTGTCGGCCGACCCACCCTCGTTGACGATCCGGAAGAACGCGGCGGTCTCCGGTACGCCGCCCGACGGCATCAGGACCTTCCCGGCGTCGACGGAGACGCTCGCCGGCGTGCCCGCCAGGCCCGCCGTCACCCAGGCCGTCAGGCCCGCCAACCCCACCGCGCAGGCGGCGACCGGCACCAGGGCGGCCGACACCACCTCGCGCGGCCTTCTCCCCCCGGAACCGGCCCGCTCGGACCCCGTCGTCTCCGCGTCGTTCACCGGACACCCGCCCTTCCCCGGTCGGCGGCGCCCCGCGCCCGACCTCGTGCCACCGACGGCTGCCAACTCCGCAGCCGCAGACTGTTCGCGACCACCAGCACCGAACTCGCCGACATCGCGGCGGCGGCCACCATCGGATTGAGCAGACCGACCATGGCGAGCGGCAACGTCACGACGTTGTACCCGAACGCCCAGGCCAGATTGGCGCGAATGGTGCTCAGCGCCCGCCGGGACAGACGCACCGCGTCGACCAGGGCCTCGATGTCCCCGCGGGAGAGCGTGAGATCCGCGGCGCCGATCGCCACGTCGGTGCCGCCGCCCATGGCGATGCCGAGATCGGCCGCGGCGAGCGCGGCGGCGTCGTTCACGCCGTCGCCGACCACCGCGACACGGGCTCCCTCCCGCCGGAGTTCGCGGACGAGGGTCGCTTTGTCCTCGGGTGAGCACCGGGCGCGCACCTCGTCGATGCCCAGGGCGTCGGCGACGGCCCGCGCCGGCGCCTCGTGATCGCCGGTGGCGAGGATGGGCCGGATGCCGAGCCGTCGCAGCCGGTCAACGGCACGCCAGCCGCCGGGCCGCACCAGGTCCCCCACGGCGATCAGACCCACGACCACGCCGTCGACCCGGACCAGGACCGGCGTGTGGGCCGCCGCCTCCGCCGCCGCCGACGCCTCGGTCAACGCCGGGGGCAGATCGGCATCCGGCGCGCCGGCCTCCACGACGCGCCCCTCGACGACCCCTCGCACCCCGCGCCCGGGGGTCGCGACGAATTCCGTGACCTCGGGGAGCGGTTCCCCCGTCGGGGCGCGACGGGCCCAGGCGGCGATCGCCTTTCCGACGGGGTGCTCGGACCCCTGCTCAAGCGCCCCGGCGAGGCGCGCCACCTCGTCCCGCTCCAGCGTGCCCGGCACGGCGGTGGCCTCGGCCACGGTCATCCGGCCGGTGGTGAGGGTGCCGGTCTTGTCCAGGACGACGGTGTCCACATGCCGGAGCGCCTCCAGGGTGCGCGGGCCGCGCACCAGCACACCCAGTTGGGCGCCGCGCCCCGTGGCGGCCATGACGGCGGTCGGCGTGGCCAGACCCAGCGCGCACGGGCAGGCGACGACGAGGACGGCGACGCCGGCGGTGAGGGCGGCCTGCGCGTCGGCGCCCGCTCCCAGCCAGAAGCCGAGCACGGTCACGGCCAGGGTGAGCACCGCGGGGACGAACACACCGGCGACCCTGTCGGCCAGCCGCTGGGCTCGCGCCTTGCCCGCCTGGGCCTCGGTGACGAGGTGGGCGATCCGCGCGAGGCGGGTGTCCGAGCCGACCGCCGTGGCCCGCACCAGCAGCATCCCACCGGAGTTGACGGCGCCGCCGACCAAGGCGGAACGGGGTCCCACCTCGACCGGTTCGCTCTCGCCGGTGACCAGGGAGAGATCGACCGCGGAACTCCCCTCCACCACCACCCCGTCCGTGGCGACGCGCTCGCCTGGGCGTACCACGAAGACCTGCCCCGTCCGCAAGTCCTCGATGGGCACCGACCGTTCCGTCCGCCCCTCCTTGACGGAGACCTCCTTGACCCCCAGCTCGGCCAACGAGCGCAGCGCCGCCCCGGCACCTCGGCGGGCCCGTGCCTCCAGGTACCGGCCGGTCAGCACGAACAGGGGGACGCTCACGGCGGCTTCGAGGTAGAGGTGTGCCACGCCTTCGGAGGCGGCGGGCAGGAGGCTGAAGGACATCCGCATGCCGGGGGCGCCCGCACCGCCGAGGAACAGGGCGTACACCGACCAGGAGAACGACGCCACGACCCCGAGGGAGACCAGGGTGTCCATGGTCGCGGTGGAGTGCCGCAGCCCGCGGAGCGCCCGGACGTGGAAGGGCCAGGCGCTCCAGCCGACGACAGGAGCGGACAACACGAGGCAGAGCCACTGCCAGTCGCGGAACTGGAGGGCGGGGACCATGGAGAGCACGAGGACAGGTACGGCCAACAGCGCGGTGATCACCAGGCGCTGTCGCTCCGCGCGCCCCTCGGCGGACGCGGCCTCCGCCTCCCCGGGGGCGGGGCGTTGGGCGTCCGTCTCGACGGGGGGCGACTCGGCTCGGTAGCCGGCCTGTTCGATCGCCGCCAGCAGTCGATCCGGCGTGATCGCGGCGGGATGGCTGATCCGGGCGCGCCCGGTGGCCAGGTTGACCTGGGCGGAGACGCCCTCCAGTCGACCGAGCCGCTTCTCGACCCGTCGAACGCAGGCGGCGCAGGTCATGCCGCTCACGGTGACGTCCGTGACCACGAGCGTGGCCGTCGCCTCGGCCGCCATCAGCCGCCGCCCCCGTGGTGGGTGTGCCCGGTGTTCCCGCCCGTGTCGCCGCTGCCGCCGGGCGTCGAGGATCCGTGCAGGCCGGGGGCGACCGGTCCGACCGTCGAGCCGACGGCGTAGGAGACGGCGAACAGCGCCACGAGCAGCAGCAGGAACCCCCACAGGGCGGGCGCGGGGAGCGGGACGCGGAGTGTCACGCCCGCGACGCGGGGTGACTGAGGGACATCGAGCATGCCCGACCTTTCCTGGTCGCGTCGGATCGTGCGAAGCGCGGCCTCCTCGGCCGTGCCGCCGAAGCGGTCGTGCCGCGAGGGTCCCGGGTTCCGCGACTTCGGCGTGATCCGCGTCACGTCACCCGCGCGGCCTCCACGCCCGTCCCGGGCAGCGGCCGGAGCAGGGCGGTCCGCGAACGCCCTGAAAGGACCGGTCGGGTTCGCCAGGCCTGCGCCCGGGGCGTAGCCGGCGAACCCGACCTCGGTCACGGTGTCGTCACCAGGAGGACTTGGTCACTCCGGGGAGGAAACCGGCGTGGGCCTGCTCGCGGGCGCGCACCCGGGACAGGCCGAACTTGCGCAGGTGGCCCCGGGGTCGGCCGTCCACGCTGTCCCGGTTGCGCACGCGCGTGGCGCTCGCGTCGCGGGGCTGGCGTCGCAACTCGGCGAGTGCGGCCCGGCGCTCGTCGTCGGTGGAGGACGGTCGACGGATGATCGTCTTCAGCTCCGCACGCCGGGCGGCGTACCGCTCGACGGTCGCCTTGCGCTTCTCGTTCTGGGCGATCTTGCTCTTCTTGGCCATCAGACCTTCTCCCCTCGGGCACGGATGCGGGCGACGGCGGCCTCGATGCCGATGGCATCGATCGTCTTGATCGCCTTCGCGCTGAGCGTGAGCCGGATATGCCGGCCCTCGGCGGCCAACCAGTAGCGCTTGCGCTGGATGTTCGGGTCGAACCGCCGCGAGGTGCGCCGGTGCGAGTGGGAGATGGTGTTGCCGAAGCCCGGCTTGGCGCCGGTCAGCTGGCAGTGTGCGGACACGGTCGTCTGCTTCCTCTCGTCTGACTGCTACTTTTCGGTAATGGAAACCATTCCCATATAGTACGCGTCATGGCACGCAACGATGTACGTCCGATCATCAAGCTCCGCTCCACCGCCGGAACCGGCTACACCTACGTCACCCGAAAGAACCGGCGCAACGACCCCGACCGCCTGGTCCTGCGCAAGTACGACCCCGTGGCCAGGCGCCACGTCGACTTCCGCGAGGAACGCTGACCCACCCACGCCCGCCCCCACCGCCGCCGTCCCCCGATCCGAAGGACAACCCCGATGAAGCCCGGCATCCACCCCGCCTACGGTCCCGTCGTCTTCCGCGACCGCGCCGCGAACTACGCCTTCCTCACCCGCTCCACCATGACCAGCGACAAGACCGTCGACTGGGAGGACGGCAACACCTACCCCGTCGTCGACGTCGAGGTCTCCCACGTCAGCCACCCCTTCTACACCGGAACCGCCCGCGTCCTGGACACCGCCGGACGGGTCGAGCGGTTCGAGCGCCGCTACGGTCGGCGGGGAGCCGACCGATGACGAACGCGACCCGCATGCCCGTGGTCCTCGTCGCCGGCCTTCACTCCGAGGCCCGCCGACAGGTGGTCGACCACCTGCTTCGCGCCGTCCCCGGCAGCGTCGCGCTCCACCACGCCCTGTCCACCGCTACCGACGGCACCGTCCTGCGTCAGGTGCGCGACGCCTCCGGCGAGCTGTCACGAGGCGAGGCCCCCCTCGTCAACGACTGCGCGTGCTGCGCCCTGCGCGAGGATCTGGTTCCCGAACTGGAACGACTCGCCGCCGGCGGCCTGACCCGGCTCGCCGTCGTCGAACTGTGGGACTCGGTGGAACCCAAGGCGATGGCCGAGGTCATCGCCGCCCACGGTGCCGACGCGTTCCGTCTCGCCAACGTCGTCACGGCAGTCGATCCCGCACTCGTCCTGCCCTGTCTGGCCAACGGCGACGACCTAGCCGAGGTCGGACTGGCCGCCGCGACGAGCGACCAGCGCACCGTGGGCGACACCTGGGCACGGCAGTTGGAGTACTCCCCCGTCGTCGCCGTCGTGGAGAACGACGAGGCGGACGAGGAGGATCGCGCGCTCCTCACCCAACTCCACCCCACCGCCCGCCAGGTGAGGGCCGACTCCCCGGAACTCGCCGAACTGGCCTTCGCCGCCTTCGACGTGGAGGCCGCCGCGGCGGCCCAGCACCCCGCCTGCGCGCTGCTCCCCCAGGAGACCGACGACGCCGGGGTCACCACCCTCGTCTGGCGCCGCCACCGCCCCTTCCACCCCGAGCGCCTGTACGACGCGCTGGAGGACCTCTGTTGTGCCGCCGCCCGCAGCCGCGGCCGGTTCTGGCTCGCCGACCGCCCCGACACCCTTCTGGCCTGGGACGCCGCCGGCGGAGCCCTCTGTGTGGAGAGCGCCGGTCCCTGGCTTGCCGCCCTGCCCGACGCCGCCTGGGACCTGGTCCCGCCCGTACGCCGGGCCGCCGCCGCGCTCGACTGGCACCCCGAGCACGGCGACCGCTGCCAACACCTCGTCTTCACCTCTCCCGGACTGGACGGGGACGGACTCACCCGAGTCCTCGAATCCTGCCTGCTCACCGACGCCGAGTACGCGGCCGGACCCGAGACCTGGAGGCGCCTCCCGGCCGCCTTCGACGCCCTCCTCGACCCCGTCGCGTGACCCCACCCGACCCACCCACCGCAACCCACCCGAGAAGGAGCCCCCATGGCACCCCGTCAAGCGGCGCGCAAGCCGCAGAAGCCCCGCCCCAACCCCCTCGACGCGGCCCGCGTCACCTACATCGACTACAAGGACGTCGACCTGCTGCGCAAGTTCGTCTCCGACCGGGGCAAGATCCGCAGCCGCCGCGTCACCCGCGTCAGCGCCCAGCAGCAGCGGCAACTCGCCGCCGCCATCAAGAACGCCCGCGAGATGGCGCTCCTGCCCTACGCCGCCAGCCGATAGGGAGCGCCACGCCCGACCCGCCACGCCTCGGGCGGCCTCCACCACGGCATCCCGGCACCGCCCCGCCCCGCGTCGACCTCCCCGGGGCGGGGCGGTGCCGCCGACACCCCCGAGCGCCCTGCCGTGTCGCGACGGATGGCGTGCCGGGGCTCTGCCGGGCACGGGCGGTGGTCTGGCGTGACCTTGGTCACCGGCCCCGCCCGAATGTGAGGTCCTTCGCGCACATCGCGCCCCTCGGCCCCGACGACCCCGCGGAGCTGGGCGGATACGAACTGCTGGGCCGGATCGGGCAAGGTGGGACGGGCCAGGAGTACCCGGGGGAGTCGCCCGCCGGGGAACCGGCAGCCGTGAAGGTGATCAAACAGTCGCTGGTCGACTCCGAGACTCGGACCCGGTTCACGCAGGAGGTGGAGATCCTCAAGACGATCGGGGGGACCCGGATCGCCGCTCTCATGGGCGCCGCCCCGGACGCCGAACGCCCCTGGCCGGCCACCGAGTACGTCGAGGGGCTCGACCTGAGCCGGCACCTCGCCGCCCACGGTCCGCTCCCCGCCCCGCCCGCGGCGGCGCTGGGCACCACCCCGGCCGAGGCCCTGGCCACCGTGCACGGGCAGGGGCTGCCGCACCGCGACCTACCAGGCAAGGCCCTTCACGAGCCGTCGATCCGTGTGTACCTGGCTGACGTTCTGGACCTCAAGGTAAGCGATCCTGCGCCCTTCGGCCGTCTCGATCAAGGTGAACGGCCAGCGAGCCCAGCGTGCTCCTCGCTACCCAGCGGCATCACCTGAATCTCAACCGTACGCTTCTGCCCCACCGACAGGATTTGCTCCAACTGCGCGCGGCACGCCGCGCCCGCCGATCGGCCTCCGCGACACAGACTCGTCGATGACGAAGCTCAGTAGCGGATTTGGGCGCTTCGCGAAGATCTCCTGCCGCGCGATGCGAGCCGCAACCCGGCCCTCGACAGAGCCCACGTCCAGCGGCGGACGCATCGTCCCGAACACCGCCCGCGCGTACTCCTCCGTCTGCAACAGCCCCGGCACCGCACTGGTTCGCGTAAACATACGACTCGACGGCCTCCCCCTCCGGCCTGGCCGCGTCCCGGCTCCCCTCCGGACCCGGCGACCGGCCACTACCACCCCAACTCTCAGCTCAAGGTGAGGCATCGGCGTCCTCGGAGAAGGCCCCGACACCGCACGAGGCCACATCCCGCCGGCGAGATGGCCGCACGACACACGTCCCCCACGACGGGCCCACCGATCGAGTCCAACCACCCCGCCGCCCCACACGACAACGGCAGGGGGCTGGAAAGGGAGTCCTCACGGCCACCGCTCCAGTCCCCGACCCTGATCAAGGGAGCACTCACGTCAGCTCACTCGGTCATCCAGTCCGGGGTAGGGACGCCGGTGAACTCGTTCCAGGCGCGGCAGTACTCCCGGGTGCGCGGGCCCGCGAGGCGCCACACTGCCCGAAGGTCGTGGCCCAGATCCCAGGCGTTGAGTAGCGCTTCAACGAAACCCGTCGCGACCGCGTTCCGGTCGGTTTCGCTGCCGGACGTCAGGACGTCCTCCAGGATCCGCAGCACTCGGCCCGACTGCTCGGGGGTCAGCTCGGCCGACCTCTGCGCGAAAGCCGTACCGAGGGACCCCAGCCGCACGGTGATGGGCGGTACGTCGTACTCGTGGGCGGGAGCCGTCCCGTCAAGGTCGGCACCGGCCGCGCCATGCCAGTAGGCGAGCTCGGCCCGGTCCGTTTCGGCCAGGGCATCGCCAACCGCGACGAGCGCCCGATACCAGTCAGGTGTTGCCATCACAGTCCATTCGGTGCGTTCTGCATGTCGCGGCGGCTCTGGCAAGCGGTCCGGACCTGCCCTCGGACCGGACCGCTCACCGCGTGCTACGCCTCACTAGGCCGCTTGGCCCGCGGGGTGGAAGTTGACGCGTTCACCGATGACGGGGAAGCCGGCCTTGGCGAAATTCGCGGCCATGGGGAAGTTGGCCTGGTCCGTCGCTCCCCTGATGAACTCCGCGCCCTGCTCGACGAGGAGGTGGGTGCACTCCGCGAGGAGGTCGTAGGCGTAGCCGCGACCGCGCTGTTCCGGGACGACTCCGATGAAGCCGATGATCGGGCCGGAGGGGTTGTGGGCTGGGATGTGGATACCGACCAGGTCGCCCTCGGGCGTGTGCGCGATCTGCCACCACTCCCGTGGGGAGGGGCACCAGTGGAAGAAGTCGAGTTCCTCCTGGGCGGCTTGGTCGAGGCCGCCCTCCTGGATGGCTCTGAGCGCGTGGGCGTCCAGGGTGACGGAGTGGATGCGGCGCAACGCGTCGAAGAACACGGTGTCGTCGGGTTCGGCGCTGAAGCGTATGCGTCCGGGCCGATCGGGCAGACCTCGGTCCGGGGTCCAGCGGTAGAGGAAGCGTTCCACCAGGAGTTCGTACCCTGCGGCTCGTGCGGCTGCGAAGCGCGCCTCGGCGCCGGCGCGCAGATCGGTCTTCTCCCGCCAGCCGCCGGGCAGGTTGATTTCGAGTTCGACCTGCCAGGGAGCGGAGCGCAGGAGTTCGGCCCCGGCCTCCTCCTCGCCCTCGGCCACGTCGAGCCAGTTGATGTTGACGGGCTCCGAGTCGTCGGGGCCGCCCCACCACGCTCCGCGTGCGACGACCTCGCCGTCGCGCAGGGCGACGCGCTTCCAGTCGGGGCGGAACCGGGTACGCCGGTGGCCTTCACGGGCGCCCAGGGGGTCGGGGAGGGCGTCGAAGAGATGAGCATCGCTCGCGGAGAGCGTGCGGATGACCGGATCGGTCACGGATTCCTCCGGGATACAGGCTGCTTGGAGCGCTCCCGGTCAGAATTCACGAACCACGCCGGGAGAGTGGAAGAGGGAGCGCTGGAAAGGTGTGGACCGCACGGCACTCGCCTCCTTCCGTTCCTCTCAGGGCGTGAGGCCACACAGTACGTGATCTTCCGCCAGTCCGTCCATGGATTTCCGTGCCCCCTGAGGGAAGGTCTCACGGGACGACGCGGCGCGCCCTCGAAGACCCCGGGGGCGCTGAGCGGGCTGCGGTGCTCCAGCTGTGTGGATCGTGATCTCGCTGGTGGGACGGGGCGGGCGCAGGTGCGGCCGCCTTTGATCATCGGTGGTGTGCGGGAGGTGGTCGGCTGGGCGATGGCCGACCACCACCACGCCGAACTGCCGGTCGCTGCCCTGCGGATGGCGGCCGGGCGCGGCGGCCTGGAGCACGGTTGCATCATGCATACGGATCGCGGCAGCGAGTACATGAGTGACGACTTCCGTACAGAAATAAGCAAGTTGCACATGAGGCAGTCGATGGGGCGCGTCGGCTCTTGTTACGACAATGCCACTGCGGAAAGCTGGTTCGCCATCCTGAGAGCGGAGATGGGGACGACCATGTGGGAGACCCTTGAGGCCCCGGGCCGACGTTTTCCGCTACGTCGAGGTCGAGTACGACGGCAGCCGGCTCCGCCGGCACCCCGACTACGGGTCCGTCACCCCACTCGAAACGAGACCCTTGCTCAGGCAGACCCTCGCCCCGGCAGCTCAACCCGGATCCACCGGCTGACCTCTGTGGGCAACTTCTCCGGGAACGAGGAAGAGCCTTGTGACCTGCGATGATGGGAGTTCTTGAGGCTTCCAGCACGCACGATGACAAGGCTCTTCCGAGATGCAATCTTCCCATACCGCCGTCCATGTCTCCGCACTCTTCGACGAGCCGAATCTGATCGCGGATGCGGGACTGCTTCCGCTGGTCGCGCTCGCCGAACGGGTCGGCCTGCCCGCTCTGGCCGCCCAGGTCCGCATCGAGGCGGCCGACAACAGCGGCGGCGCGCATCCGGCGGCCAAGGTGATGTCGCTGCTGGGCGCGATGTGCTCGGGGGCCGATTCCATCGATGACGCCGACCGGCTGCGGCACGGCGCGATGGACCGGGCTTTCGCCGGGATACGTGCCCCGTCCACACTGGGCACCTTCCTACGCTCCTTCACCCACGGCCACAACCGGCAACTCCACCGGGTTCACCGCGACTTCCTGGCCCGCCTCGCGGCCCACACCCCGCTGCTGCCCGGCGCCGCGCAGTTGATGTTCATCGATATCGACCCCACCCACCGCCGGGTCTACGGACGGGCCAAGCAAGGCGCCGAGCACGGGCGCCTGAACCCGGATCCACCGGCTGACCAGTTCGAGGGGGGAACTTCAATCGGCGCTCACAGGGGCGTTGGTTCCGTCGTACACCTGGCCACCAGCGGCATCCACCTTCCACATGTCCGGCTCCGAGTCGGCATTCTGGCTCTCGTCACGCAACGCCACGTTGACGAGCCACTCACTCCGCCAACTCCCATCGCGCTGGGCCGCCTTGAGCGTGAGTCCCTCGATCTGGTAGAGCATCACCATCTGGGCCCTGCTCGCATCGCCCCCCTGGTTGGCACGATTCTGGGCAATCAGGGCCTCAAGTACGGCAGCCTCAGCCTGCGTGGCGTCAAGCTTCACAGCAGGAAGATGGACCTCGGTGGGGCCAAGAGTCACGTCGACTTGAGATATCTCCCCGTCCCTGCTGACTTGAATATCCAACATGCGAGGCATCAGCACATCATCGTGAACCCATCGGTAGCTGGTCATCCAGCCGAGTTCAGCCTTCTCACCCACCGGATAGGTCTTGTGATTGAACGCACCCTTGGCCCACGAGTAGTGACCTTGCATGTACTCTTTGGCGATCTCGTACGCTTCACCCGCTGTGGCCGGTTTTCCCGCCCCGGGCACGGGAAAACCCATGACGCTCGGTTGGGCACTGTCGACGAGCAGCACATTGAAATGCTCCTTGTTCGGCCATGACAAGCTGCCGCTACTGAAAGCTTCGGGATGACCTTCGTCTCGACTGAGCAAATTGAATACCACGGTCTTGCAAGACGACCCAACGCAAGGCTGCTCATACACATCACCCAGCTCGTAGTGGTCTCCGAACGCCTCCTCGACCTTTGCCGAAACAGCCCGCCGCTGTTCTGATCCAGCTGCAGTCAGTCCCGTCCCGTCTATGTGAGTCAGAGCGACCATGGGGTGTGCGGCACCAACACCGAGCAGGACGATCGCTACCGATGTGATCGCAGTTGCCTTGGCTCCAGCCTTCCAGTTGAGCGCGTCACGTCGAGCCAGCACCGCCGTCGCGATAGCCAGACCCACGAGGCCACCGATAACATTCATCTCGACATCCGCGCTGTCACAAACGCGCCCAAGACCGTCAGCGGTCGCCTGGGTGAACTCGATAGCCCAAGGAAGCAGTACAATCCCGGCCAGCACAGGAAGCAGCCTTCGTACTGCAAAGAGTGCGAAGAATCCAAGAGGGACAGTCATGGCGAGGTTCCACAGCCCCTGTGTGGCATGGAAAGGTTCGGCGAGGTTGTGGTTGACGACGCATTGACGGCTGGCTGGGCCACTTCCCATGAACGCGACACCTAGCACGCCGGTAAGGGTGGCGGCAAGTAGACCCCACCACAGGCCGAACGGTTTCCCGAGGCGGCGAGTGAAAACCCGTGCTGCACCCCCGAGAGCGAGAGCCGCGAGCGCGCATGCGCTTAGATACCCGTAATCATTCTGGAACGTTGCGGTAAACACTGCGGTCCATTCCTGCCTCGATGACGACCGGCGGGTGGTCGGCGCGGTAGCGGGTGTAGTGTTCGAATAGATCGGTCCAGGCGGCCGGCTCCAGACCGGTCAGGCTTGGATGGGCGAGCCAGACGGAAGCCTCGTCACCATCAGAAGAGCGTCCGAACTCCGTTGCGGGTGCTGGGTGTTCAGGCCGGAGCGGCTCAGGACTCAGGGTGTAGTTCCAGGTGCCGTGCCAATCGTGCCGGTTGAGGGGGAGGCGGGCCACCCCGGTGGTGCGCGAAGTGCCCGCCAGGGAGATTGCCTCGGCCTTCAGCAGCGCGGCCACCGTGTCATGGCCGACCCGGAGCCCTTGGTGGGACAGCTCTGCGGCCACAGCGCGGGGGGACTTCCCCGTCCACCACAGCGGAGACTCCGGACCCCCGCTGGTCCGGCTCGACCAGCGCCAACAACGCCGGGATCAGCGTCCCGCAGCCGCTTGCGGCCAGCGCCCGCCCTCCGAACCCGGCCATCCGGCTCCTCACCGCGTTCCAACTGCCACAACCTGCGCGACACCGTCGATTCCGCCACCCCCGCAGCACCCGTCATCCAGCGAGTCCCGCCATGCCCCCGCACACGGCAGCCCCCAACTCCGGTCGTCGCCGCTCGTCCAGATGCGGCAGCAACAGCCCTAACGACTTCGACAACCCCGCCTCGATCCCCTTCGACAAACCCGCATCCTACGGGCCAAAAGAACTCAGAATGCGCAGAGTTATTAATCGACAGCTCCCTGGAGCTCAGCCGATCCCGGTGGCGAAGGCCAGGCTGATCGCTCCGAGGGCGAAGGCCTGCACCACGGTCGCCTTCCTGAAACCAAGAGCGTGCAAGTACCACGTGGTGCCGACGGTGAGCACGCCGCACACACAGGTGGCTACGGTGTACTCATCACTCAGATCCGGTTGACCCTCGGTCGAGTACGCCTCAGCCCAACCGGACAAGCCGACGAATCCGAACCAGAGGACGAGAGCGAACAGCACGTCCAGCGTCACTACAACGGCACTCATGAGGACTTCGCTGCGTGAAGATACCCCGGGTGGCCTGATCAAGTCGGACCTCCTTGGGCGTCGTGGGCTTGACCCGGCGCACGTTCAACCACACCCCCTCGGCGCGGCCCGTCAGGCCACGCGGGCCGGTCAGCTCGGCAGCCTGGGAAGGAGAGCATGCCATACGCCCACCGCCGCATCGCTCCCACCCAACCAGCGAAACGCGCACCAGGCTCGTTCAGGCCTTCGTACAGTGGAGAACGCGGCCAATGATCCGGCCGCGGTGCGCACGCCTCGGCCCCGGCTTCGAAGGCCGTCGTAGCCTGGGCAACACAGCGCTCGATGAGTATCCCCCAAGAGTGAACCTCCGGCGGTTCGCTCTCTCGGGGCCACCGGAGCTCCCTGGGGAGCGCCTATAAGTTTCGAGACCTTGAAAGACCGAGCCGTCGCCCTTCGAACGGCGGTGGCCCCATGCACAAGGGAACCGCCCCATGGCCCGCCTTCCTTCCCGTCGCCGTATCGCGGCGCTCGCCTGCGCCTTCGCCGCAGCCGTCCTCCTGCCCATGGCCTCCGCCGCTCCTGCGAACGCCGGGCCGCTGCCCGCGTCAGTCTCCTACTACCAACAGGACAGCTTCGGCAACACGCAGTACGACGTCCGCTTTCAGGGCACGGTCAGCCCCGCCGGGCCTCACCACTACACGATCGAAGGAGACCTGCACGCCTACTGCTCGTCGGGCACCGCCACCCGTCAGTCCGTCACCTTCGGCTACAGGAACTGGAACGGGACCTGGCAGTACAGGGGTGCCTACTGCGACCAGACGCCGATGCGCGTCTCCGTACTCGGCACCCGGCACGAGGGCGGCTCGGTGGAGATGGTCGTCGGTGCGACCAGCGGCGTGTTCAACACCTACGACTACGGAAACGTGGAGTTCTACCAGATCGGCCACTGAGGTGACCTCAACGGTGATCACTCCCAGGTCCCGTCGGGGACGGGCCGAGGGTGGCGTGCCGGAGAGCCGGCGGACCCGCCTGCCCGCCTCTGCGAGTGAGTCATTCGCGGTCCCGGTCGGTCAGGCGGCGCCGCGGAGTTTGGCCGGGGCCATGCCGATCGTCGCGGTACCGGCGCCCCTTCTCGGCCGCGGTGCCACGCGAGCCGCAGCGGGCGGGAGGGGGAGGCGGGGGCCGGCCCTCTCCTGAGAAGCGGGCGACCCGACGCCCGGCTCAACCGCCGGGCAGGGTCCGCCGCGATGTACGTCAGGTGTTGGAGGTTGCCCGCGCGCAGCCACTGCGTGGGCCCGCCCACGCCCTCGGCGTCCGAGAGCGGGCCGTTCAGCAGTCGCCAAGCCACACCTCGCCCTCCCCGGCCCGTGCCCCTCGGAACTCGGGCAGTCCGGTGATCCGACGGGCGGCAGCACGGTTGACGGCGATCCGATCGGGCCCCCGAGTCGCCGCCCCGACGGCGACATACGAACCACCGGTGGTGTCGCGGAGTAGACCCCAGGGTGGCCCGCCGCTCCTCACGGGCGCCGGGGCGAGTGCGAGAGCTCGCAGGCCGCACCCCTAGACGAGCAAGTCCGAAGTCTCGTCGAGCAGAAAGGGTGAGGGTCCCGTTGGTCGATGTGTGACGAACGACCTCGAGACCCTCATCACCGCACTGTACGTGAAGATCGACGACGAGTTGGGAGGACCGCGATGGCTGGGCAGGCCGCCGTTGCCGACCGACTCCGAACTGGTGTGCGCCGCGGTCGCCCAGGCGATGCTCGGCTTCACCTCCGAAGCCCACTGGCTGCGCTACGCCCGCAAGCACCTGTCCGGGATGTTTCCGTACCTGCCCCGGCAGTCCGGCTACAACAAACGCCTGCGTGCGGCGCTCGGCCTGGTCAAGCGGGTCATCCGCTTGCTCGCGAAGTCGTCCGACTTCTGGCTGGACGACTGCTGGATCGTGGACTCCACCCCGGTGCCGTGTGGCATGTCGCGGCCCACCGTGAAACGCTCCGACCTGGCCGGATGGGCCGGATACGGCTACTGCGCCAGCCACTCGCGGTTCTTCTGGGGGCTGCGGCTGTACCTCGTGTGCACCCCGGCCGGGATGCCGATCCTGTGGGCCCTGGCGGACCCGAAGATCGGCGAACGCGAGGTGCTGGCCGCGATGCTGGAGGTCGAAGCAGCCGTCGTCGCCGCGCACGACGACGGCATTCTGCTCATCTCCGACAAGGGCTTCGCCGGCCGAGACTTCGAACAGCTGCTGGCCGACCAGGGCATCACCTTGCTGCGGCCCTCCCGCAAGCGCGAGAAGGCCCGCTACGGCGAACCGATGCTGAAGAAGGTCCGCCAGTTGATCGAGTCGGTCAACGACACCCTCAAAGGCCAGCTCGACCCGGAAGGCCACGGCGGGCGATGTTGCGCGGGCGTCGCGGTCCGCGTCGCCCAGCGCATCCTGGCCATGGCCGCCGCGATCTGGCTGAACAGCCTGACCGGCGCACCGATCACTCGATCGTTGATCGCCTACGACCACTGAAGACATACGACTTGCTCGTCTAGTCGCCGTATCCGAGCGACGGAGCATAGGACCTGCCCCTGGCACGGACCTCGTGCCACTTCCGCCACTCCGCCCGGGCGGCCCCTCCCACACCCCACCCTCCATCATGTCGGCGCCGATTCGGGGAAAGCCTCCCGCGAGCAGAGTGACACACCGCCAGACGGCCACCGGCATGTGCGCGTCGAGAGCGCGCAGCGCCTCTTCCGGTCCGTACTCAGCGGCGGCTCCCCGACCGGGCACGCCTTTCCGGATTGGGAGGCGGCGCGGGAGGGCCTGGCCACGCTGATCACGCGGTGGGACGAGGATCCGGAGACGGCCGTACCCCACGAGCGGATCGCGGTGTGCGTCCCGACGAACCGGATGGCGACCGAACTAACCTGCATGCTGAAGCCGCGCGGCATCGACGCGGTGGAAATCCGCTCCGACGGACCCGACGGCTCCACCGGCGTGCACATCGGCACGATGTTCCGGTTCAAGGGGCTGGCGTACCTGCGGATGATCATCGCGGGGGGTGACCGACGGGCTCGTTCCGCGTGAGGACGTGATCGGACTGCGTGAGCGCGAACCGGCCCGCCACCGCGACGACATGCGGCGCGCCAGGTCCCCGCCGTTCGTGGCCGCGACCCGGGCACGCGACAGCGTGGACGTCTTCTGGCACGGCAGGCCCAGTCCGTTCCTCGACGCGTCCTGGGCACGGACCGACCCCGGCGAGGGCTGACACCCTGCCGGGGGCGGACCTCCGAGCCGGCCGGAGCCGTGGGGTCGCCGACGACGCCGCCGGCATGCCTCGACCCGACCCGCCTCGACGGAGAGGGCACCGACGACGCCTCCGACCAAGACCCCGGCTTCGGCCTCCCGGCCGGCTCTCCGGTCGGCCGGATGAGAGTCTTCTCCTCTTCGGTCGGACCCCAGGAGCAGGCCCCCAGACTGGCCGGATGGGTCTACGAAGAATCGTCGCGCTGAACGTCGTCATGTGCTTCTGCGTAGGTGCCGGTATGACGATCGGTCGGGTGTGGACGGAGATGGAGGAGTCTCCGACCCTGGGACCGGAGGTGGTCGTCCCTGCCCACGGTGCCGACGGCGCCGTCGGCGGCTCGTCCTCGGTCCGGCCGTCTCCCTCGCGGATCCCGTCGGATTCCGCGCCCCGGCACTCGCCCTCGCCGCGCCGTTCCGGCCCGTGCGACCGGACCCCGGGCGGACGAGCCGTGCCACCACCGATTCCTCCCCGCAGCGACGACTCGGACATCCCGCGAGAAGGGCCGGACGGCGAAGACCGGGACGACCAAGAGGACGAGGAGGAGAACGACAGCGACAACGGCGAGGACGAGGAGGGCGGGACGGGCGGGAACGGAGAGGAGGAAGGGAACGACAGGCTTGACGAAGACGGTGAGAACGGCGGGGTCGGCGCGGACGGTCCGGGCGACGGAGACAGCGACAGCGACAGCGACAGCGACAGCGACAGCGACAGCGACAGACACGATAGATGAGACGGGGGCAAGGGGGTCTCCGGGCCCAGCGTCGACAGGCGGGACCGCGCGAGCGGTGACGGCGGGGAGGATCCGGGAGTGGTTTCGCTACGCGCCCAGTGCGCGGTCGCGCATCGTCGGCTGGATGATGCTCCTCGTGGCGACCGCCCTGGCCGTGCCGGTCGTCGGCATCACCGCCGTCTGGCAGCGGCAGTTGGACGCGCAGGTGGACGAGCAGTTACGGCAGGAGGCCGACAATCTGCGGAGGTTCGCCGGGACCGCTCGGGATCCGGACACAGGTCGGCCGTTCTCGGACGGCGCCGTGTTGCTGACCGCGTACATGTCCGTCAGCCTGCCGCGCCGTGACGCCACGCTGTTCAGCATCGTCGACGGCCGAGCCGACCGGCGCAGTCCGGCCGAGCCGCCGACCAGACTCGACAGGGACCCCGCCTTGGTGGCCCGGCTCGCCGCGGTCCGCGGGACCGCGCTCGGCTGGGTCGACTCCCCGGCCGGACGGGTACGGTACGGGGTGATCCCCGTGCGGGTGACGGGTGACCTCCGTGATGTGCGGCTGGTGGTGCTGGAGTTCAGGGATCGCCAGCAGCACCAGGAGCACCGCGTGGCCCGGATGCTGCTCGGCGCGGGGGCCGCGGCCCTGGTGCTGGCGGGTCTGGCCAGTTGGCTCGTCGCCGGCCGGATCCTGGCCCCGATCCGGCTGGTGCGGAGGACCGCCGAACGCATCGGTGAGGACGATCTGCGACGGCGACTGGAAGTGCCGGGCTCCGACGACGTGGCCGCGCTCGCGCACACGTTCAACCACATGCTGGACCGGCTGGAGAACGCCTTCACCACCCAGCGCCGCTTCCTCGACGAGGTCGCACACGAACTCCGCACACCGATCACCGTGATCCGCGGCCACTTGGAGCTGATGGACGGCGGAACAGCCGAGCAGGGCGCCACCCGCGCCCTGGTGGTGGACGAACTCGACCGCATGGGCCGCATCGTGCAGGACCTGCTGTTGTTGGCCAAGGCGGAGAGGCCCGACTTCCTCACCGTGGGGAGCACCCATCTCACCGACCTCGTGGTGGACGCCGTGGCGAAGGCCCGCGCCCTCGGGAACCGGAACTGGATGGTCTCCCATGTGTCCGAGGCGACGGTGCTGCTCGACGGCCAGCGAGTGACCCAGGCGCTGATGCAGCTCGCGTCCAACGCGGTACGTCATACCGAGGACGGCGACACGATCGAGACGGGCTCCCTCGTGCGCGGTGACCGGGTACTGCTGTGGGTACGCGACACCGGCCCCGGCGTGGGGCCCCACGATCGGGAACGGATCTTCGACCGTTTCGCCCAGGCGGTCCGCTCGGGTGGCCGTGACGCCGCCCGGGCCGGTATCGGCCTCGGACTGGCGATCGTGCTCGAGATCGCCCAGGCGCACGGAGGCACGGCGAGGGTCGAGGACGTGCGGACCGGGGGCGCGCGCTTCGTCATGGACCTGCCCCTGCGGACCCCGCATACGGAAGGTGACCATGAACCGGATACTCATCGCGGAGGACGAGCCGAGGATCGCCGCCTTCGTCGAAAAAGGTCTGCGACGCAACGGCTTCGTGACCACGGTCGTCGCTGACGGCCTCGACGCCTACGAACACGCGCGTTCGGGCGCCTGCGATCTGGCGATCCTGGACCTGGGCC
This sequence comes from Streptomyces sp. HSG2, assembly GCF_016598575.1. Classification (NCBI taxonomy): domain Bacteria; kingdom Bacillati; phylum Actinomycetota; class Actinomycetes; order Kitasatosporales; family Streptomycetaceae; genus Streptomyces; species Streptomyces sp. HSG2. Next base: position 949,277 of record NZ_CP066801.1, read on the forward strand.
TGCCGGCCTGCGACGGCTTCACCGTGCTGCGCAAGCTCCGGGAGAGCAGGGTGGCGATCCCGGTGATCATCCTGACCGCCCGCGACAGCGCGTCGGACGTGGTCGCGGGTCTGGAGGGCGGCGCCGACGACTACATGTCCAAGCCCTTCGCGTTCGACGAACTCCTGGCGCGGGTGCGGTTGAGGCTGCGCAGGGAGAGCGCCCCCGAGGCGTCCCTGCTGAAGGCCGGGGACCTCGCCCTCGATCTGCGCACCCGCCGGGCCCATGTGGACGGCCGTACCGTGGAGCTGTCCTCCCGGGAGTTCGGCCTGGCCGAGGTGTTCCTGCGCAACCCCGACCATGTGCTGACGCGCGAGCAACTGCTGTCCCGGGTGTGGGGGTTCGACTACGACCCGGGCTCGAACATCGTCGATGTGTATGTGCGCTACCTGCGCCGCAAGCTGGGCGCCGACCGGCTGGAGACCGTCCGCGGCGTGGGCTACCGGCTGCGTGCGGTCGTGCCCCGCGAAGTGGTCCGGTCCGCGTCGGGCGACGTCACGCCCCGGCACGACGCGCGGCGCGGCCGGCCGGGCCGCCGGCAGCCGGCGCCGGGGTCCGGCCCGGCGGCACCCGCCGGGGCTCCGCCGGGACGGCTCCCGCACCGTCGGTGAGACCTCTCTCATCACCGGCTCACACCCGGCTCATACCGCCCTCGCAGGATTCTCGCCAACGGCGCCCGCCCGGGGCGCCCGTCGCACAGGAGAACCACCAGTGAACGACCTGCTCGAACGCGCCCGGTCCTTCCGCCGGCAAATCGTCGGCGAACGTGACCACTACCGCGGTCTCGCCGCCGGCCAGGCCCCCGCCGCGCTGTTCATCACCTGCTCCGACTCCCGCGTGGTGCCGTGCCTCATCACCGACGCACGGCCGGGCGAACTCTTCGAGCTGCGCACCGCCGGCCACGTCGTCCCCTCCTACACGGCCGAGGCGAGGTGCGCGGAGGCCGCCACCATCGAGTACGCGGTCGACGTGTTGCGGGTGCGCGACGTCATCGTCTGCGGCCACTCGCACTGCGGCGCGGTGGCCGCCCTGGCCCGGGGCGAGGACCTGAGCGCACTGCCCAGCGTCGCCACCTGGCTCGCGTCCTCCCGCCCCGCGCTCTCCTCCCTGCGCGGCGCCGATCCCGACGACGCCGCGCTGGAGGCCCACGTGCAGTGCCATGTCGCTGCCCAGGTCGAGGCGCTGCGTGGCTACCCGCAGATCGAGCGGGCGGTCGCAGCGGGCCGCCTCGGACTGCACGCCTGGTACTACCGGGTCGACACCGGCGAGGTGCAGGAGATCACCGCGCTGTCCGGCGGCCCCCGCCGCCGCTGAAACCGCGCCCCCCACGCCCTTCCCGGCGCGCACCGACCGGCGGTGCGCGCGAAAGGACCATCGTGTCAACGCTCTCCCTCTCACGAAAACAGCCGCCGCGCCACGCGTACCGGGCACCGCGGCCCTCCGCACCGGCCGGCGGCGGCATGTCCTCGCTCGGCACCGACCTCCTCGCCTCGCTCGTGGTCTTCCTGGTCGCCGTGCCCCTGTGCATCGGGATCGCGGTGGCCTCAGGGGTGCCGGTGGCCCTGGGCATCGTCTCCGGGATCGTCGGCGGACTGGTCGTCGGACTCCTGCCCGGCAGCAGCATCCAGGTCAGCGGTCCGGCGGCCGGACTCGCGGCCCTCGTACTGGAGTTCGTCGGCGAGCACGGAATCGCCCTGCTGGGGCCGGTCGTCCTGGCCGCGGGCCTGCTCCAGGTGCTGCTCGGGGCACTGCGGATGGGACGTGCCTTCCAGTCCATCTCGCTCGCCGTCGTCCAGGGCATGCTCGCCGGAATCGGCCTCCCGCTGATACTCAGTCAGACCTACGCCCTGGCGGACTCCGCGCCGGCCGGATCGGCCCTGGGGAACCTCGCGGGCCTGCCCGACCTCCTCGGACGCACGCTCGCCGAGCCGCACCGCAGCGCCGCGCTCCTGCTCGGGGTCCTGTCGGTCGCCCTGTGCTTCGCGTGGCGCAAGGTCCCCGGCCCGATCGGCAAGGTGCCCGCGCCGCTGGCCGTGGTGGTGATCGGCACGGTCGTGGCGGCCTTCCCGGGCTTCGACGTCCAACGCGTCTCCTTCGGCGATCTGCGCGAGGCGATCACGGTCCCGGGTCCGGGGGACTTCGCCGGGCTCCTCGACATCGGGGTGCTCACCACCGTCGTCACCTTCACCGTCATCGCCTCGGCGGAGACGCTGTTCAGCGCGGCGGCCGTCGACCGGATGCACAGCGGTCCCCGTACCCGGTACAACGCCGAACTGGTCTCGCAGGGCATCGGAAACTCCCTGTGCGGGCTGTTGGGCTCGCTGCCCATCACCGCCGTGATCGCCCGGAGTTCGGCCAATGTGCAGGCCGGCGCGAGGACCAAGATCTCGCGGGTGGTGCACGGCGGCTGGCTGCTGGCGTTCGCGCTGCTGCTCCCCGGGTTGCTGGGCCTCATCCCCGTGGCGGTTCTCGCCGGGGTGCTCGTCCACGCCGGCTGGAAGCTCTTCGACCCCGGGGCCTTCCCCAAGATGTGGCGGACCGACCGCGGCGAGGGAGTCGTCATGGTGATCACCACGGTGGCGATCGTCGTCTCCAACCTGCTGGAGGGTGTGCTCGCGGGCCTGGCCGTCGCCGTCGTCCTGGCGGCCGTACGGATGTCCCGGATGACGATCCGGATCTCCTCCGCGGACGGCGTCACACGCCTGACGCTGAGCGGCAACGCGACCTTCCTGCGACTGCCCCGCCTGATCGACGCCCTGGAGTCGGTGAGCGCCAAGCCCTGTGTCCACGTGGACCTCAGCGGTGCGTCCCACCTCGACCTCGCCTGCCTCAGCCAGGTGGAGGAATGGGCCCGGCAGCGCCGCAGGACCGGAGCCGGGCGGGTGGAGGTGAGCCTGCCGGAACACGGGCGGGTGGAGATGGACCCGCCGGAACACCGGCCGATGGAGGCGAACCCGGCGTAGTACGGGGACTGGAGGCGGACCCGGTTCCTTGAAGGAGCGAGAATGACGACGGCACTGCCGGCGCGTTCTCCGCGCCCTGGGCGTCCAGCCGACCTCGCGGGTGCACGTCCTCCATCGACTGCTGGGGGACACCGTGGCCGCCCCATTCGTCCGATGCCCTGCTCGCTGCCGATCCCCGACCCGTTCGGCCTATGGATCGCCACGGAGAACGCCGACTACACCTGCTTCCGAAGCGAGACGAGCGAAGCCCGCCAAGACCATGTCCCGCACGAAGTGGGCCACATCCTGGCCGACCATCAAAGTGGCGCGTCGGACCAGGATGTCCGGCGGAGCATGCCGTCCGACCCTTCCGGAAGGCCGTCGTCAGCGCGCCGCAGCGCACGTCGTACGACGAGTAACGTGAGCGCGAGGTCGAGCTCGTCGCCACCATCATCCTGGAGTGGGCGTCCGTGCTCGACCTCGTCAGCCCGCGGATCCCATGTCGGATCTCGTGCGGGCGGCACTGGTGGAACAACCCGCTCATGGACGGCGAGAACCACAGCTCGACCCTGACCCCGCCCCGGGCCACGGCCCGCGCCACCCCGACCGCGACTCCTGATCCACCGCCCCCCACACAACGCACGGTCTGCCGACACTCGCCCGTCGGCAGACCGCCACGGAAGGATCCTCCACGGACCCTCGCGGCTCCGCATCGTCGTCTCGCCCCAGCCGGACTTCATCACCACCAGCGCACTCACAGAGCGTCAGCTCTACACCTGGCTCACGAAGAAGAGGTACGACACCTCGACGAAGGCCGCAACGACATCTCACCGAACGTCACTCTGGACCAGGACCCCGCCTCGGGTCCCCGAGGCGCCGACACGCGCCAGCGACTGCGGGGAACCCCACCTCGACCGGCGACACCTTGCAGTCCACCCTGGTCGTCCGCTCTACATCCGCTACCTCGGCCCGCAGATGCGCAACACCCTCACCTGAGGACCTCGGCCACACGATCAGTGATCGACCGCATACCGCACGAACCGCACCCACCCTTCGCGGCCGACCGCGAAGGCTGAGCGGGTCAGATCCTTGGAGTCCCTCACGTGGACGACCTCTTCGGTAGTCGCCACCTCCACACAGCTGTCACCCTGGGTGCCGCTGTAGCTGGACTTGAACCACACGAGTTCCGTCGCGCTCATAGCTCTCCTCGCAGTCTCTCCAGCAAGCCCCGCGTTTCCATTGGGTTCAGGGCCTGCGAGCGCAGTGTGTCATAGCGCTGGTGAAGGAGGCTCACCTCTTGTGTACTGCTGATCAGCCGCCCGTTCTGCTGCCCCTCGGAATAGGCGAGTCGCTTCCCCTCCAGCGTTTCCAGCAGTTGCAGCGGTCCATCCAAGCACGAGTGCGACTCCGCATCCAGCGGCACCACCTGAAGCGTCACGTTCCGCGGTGCAGTGTGCTCCAGCGCGTGATCGAGCAGGGTCCGCATGACCTCGCGCCCGCCCAGCCTCCGCCGAAACACCGACTCCTCCACGATGAAACTGAACGGAACGTGCGGCCGCTCGCGCAGCATCCGCTGCCGGTCCAGCCGGGCCGCAACCTGCACTTCCACCTGCTCGTCCGTCAGCAGCGGGATGCTGTTGTCGAACACGGCCCGCACATACGCCTCCGACTGCAACAGCCCCGGCACCAGCCTGCACTCGTACGTGCACAGGCTCACCGCCCTCTTCTCCAGCCGCGCCCACCGCCGGAACCACGCCGCCAAGCCCGGCTCGCCCCGCGACAGGTGCCGGGCCGCCTTCCGCAGGGCGCCCGTGTTGCCCAGGGCGTCCTCCGCCCGTTCCACGAACGCCTCGTCCGGCATCCGCCGGCCCAGCTCCACCGACTCCACCGTGTGCTTGGAGAACCGGACCCGGGTCCCGAACTCGACCCGGCTGAGCCCCGCGTGTTCCCGCAGGGCCTGGACCACCGCCCCGAACGTCCGCAGACTGTCCGACGGGTCCGGCTCCCGCTCCCCGTCCCCGCACACCTCGCCCACGTCGCTCTCGACCACCGTCACCCGCGGCCACCTCCCCGTACGTACCCGCGGGACCCACCCGCACCCGACTCACCCAGCGTGACAGCCAGTTCACCGTACCTCCCACCCTGTGTGCCCGTACGCTGACCGCGCGTACGGGGTGCGCCTCTCGCGGCACGGCGTGCGCCACCGCCACCGTGGCCCCATGAACCGCACCACCCTCCACACGGCGGGCCGCACCGGCACCTTCTCCCAGCCGCTCTCCTCCACCCCGCGCGGCGCCCGCCTCGCCCGGCTGCTCGCGATGACGGAACTCCGCACCTGGCACCTCCCCGGCGAAGTCACCGAACGCGCCGAACTGCTGGTGGCCGAACTGGCCGCGAACGCCGTGCGCCACGGCCGGGTTCAGGGCCGCGACTTCCGGCTCCGGCTGCGCATCACGCCCGCCACCCCCGCGCCCCTCCTGACCGCCGCCGCCCCGGCACTGCGCATCGAGGTCACCGACGCGCGCGGCGAGCGGCTACCGACCCCCTCCCGCCCCCTCAACGACCGTCCGGACGGAGGCGGCCACGGCCTGGCCCTCGTCGCCGCGTACGCGGACCGCTGGGGCTGGGAGCCCCATCCCCCGGGAGGGAAGACCGTGTGGGCCGAGGTCGACCTACCGCCCGGGCGCCACTGACCGCGCCCGGCCACGTGGCCGGAGGACGCCTTCGGTCAGGGAAGGCACGCCGCCTCAGGCTCGCGCCGGCGGACGGCACCCGGCTCCTCCACCGCTCCGGACCGGTGCGGCCGGCAGCGAAGACACGATGTCCCAGGAAGCCCACCGAGGCTGGTTCGGGGGCTCCCTCGGACAGGGACCGACGGGACCAGCCGGCCACGCACGTGCACCAGGGCGGCGATCCCTCCCGCACCTTCGACGTGGGCGGCTACTACGAGGGCCGGGCGGTGCGCACCGCCACCGGCCGGCGGTTCGACCGGCTGAGTTTCCACGTCGTGTGGAGTACCGGGGAACGGCCGGCGGAGATGACCGGGGCCGAGTTCTGAGCGGCGCCCCACCGATGGACGTACCGGCCGAACAGTGGCCGGAACACGACAGGCGCAGGCCGTCCACTTGACCTCAACCATGCTTGAAGTCGGAGAGTCGACCCATGACCACGAACACGCTTCCCACCCGCCGCGTCGAGCTCGTGCTCGACCTCATCTGCATCCACTCCTACCTGGGCTTCGTCCGCCTGTCGCGGGCCGTCGAGCGCTACCGCGACCAGGGCGGCGAGGTCCGGATCGTCTTCCGGCCCTTCCAGGTCGCACCCGACGCCCCCGCCGAGGGCAAACCACTGTTCGACGTGCACAGGGAGGCGTTCGGAGAGGAGCAGGCCCGGGCCATCGCCGAGGACACCTCCTTCGGCGCCGAGGACGGCATCGAGGCCCACTTCGAGAAGGCCGTGCACGTCAATACGTTCGAGGCGCACCGGCTGCTCGCCGCGGCGGCCGAACAGGGCCGAGGCGAGCAGATGGCGGAGCGGCTCTTCCGCGCCTATCTGACCGACGGGCTGAACATCGGCGACGCGGACACGCTGCGCCGCCTGGCCACCGAGGCCGGGGCCGAGCCCGCCGAGGGCGGCGCCGAGGAGCTGCGGGCCGGCCTCGCCGAGATCCGGCGGGCCGGCGTCACGGCCGTACCGCTGTTTCTCTTCGACACCGGCCGGACGATCAGTGGGGCCCAGTCGGAGGAGACCTTCTCGAAGGCTCTGCGGGCCCCTGCCGGCAAGGACTGAGAACAGCCCCTCCGCTCGACCTGCCGCGCACACCTCACCAACGGGCTCCGGCAGGCGGCCACCCACCCCGGCACCGCACTGGTGGAGATCCACCAGAAGCGCGGCATCTTCAACGACGGCGCCTTCGAAGCCCTCAAGGACACACAGCCGGCCGAGGAAGCCGTGATCCGCCTCGAACACGGCAAGCCCGTCGTCCTCGGCCCCCAGGAGCACAAAGCCGTATCCGCTACCACCGGACCGGGGACCTGAGAGGCGTCCCCCCTCACCGAGACCGATTTCGCACGTCGCGCACATGACGCACGCTCGATGAGACCGCAGTTCAAGAGCCCTTCGCGGCCGGTTCGAGGATGGCGACGCACTCCACGTGATGCGTCATCGAAAAGACGTCAACCGGAATCACATCCGGGAAACCGCAGGTCAGATAGGTTTTCCCGCCTCATCGGAGAGTCCACGCGCGCCGCGAGCGTCACGACCGACAGAATCTGACCACACGGCCGGACACATCCGACATCAGATCGGAAGGTCGTCGGGCAGCACCCGGAACGCCTTGTGCCGGCCCAACGGGCGCACAGCCCGGAAATCGCGACGGTCGAGCGTGAGTATCGCGTCGGTGTCGTACTCAGCGGCAAGGGCCACGTTCACCGCGTCCGCGAGGTCCAGGTCCAAGTCGCGATAGCGGGCGCGCACCGACTGGGTGACGCCCAGGTGATCTTCCGTGATCTCGGGCAGAACGACACGGCCTCGGCACACCCAGTGGCGGATGTCGTCGATCGCACTGAGGGCCGCTTCACGACCGAGCTCGCGCGTGGCGACGTGGTCGATCTCCGCGAGCAGCAGCGGGGACATCACCAGGAGCCCGGCAACCATGATTGCTTCGTTCGACGCCTGGTGCTCGGGGTGGCCGGAGTCGAGCGCCGCAAGCAGCCCGGAGGTGTCCGCGATGACGACGATCACGCAGCGGTCCCGGTCCCGGTCTCGCGGCGCACCGCGTCGGCGACGGCGTCACGCACGTCAGGCTTACCGGGAGTGCGTCCCGCTCCCCGGAAAGTGCGGGAGAAGAGAGGCTCGTCCCATACACGGTTGGCCATGGCCGCGAGATGGATGCCCTGGCGAATGATCTCGGCCTCGCTGATACCGCGCCGCTTCGCAGCCTCTTTGATGATCGCGAGGTCTTCCGGATCGGCGTAGACGTTGGTGCGCTTCATCGACATGTACCAAGACTAGCGTATGTACCACAATGGTGTATGTCCATTGTGTCCGAGCGGCAAACTAGCAGGTCAGCGGCCCTCTTTAGCAGGCTCAAGAATCGCCTCGCACTCCACGTGCGACGTCATCGAAATGACGTCACATGAAAAAAGATATACGAATAATCGCAGGTCAGCGTGTGTCTGTGGTCGGTCCGAACGGCCACTCGGCCACCTGGAGCGCCAAAGGGGCGTCTTGACTTCCTCCCCCGCCTAGAGGCGGGGGATTCCAGCGGTCGCCCGCTGGGGTTCCTGCTTCATCGACGACCGCCCCGTACGGGAGGACTCCCGTTGAGGTCTTACACCGTCTCCACAGGCAGACGCCGCCAGCCCGGCGGCCAGGATGTTGCGTGCCGCGTTCACATCGCGGTCATGCACCGTGCCGCAGTCGCACGTCCACTCGCGGACGTTCAGCGGCATTTTCGCCGCGACCGTGCCGCAGGCCCCGCACAGCTTGGAGCTGGGGAACCAGCGGTCGATCACGACGAGTTCGCGCCCGTACCAGGCGCATTTGTACTCCAGCATCGACCGGAGTTCCGTCCACGACGCGTCGGAGATGGCGCGCGCGAGCTTGCCGTTCTTCAGCAGGTTGCGGACGGTGAGGTCCTCGATCACGACCGTTTGGTTCTCACGGACGAGCCGAGTCGACAGCTTGTGCAGGAAGTCCCGGCGCCGGTCGGCGATCCGCGCGTGGACCTTGGCGACCCGCTTCCGGGCTTTCTCCCGGTTCGCGGAGCCCTTCGCCTTCCGCGACAGCTCACGCTGCGCCTTGGCGAGACGGGTACGGTCACGGCGTTCGTGCCGAGGGTTGGCGATCTTCTCCCCGGTGGACAGGGTCACGAGGGAGGTGATCCCGGCGTCGATGCCGACCGCGTTCGTTGTGGCCGGGGCCGAAGTGATGCGGTCGTCACACAGCAGGGACACGAACCAGCGCCCGGCGCTGTCGCGGGACACGGTCGCCGTCGTCGGTACCGTGCCCTCCGGCAGGGGGCGCGACCAGCGGATATCCAACGGCTCGGCCATCTTGGCCAGGGTCAGTTGCCCTTCGCGCCACTTGAAAGCGGAGCGGGTGTACTCAGCCGAGGCGCGGGACTTCTTCCGGCTCTTGTACCGGGGGTACTTGGCGCGCTTGGCGAAGAAGTTCCCGAACGCCGTCTGAAGGTGGCGCAGGGCCTGTTGGAGCGGGACGGAGGACACCTCTGCCAGGAAGGCGAGTTCCTCGGTCTTCTTCCACTGAGTCAGCGCGGCCGACGACTGCACGTAGGAGACACGGCGCTGCTCGCCGTACCAAGCCCGAGTTCGTTCCTCCAGCGCCTTGTTGTACACGAGGCGGACGCAGCCGAACGTGCGCGACAGCTCAGCCGCCTGCTCTCCCGTGGGGTAAAAGCGGTACTTGAAAGCCCGCTTGACCTGCTGCGTCATGCCTCACATTGCATCAGATTCGGTGTGAGAGACGGCGGTTGGCCGGTGGTCGGTGGACGCCGGTCCGCCCTGGCGGCGAACCGGCTTTCCCTGCCCTGCTCCGCAGGAGCTTCGTTTCCTCCCCTGGCTGAAGCCGGGGTATCCACGAAGGAGAACCCCGATGACCAGCCAGGGCGACGCCTCTTCCGAGCCGTACCAGCGAGATCTTGCAACAACACTTCCGCCACCAGTTCCTCGACCACGGCGATGCCGTGCTCCGCCATGGCCTCGGCCAGGTTCAGATCCCAGGGCGCTTCGGTGATGCGTCCCGGCTGAGGACCGCGTGGGCTGAGGGCGACCGCGGCACGATAGTCCGCTGCCGTCATGCGCCAGGGACGCGCCGGCGTCTTGTCCAGGACGTAGGCGGCGATGCGGACGCCTTCTCCGTCGAAGTCGCCGTGGTAGCGAAGAGCCGCGCCCTGGTCCGCGAGCATGCGCAGGAGCTGGATGGCGGCGCTGTTGGGCCAGCCGGACGTACAGACGAGCGGCGGGCAGCGGGGACCGAAGCGGCGCAGGGCCAGTGCCAGGACGCTGGGGTTCTCCACGATGTGGACGACGGGTGCCGGGGCTTCGGGAAGGATGAACTCGCCCGGATACCGGACGTGGGCGAGGGTCAGACTGGTGGCCTGCCCGGCCTCCGCGCACGCCGTGGCCAGCCGGGCGAGCAGGCCGTCACCGGCCGGGCACAGACCGCCGACGAGAACGGTGGAGGACAGCTCGTCGTCGGCCACTCCCGCGCGGGTCCACAGGGCACGTCGTTCCGCGGCGGACTGCGGAGGGGCGGTGTCGTACAGGTTCGCCAGGGCGCGCAGGACGAGCGAGGACAGGGGTGTGCCGTCGTCGAGTGCGTGCGCCCGGCCGTTCAGGACCCGGGCGGCGAAGACGGGCAGGGGTTCCGCCCGGCCGGGCAGTTCGGCGAGCACCGTGAGCGCGTCCGTGAGCAGCGTACGGGTGTGTTCCGCCGAGCCGGCGACCACGCCCGCTGCCCGGCAGGAGGCTGCCCAGTCGGACAGCGCCGGCTGGGCCCTCACCGCCTCGTGCTCGGCCAGCCAGGTCCACAGCTCGGTCCGTTCGTCCTGTCGGCGGCGCCTCTCGCCGACCCTGTCGCCGAGAGGACCGACGAGCTCGGTGACGACGTCTCGTACAGTGCGGCCGGTGAGTTCGGTGACGGCCTCTTCCAGGCGGGCCAGGCGGACGGAGGGGCGTGCGTCCGGGAGACGGTCCAGGCCGAGGAGGTCGGCGAGCGCCTCGCGCTCGGCGTCGTCGAGGGGGCCGAGGCGTACCCGGGTGACGGGGCGGCCGGAGGACAGGCGGCTGTGGAGGGTGTCCCAGAGGGAGCGCAGTTCGGGGCGGCGCAAGGTGGCTTCGCCCGGGATCGACGCCTCGGTGCTGGTCATCCCGCCTCCAGATCGCTGCCGTTCCAGACGAAGCGGGCGCTGGTGACCGCGTCGTCGTCCCCGCCGGTGAGGAGTTGGTGGACGGCGATCCCGGGCAGCTCGCCATAGGTGCACCATTCGTGGTCGGAGGTGACCATGAGGTCCAGGTCGAGGGCGGTGAGCAGCGCGAAGACCTGTCCGCGGTTGACCGTGTCGACACCGACGAAGACCTCGTCCAACAGGATCGGCCGGGGTGCCAGGGGAACGGCTTCGTAGTGGGCGGCGACAGCGGAGAAGAGCGGGAGGTGCAGGGCGATGGCCTTCTCCCCGCCGGAGAGCGCGCCGTGCAGTTTCTTGGTCAGCGGCTGCCAGCCGTTCCCGTTCCCCCGGTCGAGGCGGACGGTGAAGCGGTGCCAGGCGGTGTAGTCGAGCACCTCACCGAGCTGTTCCTCCCAGCTCGCGGCCGTCTCGCTGCCCTTGGCCTCCTCGATGCGGGCGCGGAAGAAGACGTGCAGGGCCTCCCGGTCGCTCTCGGTGACCCGGCCGGGGTCCTTGAGCAGCAGTTGTCGGGCGGTGCGGGTGCTGTCCGGAAGGTCCGGGCGGACGTCCCAGACGAGTTGGACGGCGACGTTGGACGCGGTGCGGACCCGCTCCAGGTGCCGGTTCATGCGATCGACGAGTTCACCGGCCTGGCGGATGCGGGCCGCGAGGTGGCGGCGGATGTCGCCGGTGAGGATCTGGTCGAACAGGCGCCGCTCGGCCACCGTGATGTCGTCCCGACTGCGGTCGCGTTCCTGGGTGAGCGTGCTGAGCAGGCCCGTCGCCCCCACGCGTACACCGTCCAGGGTGGCGGTGAAGAGCTGGATGTCGTCGTCCGGTTCCAGGTCCATGTCGGCGCGGGTGCCGAGGTGTCGGCGGGCCTCGTGGACCGCTTCGGACAGGCGGGTCCCGGCGTCGCCCAGGTTGCGTGGGGCGTGCGGGATGTCCGGCCACGTCGCCGCCGCGGCGCGGGCGGCCTCCAGGGTGGCCTTGGTGCCGCCCCCGGCGTCGAGTGCCGGTGTGATGCCGGCGTCCTCGGCCAGCCCGGCCAGGCACAGGTGCCGGAAGCGGTGCGCTGCCGCGTCCCGGGTCACGGCCGCCTGTTCCCGCCGATCGGCGTCCTGGCCGCTGGTGGCCCGCAGTTCTCCGACCTGTCCCTCCAGGCGCAGCAGGACTTCGGCGGCCCGGCCGGCCTCCTCACGGCAGCGACGCAACTCGGCGCGCGCCTCGGCGACGCGTGTGACGACCTGCCGGTAGTCCGCGCCGACGGTGGCTTCCACGGCCTCCAGGCGCGCCCTCAGTCCCGCTGCCTCCGCTTCGGCGGCGGCCGCGTCCTCGGCGCGGTCCTCGGCGGTCCTGCGCGACCGGTCTGCCTGCGCGGCGCGCTGGCGGGCCCGGTCGGCGGCGGCGGTCGCGGCGAGCCGGGCGTCCACCCAGCTGTCGGCAGTGCCCCGGAACCCGTCGATGGCCTCGGAGAGCGTACGCAACCGGCCGCGGTCGGTGGGCAGTCCGTGTTCGGCGGCCCGGCGGTCGAGCACGCGCAGCGCCCCCGTCACTTCCCTTTCGCACCGCGCCAGACGTCCGGCGACATCACGCACGGCGTCGTCCCGGGCCGCCACGGTGTCCTCCGCGCGGTCCCGGGCGCGCCGCCGGGTGTCGAGTTCCCGCTGGTCGGGGCGGGCGGCACGGTCGGCGTCCAGCCGCGCGCGGCGGGCGGATAGGCCGCGCAGCCGGTCGTCGAGTGCGGCGAGGGAGGCGTTGGTCTCGCCGATGCGGTCGGTCAGTTCGCCGATCAGGCGTTGCCGGGCACGCTGACGTGCCAGGGCGCCGATGTGGGCCGGTTCCGGTTTGCTCCAGGTCCCGGTGGCGAACGCGAGACGCCATGCGCCGTCGGCGGAGACGGCCGCGGGGTGCCCGCCCGGCAGAGTGGGGCCGTAGGCGATGCCTGCCAGGAGGCGGGTCACGGTGCCGGCCGGGACGGGGATGTCCTCCTCGGGCCTCAGCACCTCCAGCAGACTGGGCCCCGGGGCGGGCACGGCCAAGGCAGCCTCGGCGCGGGTGTCGTGACCCGGCGGCCTGAGTCCGTCGTGGGAACTGATCCAGGCGTCCAGGAGGCCCGATGCCTCCAGTGCGGCCTCCACGGCGGACTGGACGGGGAGCGGGACGCCTTCGCGGAAGGCGACCACGCGCCACAGGGGTGCTCCCGCCGTCGCTTTACGGACGGTGGTGCGGGTGGGCGGGGGCGCCGGCGGCAGGTCGGTATCACCGCTCAGCTGTCGTAGCCTTTCCTCCAGTCGGTTCCGCCCGTCCCGCAGGTCCTGGCGTCGCGCTCGGGTGGTGGCCTCCGCCGCGGCGATCTCCTGTTCCAGCGGGCGCGCGACGGCTTCGGTCAGGGCCGTCACCTCGGCCTCCGCCCCTGCTGCGGCAGCGAGTGCGTCGAGATCGGTGATGCGCAGTTCCGCGCAGTCCTCGGCCCACGCGAGCAGACGTTCCACCTGTGCGGCGAAGGCGTCGTCCCAGGCGGCGGACGCCTCGTCCCGCCGGGCGATCGCCTCCGCGAGACGGGTACGGGCCTGGTCCAGCAGTTCCTCGGCGGCGCCCCGGTCGCGTACGGCGCGATCATGTTCGTCGATCGCCTCGGTGACGAGGGTGACCTGCTGCCGTCGGGCGGTGTCCGCGCCGCGCAGCAGTCGACGGGCTTGTCGCGCGCCGTCCTCGGCCGTCACGCGCGGGACGGCGCCCTGGTCGCGTACCGTGGTGTGAGGAAAGGCCGCCACGGGGTCGGCCGCGTCGAGGACCGTCCTCACCTCGTGGTGGACGGACTCCAGCCCTGCCGCCCGAGCCGCCCGGTGTGCTTCCCCGGCGGCTTCGCGCGCGTGCTCCCCGAGTGTGCGGGCGTGGTCCGCCGCCTCGTCGGCGCGCCGTTGGTCCTCCTCCGACCGGGCCTGGGCGGTCTGGGCAGCGGCTCGCTGCCGCTCGGCGGCGGCTGCCACGTCCTCGGTGCGGCGGCGGAGCCGGTCGAGTTCCTCGCCCTGCCGGTACGCGTCGCTGTCGCGCAGGCCCTCGACGGTCTCGTCCAGCGTATGCGCGCGCAGCTGGAGTTCCTCGCGCCGGGACTGGGCCGACCGACGTTCCGCCAGGGCCTGTTCGAGTTCCTCGGCGCTCTGGCGGGCGACGCGGGTGAGGTTGTCCATCTCGGTCGTGGCCGAGATGAGTGCGGCGGAACTCGCGCGCAGGACCCGCTGCGCGTAGGCACGCTGCCGGAAGGCGATGGTGCCGACGGCCGTCACCTCGTCGTCGAGCCGCGTGAGGTGTTCTCGCTGCCGGTCGAGCCGCTCGAAGCCCTCGGCGAGTTCGGCGATCTCCCCCTCGCCCAGCGGGGGCAGGGCACGGGACAGCAGGGTGGAGAGCAGGGACGGGTCGAGCCGCTCCGACAGTTTGGGCTGACGCAGTTGGAGCAGCGCCGACAGCAGCGACTCGTAGCGTTGCTCCCCCATCCCCGCGAAGAGTTCACGCCGTACGGCCGTGCGGTAGTCGGTGGCCGAAGCGTGGACCTCGCCGCGGTCGCGCAGAACTTCGCCGAGGGCGGCCCGGGTCAAGGGCTGTCCCGCCTCGTTGACGAGGAACACACCGCCGGAATGGGCGATTCTGGACCCGGTGGTGAAGTAGTCGGCGTGGACCGTGCTGGTGTGCACGCTCGCCTGCAGGCGCGCCCCGCAGCCGAACCACCGCTCGGTGCCGTCGTCGCCGACGCGGCGGAACTCCATCCACACGTATCCGACACGGGTCTTGCCGGAGGCGCCCTCGCCCAGCAGGTTCCAGTGCATGGTGCGTTCGGAACCGCCGAATGTGGACAGGCGGTTGGGGCGGAGGCTGGCGTCGAAGAGGAACGGCAGCAGCAGTTCCAGGGCCTTGGACTTGCCCGATCCGTTCTGGCCGCGCAGCAGCAGGCGGCCCTGGTGGAAGACGAACGTCTCGTCGTAGTAGCGCCAGACGTTGAGGATGCCGGCGCGGTGGGGCTGCCAGCGGCTGCCGGTGGCGTCCGCCGCTGGGGCGGCCCCTGCCTCGAGCGGTGCGGTGGGCTCCGGCCGCCGGGGGAAGGGAAGCTCTGTCACGCTCACTGCTCGTCTCCTTCTGCCGCGTCGCCCTCGGCAGCCGTGCCGCCTGCGGTCGGAGGGGCGGCGGCGTCCCCTTCCGGTCCGGGCTTGTCGTCCCGGTCCGGGCCAGTCGTCTCCGTCAGGCGGTAGCGGTACGCGGCGGGGCACGCGACGACGCGGCCCCCGGCCGGGCGGGCCAGTCCGACGTCACGCAGTACGCGTACGGCGTCGTCGGACAGCCGGGCCGCGCCGTCCTCGGACTGGTAAGCCCTCGCCCACCGCGGGAAGCGGCGCAGCAGATCCGCTCCGGCCTCGGCGAGCTGCTCGGGCAGCAGTCCGGCGGGCGCGGCGCACAGCGGCTCCAGGAGGAGCAGCGCGGCGACCCTGGCGGTGGACGTGTCGTCGGGGAAGCGGACGTCGGTGGCCAGCCCGTCCGCGTCCACGAGGAGGAAGCCCTCGGCTCGTTCCTCCAGGAGGAAACCGGCCTGCTCGACCGAGCGGCGCAGGATCCGGCGTCCGGTCAGGGAGGTGATGTACGCAAGCTCGTCGTCGGTGAGGTCCGTCCGGTACAGCACGGGGTCGTCGAAGAGGCGGCGCAGCACCGAGTGGCGCAACCTCAGGTTGCGTTGGGCATCCGTGGCGGCTCTCTCGCCGTCCCCCTCGTCCGTCGTGCCGTCGGCGACCGCGCCGCCGTACCGGCGCTCGCGCACCAGACCGGTGAGGAGTTCCCCGAACCGCGCGGGCACCTCGTCCGGGGGGACCGCGAGCCGGGAGGCGCCGACGGGTGCGGCGGGCAGCCGCATCAGCAGGGTGGTGTCCACCCGGTAGAGGACCTTCGCCTCGGCTGACGCGAGATACGCCTCGGTGGTCCCGTCGACCGCGCGGAGCACGTCGTACGACTCCAACAGTTTCAGGACGTCGACGAACGCCATCCGCTCCGGCTTGTGCACCGGGTCGAACGCGGTCAGTGCCAGGTCGGCCGACGTGGCCCGCACCACACGGTCGGCGAGCATGCCGATGGTGGTCATCGGCAGCGACAGCAGCTCGGCGGCGGTCACGCACAGCAGGACGTATCGCCGGCGGTCGAACGGGGCCCGTCCGGAACGCGCCCTGCGGGCCGGGCGGGAGCCGTCCGGGTCGGCGCGGACCTTGGTGAGGCGGGCGTAGCCGCGGCGCGGTTCCACCACCAGGCTCCAGCCGCAGGTGTAGTCGAACCACTGGGCCAGCGGCTCGCGACGGCGGCGTACCAGTTCGAAGCCGGCCGGGTCGGTGGCCTCGGTCAGCAGAGGCCGGGCCAGCAGGAGACGGATGGCCCGGGCGACCTGCTCCCTTTCCGCGGCGGCGAGTTGGTTGGCGAGGGTGCTCATCCGGCTGCCTCCCGCCGCGCGGCGCCGGACCGCGGGAGGGGGCTCGCCGCGCCGGCCGCCGTGATGAGCACGACGTAGTCCGGTGCGGCGAGGGTGCCCTTGGCCGTGCGCAGTACAGCGGTGCGCTCGTCGGGAGGCGGGGACAGCGCGATCTCCACCCGGCCGTCCCCCGTCGTGGCGCGGCGTGAGCCGGTCGTGTCGGGCAGGGCGGCCAGGGCACGGCCCACCAGGTCGAGCAGCCGCTCGAAGACGGCGGAATCGAGTGTGCCGAAGGAGGACAGGCGCACCGGGCCGTCCGTCTCCAGCGCCTGCCAGGCACGCGCGAGTTCCGCCCGCTCCGCGCGAGCCCGCTCCGCGCGCTCGGCCCTGACCGCCCTGACGTCCCGCACCCTGGCCGTGCGGGTGAAGCGCTCCGTCCGTCCGCTGGTCCGCAGCAGCGCCGACACCGCCACGGGCGGGGCCTCGGACCAGGCACGGGACGACGGGACCAACTCGGGGTCTGGGTGGGCGAGGTGGGCGTGGCGCGCCGGGCCGAGTCCGAAGGCCGCCGACCACAGCCGGTGCAGATCCTCCTCCGCGGGGGCCGCGGCGAACCAGCGCGCCAGCTCCCGGAAGTCCTGTACGGCGCTGGAGGAGCGGCGCCGTGACTCGTTGATCCGCTCCAGGACCTGCAGCAGCGAGACGATGGCGCGCCGGGCGATGTCGTGCAGCTGCTCGATCCGCGGCCGTGCCCCGTCGTCCGGCAGGAACCACGCCCGCAGGCCCGCCCAGCGCGCCCGCCTGCTCTCCAGCCAGTCGACCGCGTGGTCCTCACCGACCACCGGGGGAAGTTCGGCCCCGCGCAGGGCGCGCTCGCGCAGCAGGGCCGTCCCCCGCTCCTCCACCCGGGCCACGGCGGCGGTGACCGCCTGTCCGCGCAGGTCGAGGTTGACCAGGAACTCCTGGAGGTAGGCGACGGTGGCGGCCTTGACCTCGCGGAACACCTCCGGATCCGCGCCCTCGGCGCGCAGGAGACGCTGCAGTTCGCCGTTGAACGCCTTGGTGTTCTCCACCAAGGCTTCCAGATGCGCCTCCAGCTCGCGCAACGTGCTGTGGATCCGCCGGTCGGCGGAGGCGGGTTCGCCCGAGAGCAGACACAGGTCGTCCAGGCGGTCGGCGATGGCCTCCAGCACGGCCGTCTGCAGCGCCCCCGTGGAGGCCAGCACCTCGAGCGCCTGCCGCACTCCGGCGAGGGCCGCCTCACCCCGGCGGGTCAGCGAGTACTGGAGGTTGCGCCGCTCGTACTCCTCGGCCGTGCGGTAGTTCTCCGCGTGGTTGTGCACGACGTCGAGGAGTTCCCACTTCACGAGCCGGTCGAGCGCGTCGTGGAGTTCGCCGTCGTCGACGTCCGCCACCCAGCCCACGAGGCACAGCCGCTCGCGTACCGCGTCGGGCCCCAGGGTGGTTTCGAGATGCTCGCCGGCCACGCCGAAGGCGTCCAGCACCGCCCCGTACAGATCGGCCTTCTCCCCCGTCGTGAACCGGAACATCTCCGGTGGCACCCTGCGCACGCCTGTCGTCCCTCCCCACCGCACCGACGGCATCGATGATCTCCACGGTAGAGGGCGGCACCGACATCACGGGCCATGTCCCGGAAGAGGGGTGTACGCCCCGGTGAAGCTTCCCGCCGAGTAGCCGAGGGGAGTCTCACCCCTCCCCCAGAGGGGTACCAGGCACAAAGCCGACCGCGAGGCCGAGATGCGGGCGGCGCACGCGCACTTCCCAACGCGGCCGGACGCCGAGATCGCCGCCGGGCGCTGGACTCCGCCTGCCCGCGAGAAGACGAACGCGTAGTCGACCGACCAGACCGGACATAGGTCTGCCCCCCCGGACCTGGGTCGGGGGCAGACCTATCGCTCACTGAGCGGCGAAACCGACAAACGCTGTCCAAGCCTCAGCGTCTACCGCAAGGCCGCGACGAGCTACGTCCTTGGAGTCGCGCACTCGAACGACACGAGGGCTGACGGCGACCTCGATGCACTCTCCCCCAGCCCCACCACTGTAGCTGCTCTTACGCCAGCGCAGTTCGCCCACCGCACTCAGGGTCTCGTTCACCTTCACACCTCTCCAAGCAGCTTCTCAACGAAGGCCATTGACTCGCGCGGAGTGAGAGCCTGCGCACGGATGATGCCGTACCGCGAAGCGATCCCCTGGACCTCCCGCTGGTCGCTGACCATTGTGCTGCGTCCCTGCGCTTCCAGGTAAGCCACTTGATCGCCACCAGCGCGGTACAACAAGGTGAACGGCCCGTCCACGCCTGCGTTGTCCTCGCGGTTGAGCGGCATGATCTGGATCTCGACGTTCCGGTACGCGCCGACCAACATCAGCTGCTCCAGCTGACCACGCATGACCGACCAGCCGCCCAACGGCCGTCGCACAACAGCCTCGTCGATGACGAAGCTCAGCAGAGGGGTCGGCTTGCGCTCGAAGACACTCTGGCGCGCGAGACGGGCCACGACCCGCTGCTCCAAGGTCTCCTCGTCAAGCAACGGACGCCACATGCCGAACACCGCCCGCATGTACTCCTCCGTCTGAAGCAGCCCGGGCACAGCCTGTGTCGCGTACACCCACAGCTCAACCGCCTCCCCCTCCAGCCTCGCCGCGTCCCGGAAGAACGCCGGATACTGCGCCCGAGCCACCTCCTCCTTCATCTCCTGGAGGACCCCGCCCGCGTCCAGCACCTCGTCCGCCTGGTCGATGAACCTCGGCGGCGGCACCCGGCGTCCCTGCTCGTACGCGGCGATGGTCGACACCGAGTACCCCGTCAGCGAGCCGAACTCGGGCCGATCCATGCCCGCCCGCAACCGGAACCGCTTCAACTGCCGCCCGAAGACCCGCAGGACCCCGGAGCCGGAGCCGGCCTCCGACTCCGACATCCGCTCCTCACCCTCGCCGACCCCGGACACCCCGTCCACCAGCCGCGCCGGTTCACTCATCCCCGTACCACCTCCCTCGACCAACGCGCCCCCGCGCCGACCGTCACGCTCCGTCCCGCCTACACCCACACACCGGCCACTTACAGCGACTCTCCGTGTGCGTGCCGTATCTGGCCACGCTAGGACCGCACCGGCAGCGTGGGCCACATGAACAGCCGAATCTCCACCCCCCGGGTGCACACCCCCGGCGCCGAGGCCGAAACGGCCCACCCCCCGCACGAGTTCGCGATGGCGTTCACCTCCTCCCCGCGCGGCGCCCGCCTGGCCCGCGGACTGGTCTCGCACCAGCTCGACACCTGGGGGCACCCGTACGGGGGCCGGGTCAACGAAACCCTCACGTTGATCTCCGCCGAGCTGGCCGCCAACGCCGTACGGCACGGGCACGTCGCCGGACGGGACTTCCACGTCCGGCTCGTCCACCGCACCGACACCGTGCGCGTCGAGGTCACCGACACCCGGACCGAACGCGTCCCTCCGCTCTCCGACACGGAACCGCCGGGCGACGCGGAGACCGGGCGGGGTCTGCTGATCGTCGCCGGACTGGCGACCCGCTGGGCCGTCGCGCCGCGTGACGGCGCGCCGGGCAAGACGGTCTGGGCGGAACTGCGCCTGCCGTAGGACGCACCGACCCGGCCATCGGCCACCGGGTTCACGCCAACGCCGCGGCAAGCAGGACGCATGGGGCCGTCGGTGTCAGTGGCGGACGCTAGTGTCGTTCGCCCGGCAAGGAGCCGGTGGACTCACGGGGAGCACGAGAACACCATGCACGACAACCACAGCGGATACCGGATCTCCGTCGTCGACGAGGACCCGCTGCGCGCCCGCAAGGACGCACGCGAACTGCTGGCCGCGCTCGCCGAGGAGGACTCCACGGCCAGGCTGGACCTGCCCGAACCGGGCAGCCCGGCGGGGGTCGGTGACAAGGGCGGGCCGTCCGCCGAGACCGTCGGGCTGCTGCTGAGCGCCGGGTCGTTCGTCGCCGCGCTGGTGCAGGTGTGGCTGGCGCGGATCCCTCAGCGCACCCTCGTCGTCAGGCGACCCGACGGGGCGGTGCTGCACATCACCGGCAAGGAGGCCCGCGAGGACGGCACCCTCGTCGAGCGATTCCTCGCGGACGGCGGCGACGACGGTACGACGGCGGGCTGAGCGGCGATGACCGACAACGACCGCCACGCGTTACTCGTCGGTGTCTCCACGTACGACAGCGAGGCGTA
This sequence comes from Streptomyces sp. HSG2, assembly GCF_016598575.1. Lineage (NCBI taxonomy): Bacteria > Bacillati > Actinomycetota > Actinomycetes > Kitasatosporales > Streptomycetaceae > Streptomyces > Streptomyces sp. HSG2. Next base: position 969,820 of record NZ_CP066801.1, read on the forward strand.
CCGGAACCTCTCGGCGGTGCGGGCCGACCTGCACTACATGCGGGCCGTGCTGGAGAACACCGAGATCGGCATGTACAACGAGTGCGCGGTGGCCGCCGAGCCGACGCGCGCGGAGATGCTGCACGCCGTCGAGACGTTCCTGGAAGCCCGGCAGGCCAGTGAGACCGCGCTGCTCTACTTCAGCGGGCACGGGGAGTACTGCGAGCAGGACGGCCAGCTGTACTTCCTGACCCGCGACACCGACCCCGCCGACCTGCCGGGTACGGCGGTGCCGGCGGAGTTCCTGGAGCGGATGCTCCAGTCCTGCCGGGCCGCCTCCGAACTGGTGCTGCTGGACTGCTGCTCCAGCGGTTCCGTCGTCCAGGGCTGGACCGCCAAGGGCCCGGCGGGGGGACCGGACCGGCCCACGCCGAGCACCCTGCTGAAGCCGACCGGCGTGTACTTCATCACCGCGTCGGACGCCCTCCAGGCGGCCTCCGCGATGGCGCCGCCCGGGTCGGGCCTCGGCACCTCCCGGTTCACCGGGGAGATCGTCGAAGGGCTGCGCAACGGCCGGATCAAGGACGGCGGCTGGATCACCCCGGACGACCTCTTCGACTACCTGACCGCCCAGATGACCCGCGACGGCGTTCCGGAGGAGCAGCGGCCCACCAAGTCCACGATCAGGGCCACCCGGAGCCTCCCCTTCGCCCGGTCGGTGGCCCGGCCCGTACGCCTGCCCGCGCTCTCCCACGACGCCACCGACGCCGCCCGGCGCTCCCCCGCGCTGCTGAAGGCCCGGGAACTGGCCGAGGCGGACGAACGGGACGGCGTCGACCCGCAGCGGCTGCTGCGGTACTACGCGGACTGCCTCACCGCGCAGGCGGCGGCCGGAATGCGGCCCGACCGGGACGCCGGCCGTGACAAGAAGTACTTCCTGCTGGCCCAGGGCGAGGAGACCGTCCAGTCGGGCCGCGGACCGCACATCGTCGCACCCGGATCCCTGCCCCGGCCCCAGAACGGGCGGGGCGAGGCGGACGGCGGGGCGGGGACACGACAGGAGTACTGGTACGGGTATCCGGCTATCACGCTCCCCTCGCGTGACGGGGGCCGGGGGCGGCGCGCGACGGTCGAACTGGCGCCGCTGCTCATCCAGCAGATGGAACTGGCGCCGGACGAGAACGGCCGGGACGTGCTGCGGCCCAGCGGCGTGCCGTCCCCGCACACCGGGGTCGTCTCGGAACTCCTGGACGCGGGCGACGCCGCCGACCTGGTCGCCCGCTGGCAGCCGGCCTGGCAGGAGGGCAACGACGCCCAGATGCTGCGCGCCGTCCGGGAGTTGCTGGAGGAGCTGGGGCTGCCGGAACTCGAACCGCTGGACCCGTCCGCGCTCAGCGACCGCACGGTCATGCGGGCGCTGCGGCCCGGCGCGCACAACGCGGCCGTGCTGCTGGTGCCGTCCGGTGCGGAGGCCATGGCCACCCAGGCGCTCGTGGACAACCTGCTGGCGATCTCCACCCGGACCACGCAGATCACCGGCACCGCCCTGGACGCGCTGCTGGACGGCGGGGCCCGGCAGGCGCCGGCCACGACGGCCGCCTCGGCGAACCCGGTGACCCCCGTCGCTCCGGGGCCGTGCAACGAGAGCCAGGAACAGGTGATCGCCTCGGCGATGAGCCGGCCGCTGACGGTGGCGACGGGGCCGCCCGGCACCGGCAAGAGCGAGGTCGTCACGGCGGTCGTCACCACCTGCGTCGCCGCGGGACAGTCGGTGCTGGTCGCCTCCACCAACAACGAGGCCGTGAACGTCGTCGCCGAGCGCTGCGACGACATCGCGCCCGGCCTGCTGATGCGGACGGGCAACGCGGAGGCGCTGGAGCGGGAGGCCGCCAAGCTGGAGCGGCTGCTCGCCGAACCGGTTCCGGCACCGCGCCGCGGATCGGCCACCGTCGGCGGTGAACTGCGCAACACCCGGGACACGGCCGACCGGCTGAGGGCGGAAGCGGCACACCGCGTCGGTGAGGAGACGCGGCTGCTGGAACTGCTCGGCGACCGGGAGGAACGGGCGGCCGAACTGGAGCTGCCCCTGCCCCTCCTCGAAGGGGCCTGGGCTGCGGACACGGACGGCCCGGCAGCCCTGGGCCGGTGGGCGGACCGGGCCCGGAAGACGTGCGGCGCCCGCTGGTGGCAGCTGGGCACATGGCGGCGCCGCCGTGCGCTCGCCGCGCTGGTCTCGGCGGGCACGGAGCACCCCGAGGGGGCCGCGCCCGCGTGGCCGGAGTGGGCGGCGGCACGACCCGTGCCGCCCGGGTTGCTGGAGTCCCTGGCCGACATCGTGGCCGTGGAGCGGGAGGTGCGCGAACTCGTCCGCGGGCAGAGGGAATGGGACGAGGACGGACTCAAGCTGTCCCGGCCGGCGACGGCGGAGGCGCTGTCCGGCCTGGCGGCGGAACTGTCCCGCGCGCTGTCCGCAGAGGCCCTCGACCGGGCCGCCGGTCTCATGAACCAGCGGCTCCAGGCGCTCCGCCGCCGCTCCGGCTACCAGCGCAGCCAGAAGAACCTGATGACGCGCATCCGGGGATGGGCCGTCAGCACCCACTCGGTGCGGCAGATGGAACTCACCCCGAAGCTGTTCGATCTCGTCGTCATCGACGAGGCCAGCCAGTGCTCGATCCCGTCGGTGCTGCCGCTGTTGTTCCGGGCGCGGCGGGCACTGATCATCGGCGACCCCATGCAGCTCGGACACATCCCCGGAGTGTCACCGCAGCAGGAACGGCAGGCGCGGACGCGGGCGGGGCTGAGCGCCGCGCAACTGGAACACCACCGCCTCACCTACCACGTGTACTCCTCGTACCACGCGGCCGAACAGCACGGCGAGGGCGCGCTGCTCCTCGACGAGCACTACCGCTGCCACCCGCGGATCGCGGACGTCGTCAACAGCCACTGCTACGGCGGCCGGTTGCGGGTGCTGACCGACGTGCGGCGGCAGGTGCCGGGACACGATCCGGTGGGAGCGGCCGACCCGGCACCGGTGCTCGGCTGGGTCGACGTACCGTCCGGGGCGTCGGCGCGCGGCGGCGACGGGCGGTCCTGGCGGAACGCGGCGGAGGCGGAGGCCGTGCGGCGCGTGGTCGACGGTCTGCTGGCGGGACTTCCGGCGGACGCGACGGTGGGGGTGGTCACGCCGTTCCGGGCGCAGAAGGAGAAACTGGCCCGGATCTGGCGGGACGACGACCGGGTCCGGGTCGGCACCGTCCACACCTTCCAGGGCGGACAGCGTGACGTGATGGTGCTCAGCCCGGTGGCCGCGCACAACACACCACCCCGGACCACACACTGGGTCGCGAGCCAGGTCAACCTGTGGAACGTGGCGATCACCCGGGCCAAATCGCAGCTGGTCACCGTGGGCTGCCACGCCTTCTGGCAGGAGCAGAGCGGGCTGCCGGCCCTCCTCGCCGCACGCTCGGCACCACTCGGAGCGGGCGACGGCGGCACCGCGGCCGAGGCCGGCCCGCCCGGCCCGGTGGGCGAGGCGCGCGAGGACCTCACCGACCGCCTCCAGCGGTATCTGACCGGACGGGGCGTCACCGATCTGGAGCGGGCCGTGCCGGTGGGCGGACACCCGGTGGACCTGCTGTTCACCGACGCCGGCCGGAACACGGCGGTGCTGATCGACCCCGGTCCGAGGCCCGGCGAGGATCCCGCACGACACCTCCGGCTCACCCATGCGCGAGGCGACCTGCTCACCGGACTGCCCTCCGGGGGCCACGGTGCCAAGCCCGGCCCGGTGACCCGGACGGTGCGGGTGCCCGCCTGGCGGATCATGGCGGGCGAGACCGCGCTGGCGCCGCTGTTCGACTGAACCCCCGGGCAGCGCGGCCGGGTTCGGGCACCCGGACCCGGCGGCCCGCTCAGCCGCCGGGCAGGCTCCGCACGACGTACGTCATGTGCTGGAGGTTGCCGGCCCGCAGCCACTCCGTGGGCCCGCCCACCCCCTCGCTGACCGAGAGCGGGCCGTTCGCGCAGTCGCTGAGCCATTCCTCGCCCTGTCCGGCCCGCGCTCCCCGGAACTCGGGCAGCTCAGTGATCCGGAGGGCAGCGGCTCGGTTGACGGCGATCCGGTCGGGCCCCCGGGTCAACGTCCTGACGACGACGTACGAACCGTCGGTGGTGTAGCGGAGCACACCCCAGGGCGGGCCGCCCTGCCTTCCGGGGGCCGGGGCCTGCGCGAGGGCACTCGGCGGCTGCACCCCGTAGTCGCCGTAACCGAGCAGCGGGGCATAGGCCCTGCCCGCGGCGCGCACCTCGTGCCACATGCGCCACTCCGCCCGCGACTCGTCGTGTGGCCCTTCGTCCAGCATGTCGGCGCTGACTCGGGGAAAGCCTCCCCCGAGCAGAGTGGCGCTCCGCCAGACCGCCAACGGCATCAGCGTGTCGAGGGCGCGCAGCGCCTCCTTGCCCGCGTCGGGCCGGTCGTCGAGGACCGCGCCCATGTCGAGCAGCAGATCCACGGCCACCTCGGAACCGGTCCCGTCGAGCAGCCCCCGGACCGCCTCCCCGAGGTGACCGTTCCACTCCCCCGTGACCCGCACCCGGACACCCAGTCCGCGCAGGGAGCGCCGGGCCGCCTCCACGGCCGCCGCCTGCTGTGCCCGGGGCCTTTCGGGCCCGGTGACCGGCCGCAGCCGCCCCCACTCGCTGTACACGGACAGGGCTTCGGCGAGGGCGGCCGTCTGGGAGTCCTCGCCGAAGGGCGCGTCGACCCACCCTCCGTGACGGCTCACGGCACTCGCCGGATCGACGTACGTGCCGACCACAGTCGCCACCGTCTCCGGAGCCACCCCGGGCAACGGCGGGAGGTTCCACAGCGGCCTGATCGCGGCCCGGACCTCCGGCCACAGGCCCCGGACGGCGCCGGCCGCGTGCGGCTTCGTCGGCAGAACGGGAACATAGAGCGGTCCGGACATCGCGGCTCCCCCTCGGCACCGTCCGTGCGCATCCCTTCCCTTCAGGGTGCTTTCAGCCGACGGCAGCTGGAAAGAGAGCGATTCCGGCCCGCATGGCCGATGTGTTCAACCACGTGGTGGTGGTGTGACGCACGTTGTACGCTTCGTGACACCCGTTGGCAGGACACGCCAAGTGGACGATGCACAAGGGGAACTGAGGGGCACTCGTCGGCGCCACTCGCCGCCACTCGTCGGCAAACGCCGGGTCATCGGGATGATGACCATGCCGGAGATAGAACCGGCCGCCTCGGTGACCTCCACACGCACAGCCCTGTCACTCTTGCCCACCATCAGAAGCCCACGGTCACGCAGGGCGTACGCCGAGCGCCAATCCCCCGACGCCCGGGCTACAGGTCCTTCACCGGCCGCGAGCCGTTCGAGAAGCGCGCGCTGTCCTTCGTTCAGAGCGGACCACCGACGCACGAGCATCAGCCCACACCGCGGCCCCGCATTCTGCGCCCCAAAGTCACCTGACACCCCATCAGAACGAGCGTCATCTCAGTGTCGAGATATCGCCCGTAACACCCACACCGCACATCTTGCGCACACACGAGACGCCAGGTCAGGAGCCCTTCGCGGCCGGTTCAAGGATCGCGACGCACTCCACATGGTGCGTCATCGGGAAGAGGTCGAACACCCGCAGCGTCCGGACTCGGTACCCCCCGCTCCGGAAGTATCCGAGGTCCCTGGCCAACGCGGCGGGGTCGCAGGCGACGTAGGCGACGCGCCTCGCGCCCAGCGAGACCAGATGTTCCACCGTCTTCCGCCCGGCTCCCGCCCTCGGCGGGTCGAGAACGACGAGGTCGACGGCGGTGATGCCGGTGCGCGGCAGGACCGATTCCACCTTGCCCTGCTCGACCCGGACACGCGTGTAGTCGGCCAGGTTGTGCCGGGCGTCCTCCACCGCGCGCTTACCGGACTCGACGCCCAGCACCGCACCCTGGTCCCCCACCCGGTCGGCCAGCGCTCCGGCGAAGAGACCCACCCCGCAGTACAGGTCCAGGCACATGTCGCCCTTGCGGGGCAGGAGCCCCTGCATGACGGCGGTGACCAGTGTCTCGGCGGCCCGGGGATGGACCTGCCAGAATCCGCCGGCACCCACCCGGTAGGTCCGGCCGTCCGCGCGTTCCCTGACGAAGGGACGACCGTGCACGCGATGGATCGCACCGTCCTTCTCCCCCACACGCAGGACCGAGACCGGCCGGTCCAGCTCGACGAGGGGCAGTCTGGCGCCGGGCCGGGGGGTGAGGATGACCTGACGGTCGCGGGAGCCCTCGGCCGCGATCGCCTCGACCGATGCCGTCCCCGGCCATTGGTGTCGCTCCACGCCGAGTTCGGCGATCCCGTCGGCGGCGATCAAGCACCGGTCGATCGGCTCGACCTCGTGGGAACGGTGCCGCCGCAGGCCGGCCCTGCCGTCGGCGTCGACCGCGTACTGCACGCGCGTCCGCCACCTCGGCACCTCGCCGGTCGGGAGCTTGTCCCCCTCGGCCGGCATCACCGTGCCATCCCACCCGACGTCCTCCGGGGTGAGGCGCGCCAAGCGGAGCAGCTGCTCGGCGACGACCTCGCCCTTCAGCCGGCGCTGGGCACCGGGCTTGACGTGCTGCCAGTCGCACCCTCCGCAGCGCCCCGGCCCGGAGTAGGGGCACGGCGGCGCGACCCGATCCTTGGCCGGTCGAAGGATCTCCACGGCGTCCGCCCGCAGAAAGCGGGCGCCTTCCCCGCCCTCGGTGACGCGGGCGACGACACGCTCTCCGGGGAGCGTGTGCCGCACGAACAGCACCCGACCGCTCTCCGTACGCGCGACACAGTGCCCACCGTGCGCGACGGAGCCGACCTCGACCTCGTATTCATCGCCCACCAGGGACGCCGCAGGCTCGTTGTTCTCGTCTGGGTGCATGGCGGGGTCTCCGATGAAGCGCGGGCGGTCGGACAACAGCCGCCGAGTCTACGTCGACCGCGGCGTCTCCTTCGCGGCCTCCTCCGCGGGACCACGCCGCACGGCGCCCGGGGGGTTCCAGTCCTGGCGCTTGCGCGCTCGGCGCCTGGCCACCTCCGAGGACCGCAACTGGTAGGGCACGGACGTGACCATCACCCCCGGGGTGAACAGCAACCGGCCCTTGAGCCGGAGGGCGCTCTGGTTGTGCAGCAACTGCTCGTACCAGTGGCCCACCACGTACTCCGGGATGATCACGGACACGGCGTCGCGTGGTGACTCCTTGCGGAGGTTCTTGACGTACTCGATCACCGGGCGCGTGACCTCGCGGTACGGGGAGTCCAGCACCTTGAGCGGGATGTCGAATCCGCGTCGCTCCCATTCCCGGCGCAGTGCCCGGGTCTCCTCCGGGTCGACGTTGACGCTGAGCGCCTCCAAGGTGTCCGAGCGCATCAGCCGGGCGTAGGCGAGGGCCCGCAGGGTGGGTCGGTGGATCTTGGAGATCAGCACCACGGAGTGGACACGGGAGGGGCGGACGACGTCGTCCTCGGGAGTCTCCGGGGCCACCAGCTCGTCGGACACCCGATCATAGTGCCGACGGATCGCGGACATCACGGCGAAGAAGATCCCCATGCCCAGCAGGGCGACCCAGGCTCCGTGGGAGAACTTGGTGACGAGCACGACGACCAGCACGACTCCGGTGAAGAAGGCACCGAAGGCGTTGATGGCCCGCGAGCGGAGCATGTGACTTCGCCTGGTCCGGTCCCGCTCGGTGCGCAGGTGACGGTTCCAGTGCCGGACCATGCCGGTCTGGCTGAGGGTGAAGGAGACGAAGACGCCGACGATGTACAGCTGGATGAGCCGGGTCGAGTCGGCGCCGTAGATCCACACCAGCAGGGCGGCGGCACCGGCGAGGAGGACGATGCCGTTGGAGAAGGCCAGGCGGTCCCCGCGAGTGTGCAGCTGCCGCGGCAGGTAGCGGTCCTGGGCGAGGATGGATCCGAGCAGCGGGAACCCGTTGTAGGCGGTGTTGGCGGCCAGGAAGAGGACCAGTGCCGTCGCGGCCGCCAGCAGATAGAACAGCGCGCTGCCGGAGCCGAAGACCGCTTCGGCGACCTGGGAGATCACCGGGTGCTGGACGTAGTCCGGGCCGACGGGAACGCCGTCCCTGACCAGGTCGACGGCGGGGTTCTCGGCCATCCGGACGTCGGTGGCCATGGCCAGGCCGATGATGCCGCAGAACATGGTGACGGCGAGCAGGCCCATCAGCGCCAGGGTGGTGGCGGCGTTCCGCGACTTGGGCTTGCGAAAGGCCGGGACCCCGTTGGAGATCGCCTCGACGCCGGTGAGGGCCGCGCAACCGGAGGAGAAGGCACGAAGCAACAGGAAGAGCAGGGCGAACCCGGCGAGCCCCTGGTGTTCGGGCTTGATCTCCAGATCGGCGGTGGGAGCGAGCATTCGCTCGCCCAGCACCAGACCCCGGAACGCCCCCCAGGAGATCATCAGGAGCACACCGGTGACGAAGACGTAGGTGGGGATGGCGAAGAAGGTGCCCGACTCCTTCACCCCTCTCAGGTTCATCAGCGTCAGCAGCACGATGACGGCGATGGCGGAGAACGTCTTGTGCTCGACGACGAACGGGATCGCCGATCCGAGGTTCTCCACCCCGGCGGAGATGGAGACGGCGACGGTGAGCACGTAGTCGACCAGCAGCGCGCTCGCCACCGTCAATCCGGCACGCCGCCCCAGGTTGGTGTTGGCCACCTCGTAGTCGCCGCCCCCGCTGGGGTAGGCGCGGACGTTCTGCCGGTAGGACGCCACCACCGTGAACATCAGTACGACGACGGCCGCCGCGATCCAGGGACTGAAGTGATAGGCCGACAGTCCGGCGATCGAGAGGATCAGCAGGACCTCTCCCGGCGCGTACGCCACCGAGGACAACGGGTCGGAGGCGAAGACCGGAAGGGCGACTCGCTTGGGAAGCAGCGTCTCGGCCAGCCGGTCACTGCGCAGGGCGCGCCCGATGAGAATCCGTTTGGGCACGTCGGTCAGTTTGGACACAAGAGAGGATCGTAGGCCGTGGCGGAGGGGGCCGCCCACCCGCCACCCCGCCCGTCCGACGTCCGCTCTTCGGGTGACCCGGCGCCTTCGTGCGGCCCGGCGCACACCGGCGCGTCGGGGCCGCGCGACACCGGTCGATCACGCCCCGGGACCGGTGCGGCCCACCGTTCCTCCGCCGTCTCCGTGCCGGTCGCGGGGCGGCGCCACGCCGGCCGGGGGCCGCGGCGTGCCGCCGTACGGCCCGTTTCGCCGGGACGCCGACCGGCGAGGGGTCGGCCCCGGATCTCCGCAGCGGATCCCCGCCCCGTCCGGCGGCGGGGGTGAGGCCCGGCTCGCGGAACCGGCTCGCCGATCACCCCCGGCGAGGCCCCGTCGATCACACGGCCCGACGTGCCGTGGCGTAGGCTCCAGACCCGATCATCGGCGCGCCCGGGCGACCGGGGCACGGACCGCCCGGAGCGGTCCCCGGTTCCGGGGGCCGGGGGTGCGACGTCCGGGAGAACCTCGGACGCGGCCACCGGCTACGCTTCCGGCTTCGGCGTGACGCCGGACGATTGCCCCATGATGGTGCCCAGCGGTCCGCTGTCGGACCGTGGCGTGCTGCCCGGCGAGCCGAGAGAGAGACATGAGCACGAGATTCACGAGGGCCGGCCGGCCCGTGGGAAGCGTGGTGTGAGGCCATGCACGTCGTCATCATGGGCTGCGGGCGTGTGGGCTCCGCACTGGCCCAGAACCTGGAACAGCATGGCCACACGGTCGCGGTGATCGACCAGGACCCGACGGCCTTCCGCCGCCTGGGGTCCGGTTTCGGCGGGCGCCGGGTCACTGGCATCGGTTTCGACCAGGACACCCTGCGCGAGGCGGGCATCGAGGACGCGGGAGCCTTCGCCGCCGTGTCGAGCGGGGACAACTCCAACATCATCGCGGCCCGGGTGGCCCGGGAGATGTTCGACGTCGCCCATGTCGCCGCCCGCATCTACGACCCGCGACGGGCCGAGGTCTACCAGCGCCTGGGCATCCCCACCGTCGCCACGGTCCGCTGGACCGCCGACCAGATGCTGCGCAGGCTCCTGCCGTCCGGCGCGGAGCCGTTGTGGCGCGACCCCACGGGTGGGGTCCAGCTGGCCGAGGTGCACACCACGACTTCCTGGGTGGGACACAAGATCAGCCGACTGCAGGAGGAGACGGGTGTCCGGGTGGCGTTTCTGACCAGGCTCGGCGAGGCGGTCCTCCCGTCCTCGCAGACGGTGTTGCAGGACGGCGACCTGGTCCACGTGATGATGCGAACGGACGAGGTCGACAAGGTCGAGGCCGCCTTCGCCAAGGGGCCGGAAGGGGAGGGGGGGCACTGATGAGGGTCGCCATCGCCGGAGCGGGCGCCGTCGGTCGTTCGATCGCCGGAGAGCTGCTGGAGAACGCCCACGAGGTTCTCCTCATCGACAAGGCACCGACCGCCATCTCCGTGGAGCGGGTTCCTCAGGCGGAGTGGCTCCTCGCCGACGCCTGCGAGATCACCTCCCTCGACGAGGCCGCCCTCCAGCGGTGCAACGTGGTGATCGCCGCGACCGGCGACGACAAGGTCAACCTGGTCGTCTCGCTGCTGGCCAAGACGGAGTACGCCGTTCCGCGCGTCGTCGCCCGGGTCAACAACCCCAAGAACGAGTGGCTGTTCAACGAGTCGTGGGGGGTGGACGTGGCGGTGTCGACCCCGCGCCTGATGTCGGCTCTGGTGGAGGAGGCGGTCAGCGTCGGGGATCTCGTGCGGCTCCTGCGCTTCAGCCACGGGGACGCCAACCTGGTGGAGCTGACGCTGCCGGAGGAGTCGGCCTTGGCGGGCACCCGGGTCGGGGACGTGGACTGGCCGCAGGACACCTCCCTGGTGACCATCATCCGCGGCAATCGCGTGCTGACACCGTCCGGCGAGGACTCTCTCGAGGCCGGTGACGAGCTTCTCTTCGTGGCCGCTCCCGCCCGGGAGGAACGTCTGGAGGAGCTGCTGTCGGCCAGACGGGACTCCACGACGAACTGAGTGAGGCGGCGCGCGCCGGTCACGACTCGGTGCGCGCCCGCGCCGGTTCCGGCCACCACCGGGCGACGTCACGCCCTTCGGTGCCTGCCCCCGCCGTTGTCCGCCGCGCCCGTGGTGCCCGACTCGAAGGAGCCGGCGACCGGTGCGGCGTCGCCGGCTGGGGCCGTCGCACGGCCGAGGGCCTCGCCGTCCGCGGCCTCGGTGGCCTCGCGCCGCGCTCGCTCGGCCGCCTCCATCTCCGCGAAGACGTCGATCGGTGCGGGAGCCTTCGCCAGGAAGATCCAGGTCAACCACACGGCCAGCAGGAACGGCGGGATCTTCAGGGCGACCAGGACCCAGCCGAGCTGCTCGACGTTCGCCCACCAGTACAGCGGGAAGAGGATCGCGCACTTGCCGAGCAGGATCGCGCCCCAGGCGTAGCTGGCCTTGGTGTAGGCCTTCTTTCGGCCCGGGTTCCGGGAGCGCCAGGAGAGGTTCTCCTTGAAGACCGGCCCGAGCAGCAGACCGATCAACGGGACGCCGGCCATGGCGGTGACGACATAGGCGAGACCGAGGCCGAGGGTGTACAGCATGCCGGGGAGGTAGAAGTTCCGCGCGCTGCCCGTCATCATCGCGAAGACGACACCGAAGGCGACCCCGAAGACTCCGCTGAAGGCGTGCTTGACCGTGTCCTTCCGGACCAGTCGGACGGCGACCAGCACGAGCGCGGCGGCGAGCGCCGCGATGGCGGACATGTGCAGATCGCTGTTGACGGTGTAGATCGAGACGAAGAGCAGTCCGGGCAACACGGTCTCGACCATGCCCCGCACGCCGCCGAAGGCCTCGAAGAGGGCGGCCTCCGTGACCGCCCTCGCCTCGTCCGCTGCCCGACCGTCCGCGGTCGGCTTGTCCAGGGGCGTCACCGGCTACTCCCGTCCGAGGGGGCGAAGTTCGTACTTCGGGTTGAAGAGCACCCGGCGACCTCGGCTCATCGAGATCCTGCCCGATGCGATGAGCCTGCGTCCCGGCTCGATGCCGACGATGGAGCGCCTGCCCAGCCACACCACGTCCAGGGGAGCGGAGCCGTCGAACAGCTCGGCCTCGAGAGTCGGGACGCCCGCCCTGGGTCGCAGCGTGACCGTGCGCAAGGTACCAGTAACCGTGACGATCTGCCGATCCAGGCAGTCGCCGATCCTGGTGCAGCCGGCGGTCGCGGCTTCCTCCCGCAGTTCCGCGGACTCCAGGTCCTCCTGCGAGGAGGAGAGCCGGTCGATTATGCGCCGGAAGCGGCCCACCGGCTTGTCGGAACGGGGAGCACTCATACCTGAAGCGTACCGGGGCGGAACGACGGTCAGGCGGCCACCGGACGACAAGCGCCTCGGGCCCCGAGATCGCGGGCCCGCGTGCGCGCCGGGCCGGGCGATTGGCCCGTTCCGGCCCCTGCCGGCCGGCCGGACCGCCCGATCGACGGCCTCCCGGGCCCTCGATCGGGGAGGGAAGGCCCCGACCGGCGTCTAGCGGACTTCGGTGATCTCCGGCCCGCGCTGCAGCTGGCCCATGCCTCCGGAGAAGCGGGAGCCCTCTTCCTGTTGCACGCCCTCGGGGACCATCTGCGCGTCGTTGGGGAGCTTGAGCACGATCGGGTCACGCGGAGCCATCGGGCCGTCACCGCGTACGACGACGGTGTCCCGGAAGATCTGCTCCAGGAGCCCGGCCGCCTGGGGTTGCACGGCGCCCTGCCCGGAGATCACGCCGCGCAGGAACCAGCGGGACCCGTCCACGCCGACGAACCGGACGACCTGGAAGCCACCGGTGCCGTCCGGCAGCTGCACCGGGACCTGCGCCCGCAGCTCCCACCCGAGCGGTCCCTCGACCTCGTCGATGATGCCACCCTGTCGGGTGATGCCGGACGCGATCTCCTCGCGCACCTCGGACCAGATGCCCTCGCGCCTCGGCGCGGCGAAGGCCTGGAGCTGGATGGCGCTGTCGCGCAGCACCACCGTCGCCGCGACGATGGCGTCGCCGGCGACCTCGACCCGCAGCTCCATGCCGTCGACTCCCGGCACGAAGAGGCCGCCGAGATCGACACGCCCCTCGGCGGGGTCGCCGATCTCGCCGCTGTCCCACGGCCCGTCCGGTCGGGGTTCCGGTTCCAGCCGGACCCGCGAGGTCTCGCCGTCCGCCTCGGTGTCGACGCCGTCGACGACCTGCTCGGCCTCGCCCGCCGCGTCATCGGCGGCGCTCATCTTCTTGCGACGTCCGAACACGTCACTGTCCTTCCCGGTCGGATACGACCGAAGCGTATCGATTCCCGCCCGCGGAGCCACCCCCGGCGGCCGGACCGCCCGGGTTCCCGGCGGGTCGCGCCCCGGCATGGCCTCCGGTGGATCCGAGGCCGCCCTCGCCCCGAGCGGAGTCGGGGAGGTGCGCGACCTCACGGAAGCGGACCCGCTCGACCCGCTGGACGACCAGCTGGGCGATCCGATCGAAGCGTTCGAACCGCACCGGCTCGCGTGGATCGAGATTCACCACGATCACCTTGATCTCTCCACGGTACCCGGCATCGATGGTCCCCGGGGCATTCACCAGGGCGACACCGCAGCGGGCGGCGAGGCCGGAGCGCGGATGCACGAAGGCCGCGTATCCCTCGGGCAGCGCCACGGACACCCCCGTGGGAAGGACGACGCGCTCACCGGGCGCGACGACCCGGGCGACCGTGGTCCGCAGGTCGGCCCCGGCGTCCCCGGGCAGGGCGTACGTCGGGAGAGGTACGTCGGGGTCGACGCGGCGGAGGTCGACTTCGATCCCGCTGTGGCTCACGGGTTCACCTCGAAGGCGCGGGAGCGGCGGACCTGATCGGGGTCTTCCATGGCGGCGCGGATCTCCTTGTCTCGTCCGTTCCGGACGAAGTGCTCGACCTTGACCTCGATGAAGAGGGCGTCCGCCCGGACCGCCACGGCTCCGTCGGGACCGCCGATCCGCCCGGTGGCGGTCGAGTAGATCTTGCGGCCCGCGACGGCGATCACCTCGGCGGCCAGATGGAGCGTGGTGCCGACGGGCACGGGCCGCACGAAGTCGGTCTCCAGTCGTCCCGTGACGGCGACGACCCGCAGCAGCCAGTTGAGCGAGCCGAGCGTCTCGTCCAGCGCCGTGGCCAGAACCCCGCCGTGCGCCAGGCCGGGGGCCCCTTGATGCGCCGCCTGGACGGTGAACTCCGCGGTGAGCGACACGCCCTCGCCGGCCCGCGCCTGGAGATGCAGTCCGTGGGGTTGGTCGCCACCGCAGCCGAAACACTGCTCGTAGTGCGCGCCGAGAAGTTCGCCCGGCGCGGGGGCGTCGGGGTGCCGCACGGGGCGCGCCGCGTCGGCCGGGGGCTGAAGAACCGCGGAAGTACCACTCACAGGCGCAGACCTTACCCGCGCGTCCGCGTCCGGTGGACACCGTGCCAAGCTTGACGACATGCAGTCCCCCGCCGTCCCGTACGAAGAACGCCTCGCCGCGCCCCGATCCTGGTGGTTCGTCTGCCTCCTCCTGGGAGGAGCCGCCGGGCTGACGCTGCTTCCACTGGGCCTCCTCCCGATGCTGGCCGGCCTGGCGGGGGGCACGGCCCTGGCGGCGGCGGCGACGAGCGCGTACGGATCTCCCCGCATCCGGATCGCCAACGGGACACTGCTCGCCGGGGACGCCCGGATTCCGGTGACGGCCCTCGGCGACGCCCGGGTACTGGACGCGGCGGAGGCGCGCGCGTGGCGGACCCACCGCGCGGACGCCCGCGCCTTCCTGCTGTTGCGCTCCTACATCCCCACCGCGGTCCGGATCGAGGTCACCGACCCCGCCGATCCGACACCGTACGTGTACCTGTCGACACGGGAGCCCGAGCGGCTGGCCGAGGCGCTGAGCGCGGAGCGGTCCGTCGGACAGGGCGACCCGGCGGGCTGACGCTCCCCGGCTCCGCGCGGGGACCGTCAGTCGCGGGCTCGACGGCGGAACGGTCCACCGGCCGGACCCATGTCCAGCGCGTCCGGGGGTGTCTCCAGGGCGGGCAGTCCGGTCAGCGTGTCCCACGGGACTTGGCGGTCACGCAGATCACGGCGGATACGAGTGGCGAGCTTCCTGGTGTCCCGCCGGTTCATCACGGCGCCCGCGGCGGCTCCGATCATGAAGGGCAGCAGGTTCGGCAGGTTGCGCGCCACGCGTTTCATGACCTGCCTGCGCAACCTGTGGCGCATCGGCCCGTCCACCGCCGCGGAGTAGGTCGACGGTCTGGTCACGTCGACGCCGCGCTCCTCCGTCCAGGACTCCAGGTAGGCCGAGCTGCGGCGGGCGAGGTTTCCGGGGGGCCGCAGCCCGTAGACCTCGTGGAGCTCGGCGATCAGCTTCAGTTCCACCGCGGCAACTCCGGTGATCTCGGCGGCCAGCTCGGCGGGCATCGCGGGCGGCACGGGCAGCATCGCCGCGGCACCGACCCCGGCGCCCACGGTGGCGGTGCTCCGGGCGGCGCCGGCCACCAGTCGGTCGGCGATGTCCTCGGGACCGAGGCCTGGAAACTGTCGGCGCAGCGTGGCCAGGTCCCGGACGGGGATCCGGGGGGCGATGTCGATGATCCGGTCGGCGAGGCGGGACAAGGCCGCCTTGGCGGCGAATCCGCCTCTGCGGAGGCCCGCGCGCGTCGCGTCGCCGAGCGCGGCCGACCCGCGACGGGAGACGGAGGGGGAAGGAGAGGGAGGCGAGGTGCCGCGGTCCGTCGAGGCGACGACGGTCTCGAACGAGGCCGTCCCCGGATCGGTCGGGCCTCGCTCGTCGTCACGCGCGCGACGGGGGCCGCCGAGCGGCCCCGGGTCAGCCGCTCGCCAGGGCAGGCGGCGCTTCCGGGAAGGGGTCGAGCCGGTCACGGCCGACCCCGCCTCAGTCGCAGTCGCGGCAGATCGGCTGGCCGTTCTTCTCCCGGGCCAGCTGGCTGCGGTGGTGCACGAGGAAACAGCTCATGCAGGTGAACTCGTCCTGCTGCTTCGGCAGCACGCGGACGGCCAGCTCCTCGTTCGAGAGATCGGCACCGGGCAGCTCCAGACCTTCGGCGGCCTCGAACTCGTCGACGTCCACCGCGGAGGCGGACTTGTCGTTCCGCCTGGCCTTCAGCTCTTCGAGACTGTCCGAGTCGACGTCGTCGTCGGTCTTGCGTGGAGTGTCGTAATCGGTTGCCATGTCGCTCTCCCCCTCTGGGTGTCTGTGGTGTCTCCAGCGCACGTAACGCATGAGAGGCCGGACTTGTGCCCGACCTGAGGCGGAGATTTTGCCTCACATCAAGGTCTGTTACTCAATCGACACCCAACCGCACTCCTCACGAGTGATCGGCGTGGATGGCGAAGGGGACCGTACACGCTCTGGTGGCCACACCTCAAAGGCGTCTCCCCCTGTACTTCCCGTGAGGACGACCCCGGGAAACCCGGATTTTCCCGACCATCCGACGGCGGTCGCGGTCACGGAGCGTGGAAGTACGGCAGGCCGAACCTGTGATCGATCACACATCGGAATACCGGGTGCACGGGCGGCGGATTACGCGCGAAGCGAACATCCCGCCGGGTGGCTCGCCGGTCGGCACCATGATCTCAGATCGGCAGGGTGACTCGCATGACGAGTCCACCCCCCTCGCGCGGTACCGCGTGGATCCGACCGCCGTGGGCTCGGGCGACGGAGCGGGCGATCGAGAGCCCCAGCCCCACCCCCTTGTCGCTCCCGGTCCGCTCGGTCCGCAGGCGCCGGAACGGCTCGAAGAGGTTGTCGATCTCGTACGCGGGAACGACCGGACCGGTGTTGGTGACCACCAGCACGGCCTGGCCGTGCTCGACGCTCGTGGTGGCCTCGACACGGCCTCCCTCGGCGACGTTGTAGCGCACGGCGTTCTGCAACAGGTTGAGCGCGATGCGTTCCAGCAACACGCCGTTGCCCTGGACCACTGCCGGCGCCCGCTCGCCGTCGATCCGCACCCCGTTGGCCTCCGCCTCGGAGCGCACCTGGTCCACGGCCCGGTTGGCCACCTCGGCCAGATCGACCGGCTTGCGCTCGACGATCTGGTTGTCACTGCGGGCCAGCAGCAGCAGCCCCTCGACGAGCTGCTCGCTGCGCTCGTTGGTCGCCAACAGCGTCCTGCCGAGTTGCTGTAGCTCGGGGGGCGCGTCGGGGTCGGAGAGGTGTACCTCGAGCAACGTGCGGTTGATCGCCAGCGGCGTGCGCAGTTCATGGGAGGCGTTGCCGACGAAGCGCTGCTGTGCGCTGAACGCCCGTTCCAGCCGCGCCAGCATGTCGTCGAAGGTGTCCGCCAGCTCCTTCAGCTCGTCGTCCGGTCCGTCCAGCTCGATCCGGCGGGACAGGTCCGAGCCCGCCACGGCCCGCGCGGTCCGGGTGATCCGACCCAGGGGGGAGAGCACGCGGCCCGCCATGGCGTAGCCGAACGCGAAGGCGATCACGGCCAGTCCCAGAAGCGCCAGCAGGGAGCGGCTGAGCAGACTGTCCAGGGCGTGGCGTCGCTGCTCGTTGACGCACTCGTTCATGGCCTCGTTGAACTCGCTGGGCGGCGCCTCGATGGGCAGATCACAGACGGCGCTGGTGACGTGCCCGTCCGTGATCCTGAACGGAAGATCACTGCCCACGTTCATCGCCTGCGCCGCCAGCAGGTAGATGATCGACAGCAGCAGGATGCCCGCGATCAGGAACATGCCGCCGTACAGGAGCGTCAGACGCATCCGGATCGTCGGGCGAAGCCAGGGGAAGGACCCCGAGGGCTCCGGGTCCCAGGTGGGCTTGGGGGGAGCCTGCGGAGGCGTGGGAGACGCGGCCACCGGGCGTCAGATCCGATAGCCGGAGCCGGGCACGGTGACGATCACAGGGGGTTCCCCCAGCTTCCGGCGCAGGGTCATCACCGTCACCCTGACGACGTTGGTGAAGGGGTCCGTGTTCTCGTCCCAGGCCTTCTCCAGCAGCTGCTCGGCGGAGACCACGGCGCCCTCGCTGCGCATCAGCACCTCCAGGACGGCGAACTCCTTCGGGGCCAGCTGAACCTCCCGCCCGTCCCGGAACACCTCGCGCCGATTGGGGTCCAGCTTGATCCCGGCACGCTCCAGCACCGGCGGCAGCGGCACGCTCGTGCGTCGCCCGAGCGCACGTACCCGGGCGATCAGCTCGCTGAAGGCGAAGGGCTTGGGAAGGTAGTCGTCGGCCCCGATCTCCAGCCCCTCCACCCGGTCGCTCACGTCACCGGACGCCGTCAGCATCAGCACCCGGGTGGGCAGACCCAGCTCCACGATCTTGCGACAGACGTCGTCGCCGTGGACCAGGGGAAGATCACGGTCGAGGACGACCACGTCGTAGTCGTTGACGCCGATGCGCTCCTGGGCCGCGGCACCGTCGTACACGACGTCGACGGCCATGGCCTCCCGGCGGAGTCCGGTGGCCACGGCATCGGCGAGCAGCTGCTCGTCCTCGACGACGAGTACACGCACGTCGCTGTTCCTTCCTGTATCCGGCCGCACGGCCACGGCGGCACGCGCGAGCGGGGGGCGGGTGTGTCCGGTCCATCCTGCCCTTTTCGGCCATAAGTCGACGGTAAGGCGGCCGGCGCGAACGACCGGCACGGCACCCGCCGGGCTCCGCGCCACCGACCGCGCGGGATTATTCACGCCCTTCGAGAGGTTTCCCCTCCCCGGAGCGAGGGGAGGACGGCTGTACACCCCGCGATCACACTCTGCCGTATCGCCCGATCAGCGGTGCGCAGCGTTCCGCTTCCGCCAGGGCGGGCGGGGGTGTCCGGCCGCACCGCCGCGCGGCGGAGCGGCGCCCGGGCACCCTGTGACACGTGATCGCCCCTCCCGCAGGGCACACCCCCGTGCCATCGACCCACGACCCAGGACGAGGGGGCGCACCATGGACGCTTTCACCACAGGACTGCTGCAGCGCATACAGGCGACCGAGTCCGATCTGTCTCGGGCCCTCGACGAGGGCGACGACTTCCTCGTCGAGGTGGAACTCGGCGAACTGGACGATCTGCGCCGCCTCGCCGCCGAGCACGGCGTGGAGGTGCGTGCGTCCGGCGTCTGACCGGCGGCTCATCCGAGAGACCCCGCGGCGGCTTCCGTCGCGGGGTCTTTCGCTCTCCGGTTCAGTCGTGCCAGGCGCCTGCCTCTTCCAGCAGCATCCGGAGGGGCTCGAAGAGTCCTGGAGACGCCGCGATCGTCAACTCGCCCGAGGGCCGGCGACCGGGACGCCCGCCGGTGAGCGCGCCGGCTTCCCGCGCGACGAGGTCTCCGGCGGCCAGGTCCCAGGGGCGCAGTCCGCGCTCGTAGTAGCCGTCGAGTCGACCGGCCGCCACATCGCACAGGTCGAGGGCGGCCGACCCGCCGCGTCGGATGTCCCGCACCGAGGGAATCAGGCCGGCCGCGACCGAGGCCTGGTGCCTCCGGACGGCGGCGACGTAGTTGAACCCGGTGGCGACCAGAGCCTGGTCGAGGGTGGGCGAGGGTCGACAGGCGAGGGGGCGGGAGTCGCCCAGGGCATCGGTCATCCAGGCACCGACGCCCCGAACCGCCTGGTAGGTCTCGCCTCGTGGCGGGCACGCGACCACCCCGACGACCGTCTCGCCGTCCTGCTCCACCGCCACCGAGACGGCCCAGGACGGAGACCCGTACAGGTAATTGACCGTGCCGTCGAGGGGATCGACGACCCACCTGATCCCGCTGGAGCCCGACACGGAGGCGCCTTCCTCACCCAGCATGCCGTCGTCGGGCCGGCGTTCGGCGATCAGCGCGGCGATGAGCTTCTCGGCTGCGATGTCCATCTCGGTGACGACGTCGACCGGGCTGGACTTGGTGGCGGCGACGCCCAGATCGGCCGGGCGCCCGTCGCGCAGCAACTCGCCGGCCCGTTCGGCCGCTTCCCGCGCCACGCCCAGCAGCTCGGCGTGGAGGGGGTCGGTGACTCGGCTCATGTCGTCCTCACGCTCCCGGACCGTCGGCGCCCGCCGCCGCAGGACGACGGGTCCGTCCGGGACAACACCCCACCGGGCACAGGTCGTGCGAGGGTCCCAGGGCGCCCAGGGCACAAGGCGTCACCGAAAGCCCCCGCTCGGCGGACGCGCGCTCCACGACGAGATCGCGGATCCCGGCGACGAAGCGCGGGTCGGCGCCCACCGTCGCCGACCGCCGCACCGGAAGACCCAGTTCCTCGGCCTTGGCCATGGCCTCGGTGTCGAGGTCGTAGCGGACCTCCATGTGGTCGGAGACGAAGCCGATGGGAGCCATGACGACGGCGGGCACCCCGGCACCGTGGAGATCCTCCAGATGGTCGCAGATGTCGGGTTCCAGCCAGGGGATGTGCGGCGCGCCGGAGCGGGACTGGTAGACGAGCCGCCATGGATGGGCCACCCCGGTGCGCTCGCGAACGGCGTCGGCGATCGAGCGGGCCACGTCCAGGTGTTGTCGCACGTACGCGCCGCCGCCGCCGTGCCCCTCCACGGGCCCGGAGGTGTCGGCGGCGGCCGTCGGAACGGAGTGGGTGGTGAACGCGATGTGGGCTCCGTCCCGTACCTCTTCCGGGAGGTCCGCCAGGGAGGAGAGCACACCGTCGATCATGGGCTCGATGAAGCCGGGGTGGTTGAAGAAATGGCGCAGCTTGTCGATCGCGGGCGGTTCCAGACCCTCGGCGCGGAGCGCCGCGGCGGCGTCGGCGAGATTCTCGCGGTACTGCCGGCACCCCGAGTAGGAGGCGTAGGCGCTGGTGGCGAGGGTGAGGACACGTCGCCGGCCGTCCCTCACCATGTCGCGCAGGGTGTCGGTCAGGTATGGCTCCCAGTTCCGGTTGCCCCAGTAGATCGGCAGATCGAGGCCCGCTTCCGCGAAGTCCTCACGAAGGGCGCTCAGCAGGGCGCGGTTCTGGTCGTTGATCGGGCTGACCCCGCCGAAGAGGAAGTAGTGTCGGCCGACTTCCTTGAGACGTTCGGTGGGGATGCCTCGCCCCCGCGTCACGTTCTCGAGGAAGGGGACCACGTCGTCAGGGCCCTCGGGGCCGCCGAACGAGAGGAGCAGCAGGGCGTCGTAGGGACTGGCGTCGGGCACGTCTGGCATACCCCCGATCCTGCCACCCCACTCCGACGGACCGGCATCCGTGGGGTCGGCGGACGGGGGATCCCCACCCCCGGTCTCCGCGAGCGGAGCGCACGGTGAGCGACTCACCGGGGCACGCGTGGTCTCGGCACGGACCGCCTCCTCGCATTCGCGCCATACATCGCCCGCGCCGGGGTCGTGGCGGTCCCGCCCTCGGTAGGATCCCCTCCCTACCGGTCGGAGCCCTGCCGTTTCCGGCCGTGTCGCTCTCCGGCGCGGTGTCGTCCGCCGCTCCCCCCGGAGCCCGCGGCCGTCGGGCCGCGCCGTTGAGCCCGTGCCACAGGCGCGCCGACGGGCGTCGCCGGTCGGGTGTGCTCGCCGGTGGCGTGGCCACGTCCCGACCCCCCGTCGGGGCGAGGGCCTCCGGGGGTGTCCCGGCACGGGGTCCCGGATCGGGCGGGGCCGTCGCGGCGGCGGTCGGCGCCGACGGGCGTCGTCGGTCGCAGCGGCCGGCTCCGCGCGAGGGGAGGCTCCGTTGAGCGGCACACGCAGAGTGGACAGGGACGGAACGTGGCGCAACTGGGGCGGGACGGTGGCGTCCCGACCGACCCGGGTGGCGCGGCCCGCCTCGGTCGACGAGGTGGCGGGGGTGATACGGAAGGCGGCCGAGGACGGCGAGTCGGTGAAGGCCGTCGGGGCGGGGCATTCCTTCAGCCCGGTGGCGGCGACCGAGGGCGTCCTGCTCGACCTTCGCCTGTTGACGGGGATCCGAGCGAGGGACCGGGCCGCGGGGACCGTGACGGTGGCGGCCGGCACTCCGCTCCACGCGCTGAACGCCGCGCTCGCCCGTCAGGGGCTGACCTTGACGAACATGGGCGACATCATGGAGCAGACGATCGCCGGAGCGACCGGCACCGGCACTCACGGCACCGGTCGGGATTCCTCTTCGATCTCCGCCCTGATCCGGGGGATGGAACTGGTCACGGCGGACGGTTCGGTACTGAGGTGCTCCCGGACGGAGCACCCGGAGGTGTTCGCCGCGGCGCGGGTGGGCCTGGGCTTGCTCGGCGTCGTCACGGCGTTGACCCTCGCCGTGGAACCCCTCTTCCGGCTCACCGCGCGCGAGGAGCCGATGCCCCTGGAGCGCGTGCTCGCGGAGTTCGAGGAACTGCGTCGGGAGAACGAGCACTTCGAGTTCTACTGGTTCCCGCACACCGGAAGCACCCTCACCAAGCGGAACAACCGCTGCCTCGGTCCGGAACGGCCGCTGGGGCGCTTCCGGGGGTGGTACGAGGACGAGTTCCTCGCCAACGGCGCCTTTCAGGTGGTCAACTGGATCGGCCGGGCGGTCCCGGGCACCGTGCCCACGATGGCGGCCCTCACCTCCCGTGCCCTGTCGCCACGCACCTACACCGATCTGCCCTACAAGGTCTTCACCTCGCCCCGACGTGTGCGCTTCGTCGAGATGGAATACGCGCTCCCGCGCGAGGCGGCGACGGTCGTACTCCGTGAGCTACGGGCCATGGTGTCGCGGTCCCGCCTGCGGGTCGGCTTCCCGGTGGAGGTGCGCACCGCGCCGTCGGACGACATCACGCTGTCCACCGCCTCCGGCCGCGAGACGGTCTACATCGCGGTCCACATGTTCCGCGGCAGCCCCTTTCGGGACTACTTCGAAACGGCCGAGCGGATCTTCGCCGCACACGGGGGACGCCCCCATTGGGGGAAGGTGCACACCCGGGAGGCGGAGTACCTCTCCCGGGTGTATCCGCGCTTCTGCGAATTCACCGCCCTGCGGGACCGGCTGGACCCCGATAGGCGCTTCGGCAACGCTCACTCGCGGCGGGTCCTGGGCGGCTAGGGGCCGGCAAGGATCAGGCCGGCGGGCGGCCGGGGCGCCCCTCTTGTCAGAAAACGGGCGGCGTGCCCATCCACGCTGGTGGCCCGAATGGAGTACTGTGGCCAGCCCTGGGTCCGGTTTCCCGCCAGGGAGGATCAGGCGCCGTCAGGGTCCGCCGGGAGGGGGCTGGTTGCACTGGGTGGCGCGGTGGGTCACCGAGCGTTGAGCGGAGGCTACCGTGCCATGTCGACGGTCCGGGGCGCGCGCCCGACACGCCGGGTGCTCCACAAGGTTGTGACAGGCCGCGCCCGGGCAGGTCACACTTCGACAGAGCGGAAGCAGCGACGCACGTGACGTCGGCAGGCACCACCCGGGAGGTCCCCATGCCCGAACTGCGTGTCGTGGCCGTCTCGAATGACGGCACACGACTCGTGCTGAAGGCTGCCGACTCCACGGAGTACACGCTTCCTATCGACGAGCGGCTGCGCGCCGCCGTGCGTGGCGACCGGCCTCGGCTCGGTCAGATCGAGATCGAGGTGGAGAGTCACCTCCGCCCACGGGACATCCAGGCGCGGATACGCTCCGGCGCGACCGCGGAGGAGGTGGCGCAGTCCGCCGGGATCCCCGTCGACCGAGTGCGGCGCTTCGAGGGGCCGGTCCTGGCCGAACGTGCCTTCATGGCCGAGCGCGCACGCAAAACCCCGGTACGCAGGCCCGGGGAGAACCCAGGACCGCCTCTCGGCGAGGCGGTGCAGGAGCGGCTCCTGTCACGCGGGGCCGAGAAGGACACGGTCCAGTGGGATTCCTGGCGCCGGGACGACGGCACCTGGGAGGTCCTGCTGGTGTACCGAGCGGCGGGCGAAACCCGCTCGGCGATGTGGACGTACGATCCGCCGCGTCGACTGGTGCAGGCCGTCGACGGCGAGGCCCGCGCGCTGGTCGGCGAGACGGACGACCTCGCCGCGCCCGAACCGAGTTTCCCGTTCGTGCCGCGCATCGCGCGGTTGCCGCGGGACCGGTCGGCGCCGGCCGGTCAACCCTCCGAGAAACCGGAGGACGTGACGGAGAGCGAGCGCGATTCGCTCACCAGCCTCTTGGAGGCGGTCCCGAGTTTTCGGGGCGACCTGATCGTCCCCGAGCGCTCGCCCGCGACCTCGGAGGCGGGGGAGGAAGGCGAGGAGGCGGAGGAGGAGACCGCGCCCGCGGCCTCGGCGGGCGCCGGGTCCGCCTACGCCGACATCCTGATGCCCCGGTCCGTGGCCAGCCACCACGACCGGTTGATCGGAGCCACCGACCGGCAGGCGGAGGCGGACGGGGTGCGCCCGGGTCGGCGTGCCGCCGTGCCGAGTTGGGACGAGATCGTCTTCGGGACACGCCGGAAGAAGCAGGACTGACGCGTTTCGGGGTGTGCCCTCGAGAAGGTCGCGCGCGGGGCGGGTTTCCCGACCCGCGAGACGACCGGCCCGGGTGCCGCGCGGGCGCGACCGAGCCCTGTGGGTTCCGGCTGCGGGGAACCGGGCGGCCGACACCGCCGCCGCGTCCACTCCCGCCGGCCGGGCGGCGGTCCCGGGCGCGCCTGAACCGGCCAGGGCCGTGACCGCCCAGGCCGACGGGGCTCAGACGGGTGCGGATGTCACCGGGGGTCCGGGCCGACCGCGACCGGGCGTCGCGGGTCCGAGGTCCACTCGGACCACGACCCCACGTACAGCGCGGCCGGAATCCCCGCCACCGCCAGGGCGAGGACCTCGTGCGCGCCGGAGACCCCGGAACCGCAGTAGACCCCGACCTCTCTCCCGGCGTCGGCCCCCAACGCGGCGAACCGTTCCCGGAGTCGCCGGGCCGGCAGGAAGCGACCGTCGGCGGCCGTGTTCCGGTCCGTCGGCGCGGAGACCGCCCCGGGGATGTGTCCGGCGACCCGGTCGACCGGTTCGACCTCTCCCCGGTACCGCTCGCCCGCCCGCGCGTCGAGCAGCAGACCCGAGCGTGCCAGGCCCGCGGCGCCGTCCGCGTCCAGGAGACCGTGTGTGCCCGGGGACGGAACGAAGTCGCCCGGGTCCGGATTCGGGATCTCGGTGGAGAGCGGCCCGAGCCACACCGGAAGCCCACCGTCGAGAACCCGGACGTCGGGATGTCCCGTCCAACTCAGCAGCCACCAGGCTCGGGCGGCGGCCCAGCCCTGGCCACCGTCGTACACCACGACCGGCCGATGGGCCGACACCCCGGCCCGTCGCATCGCGGCGCCGAAGACCTGGAGATCGGGCAGAGGGTGACGACCTCCCGAGCCTGGCGCCGAGGCCAGTTCGGTGTCCAGGTCGACGAAGACCGCGCCGGGCAGGTGCCCGCTCGCGTATGCGGCTCGCCCGACGAACGGCGGAGCCGCGCCGGAGGGGTTGCCGAGTTGCCAGCGGACGTCGAGCAGGACGGGCCCGCCGGCTCCGGTCAGTGCGGTGGCCAGGTCGGATGCGGAGACGATGGGGTTCATGGCCCCCATCCTGACGCACCGTCGCGTCCGGCGCCGCCCTCCTCGAGGTCAGGAACGGACTTCCAACAGCGGGACGAGTTGTTCGGCGGGTGTCATCGAGCCGTGGTTGCCGACCATCGCGGACTCCTTCGGCTCGCGTTCGGACGCGATGAGCAGAACGTCGTCCCGGGCCGCCGCTATGACGTCCCCGATCCGCGGTCGGACCCTGGGTTCCACCACGGGGCCAAACCAGCCCGCGTCGACGGCCTCGTCCCCGGAGGCGATCCAGAAGCTCTCGCCGAGCACCTCACGCCAACAGGCCAGCACGTCGCCCGCCGCACCGGGAAGAGCGTAGACGTGCCGGGCCCGACCCTCGCCGCCGAGCAGGGCCACACCGGCGCGCAGTTCCCAGTCCTGATCGAAGTCGACGCGGTGCGGTTCACCGAAGGGAACGTCGACCATTCCGTGATCGGCGGTGATGTAGAGAGCGCTGCGGGGCGGCAGCCGCTCGGCAAGGCGCCGTGCCAGCCGGTCCACTTCGCGGAGGCGGTCACGCCAGGCGTCGGAGTCGACGCCGAACCGGTGCCCGGCGCCGTCGAGTTCGGCGAAGTAGGTGTACACCAGCGCGCGGTCGGCGGCGGCCAGTTCCGCGGCGGCGACGTCCATGCGTTCCTCGCCGGAGATCCTTCCCAGGAAGGTGCCTCCGCTGAGCGCCACGCGGGTGAGCGGTGTGTCACGGAAGTCCGGGGAGGAGACCTGGACCGCGTGGACCCCCGCTTCGTGCGCGAGTCGGAAGACCGTCGGCTTCGGCTGCCACACGACGGGGTCGGTCCAGGGGTGCCAGCGCAGCTGGTTCATCAGATCGCCGGTGTCGGGGTCGCGGACCGTGTAGCCGGGCAGTCCGTGCGCCCCCGGCGGCAGGCCGGTGCCGACGGAGGCCAGCGAGGCCGCCGTGGTCGCGGGGTAACCCGCCGTGATGGGACGCCCGGTGCCGCCGCGGGAGCTGCCCAGCAGGGACGTCAGGAAGGGCGCCTCCCGCGGATGCGCCAGCAGTTGCTCCCAGCCGAGGCCGTCGACCAGGAACACGCAGGCGCGGTCGACCGGGGCCAGCTCGGAGATCGTCGCCGACATGCCGGGGACCCGCATTCCCGCGGCCAGCGTGGGCAGCAGGTCGGCCAGGGAGCCGCCGCCGTACTCCGGCACGGGCGCCGTCGCCACGGGAAGCGGCTCGGGGTGGGGGTCCCAGGAGATGGCCCGCGTCATCAGCGGCCGGCCTCCGCGGTCGCCTCGGAGAGCGCCTGCGCGAAGGCCAACGCCTGGCGGACCGTCTCCGGTCCGTCCCCGGTCTCGCTGACCCGAAGGCTCAGGTCGTCGGCCGTGGAACTCCCGGTGTAGCCGTGGTCGGCCTCGCACCCTGGGTCTCCGCAGGCGGCGGGTTCCAGGTCGACGCGCGAGACGGCGCCCCACCCGACGGTCAGCACGACCTCACGGGGAGCCGTCCCCGGTCGGTACTTCTCCGGGTTGGCGACCACCCGACTGACCACGACCGAGGAGATCCGACCGATCTTGACGGACTCGGTGGACGTCGTCGCGTACGGCGTGGGCGAGGTGTCGTCGGCGCCCTGCTCGTCGGTGTGGCTGACGATGAAGCGGTTGTGGGTGAGAACCAGCACCGTCACGTGCCGGCGGACCTCGTTCTGATCGAACGTGGTCTCCTGATGGACCAGGTACGAACGGACCGGCTCGCCGCCCACGGCGGCCTCCACCGCCTCGGCAACGAGAGCCGGGTAGTAGCCACTGCGCTCGATCGCCGCGCGCAGCCCCTGTGTCGTCGTACTGGTCTTGGCCATGCGTTCCATCCTACGGGGGTCATGGCCTTCGGGAGACCGCCCGTCCGCTCTGCCCTCGCGGGCGGGAGTGCCGAGCGTGACTCCCCCGGGTCAGTACGAAGGGAGCGTGCGCGGACCGAGATCGTCACGAGCGGGGGGCGGGGCCAGGCGGACCGAGGCGCCCAGGATGGTGAGCCCGCGCGACGCCACGACCACCGGTTCCAACGTGACCGCGACCACCTCGGGGTGATCGTGGACCAGTCGGGACACTCTCAGCAGAAGCTCCTCCAGCGCTGGAGTGTCCACGGGTGTCGAGCCGCGCCAGCCGAACAACAGGGGCGCGGTCCGGACTGATCGCACGAGGGAGGCGGCCTCCCGGTCGGTGACCGGGATCAGGCGGTGAGCGACGTCTTCGAGCAGTTGCCCCGCCGCGCCGGCCAGGCAGAAGGAGAGCACCGCACCCGCGGCGGGGTCGATGACGGCACGGATCACGGTGTCCACCCCCCTCGGTGCCATGGACTGGACCACCGGACGCGTCTGCTCGGGAGGGCCGAACTGCGCCGTCAGCTCCTCGTAGGCGCGACCCAGCCGCTCCTCGTCGGTCAGGTCCAGCCGCACGCCGCCCAGGTCGGCGCGGTGCCGCAGATGGGGGGCGGTGGCCTTGAGCGCCACCGGATAGCCGAGGTCACGGGCGGCGGCGAGGGCCGCCGGCCGGTCGGGGGCGTGCCGGTCGGGCCACACACCGATCCCGTACCGACCGAGCAACTCGCCGGTCTCGTCCGATTCGAGGGTGAGGCCACGCCCGCGAGCGAGGAGGCGGGCGATGAGGTCGGCGGCCCCCTTCTCGTCCACGTCCGCGAAGTCGGGCACCCTGCCGGGGTCCGCGGCCTCACGGCGCCATCGGGCGTAGCCGACGGCCTGGGCCAAGGCACTGACGGCGCGCTCGGCGGCCGGGTACGCGGGGATGAGCCGCCCGTCCTCCGGTGCCGGGGGCGGCGCTTCCCCTCGGGCGACGGGCTCGGCGCCGGGGCGGTCCAGGAGGGGCGGGGCGGTCGCACCCTCCCTGGCCCCGGGCGCCGTGCCGGCGGCGGCGGAGAGTGCCTCGGCCAGGCCGCCGAGCTCCACGTGCACCACGAGGACGGGCTTGTCGGGCGCCGTCGCCGCAGCCGAGCGCAGCGCTTCGGCCAGCTCGGCGTCGCCGGTGGCGACGGAGTCCTCACCGAGCGTCGGGATGGCAGCAACCACGACCGCGTCGCAGCCGGTGTCGGACAGCGCGCGGGTGAGCGCGCGCTGGAAGTCCGCCGGGGTGGCGGAGGTGGTGAGGTCGAGTGGCGCGTGCGGACGAAGCCCCTCCGCCAGGCAGGCGTCGTAGGTGAGCAACCCCAGGGACTCGGAGTTGCCGAGGATCGACACCCGGGGGCCGGCGGGGAGCGGCTGCCGGGCGAGCAGCAGCCCGGTGTCGACGAGCTCCGTGATCGTGTCGACCCGGATCACACCGGCCTGCCTCAACAGGGCGGAGACGGTGGCATGGGACAGCCGGGTGGCCCGCACGGCGTGACCCTGGGGGGCCGCGCTGCGATGGCGCGCCCCCTGCACCACGACCACGGGCTTGGCCGCCGCCGTCCGGCGGGCGAGACGGGTGAACTTGCGAGGGTTGCCGATCGATTCCAGGTACATCAAGGCCACGTCGGTGTCCGGGTCGTCGTACCAGTACTGGAGGACGTCGTTGCCGGAGACGTCGGCACGGTTGCCCGAGGACACGAAGGTGGAGACGCCGGTCACGCCCGTGACCCCGCCGCCCCGCCGGTGGAGTCGGGACAGCAGCGCGATGCCTATGGCGCCGGACTGGGCGAAGAGGCCGATCCGACCGGCGCGGGGCATGCGCGGCGCGAGGGAGGCGTTGAGTCGGACCTCGGGCGAGGTGTTGACGACACCGAAGGCGTTGGGGCCGATGATCCTCATCCCGTGGGCCCGAGCCTGGCGCACGAGTGCGCGCTGGCGCTCGCGACCGTCCGGGCCGCTCTCCGCGTAGCCGGCCGAGACCACCACGAGCCCTTGGACCCCGTGGGCGCCGCAGTCGGCGACGACGTCCGGGACGCGCTCGGCCGGTACCGCGACCACCGCGACGTCGACGGGGGCCGCGATGTCCCGAACCGATCGATGGGCGGGAACGCCGTCGATCTCGCCGCCTCGCTCGGGGAAGCACCGGTTGACCGCGTAGAGGCGCCCGGGGTATCCGGCCTCCCGGATGTTCCCCAGGATGCTGCGCCCCACACCGCCCGGTGTGCGTCCGGCGCCGACGACGGCGACCGAGCCGGGGGCCAGCAATCGCTGCACGGACCTCGCCTCGGCCCGTTGCTCGCGCGCGTACTGCACGGCGAGGCTGCGGTCGGTGGGTTCGAGATCGAGTTCCAGACGGACGACGCCGTCCTCGAAACTGCGTTGTTGCGTGTAGCCGGCGTCCGTGAAGACCTTGATCATCTTGGTGTTGGCGGGCAGTACCTCGGCGGCGAACCGACGGATGCCCCGCTCTCGTGCGACGGCCGCGATGTGTTCGAGCAACGCCGAGGCGACGCCGCGACCCTGGTGCGCGTCCTGGACGAGGAAGGCGACCTCGGCCTCGTCGGCCGGGGCGGGGGCCGACATCCCGTCCGGACCGATCCGGTCGTAGCGCACGGTGGCGATGAACTCGCCGCCGACGGTGGCCGCCAGGCCCACCCGGTCCACGAAGTCGTGGTGGGTGAAGCGTCTGACGTCCTTCGCCGACAGCCGGGGGTACGGTGCGAAGAAGCGGTAGTACTTGGACTCCTCCGAGACCCGTTCGTAGAAGCCGACCAGCCGGTCGGCGTCGTCCACGTCGATGGGGCGCACCCGCGCGGTGCCGCCGTCGCGGAGCACCACGTCGGCTTCCCAGTGGGCGGGGTAGTCGTGCCGGTCCGGCGGCGTCTGCATGGGCCCAGCGTACGACTCCGGGGCGTTGCCCGACGCGACGCGGGCGGCCCGCGTCCGTGCGGCGACCCGCCCCGTCGGTGGGGCGCCGTCGGCCCGGTCCCGTGGGAGACTGGCGCGGACGACCTCGGACGTCCCGAAGGGCAGCAGCACATGGTCGAACGCCGCGTCACCGTCGGCTGGGCGGAGGGCCTCCACGCCCGACCCGCCTCCCTCTTCGTCCGCGCGGCAACGGCCACGGGCGTCCCCGTGGCCATCGCCAGACCCGACGGCGCGGCCGTCAACGCCCGCTCGGTCCTCGCGGTGCTCGGCCTCGGCGTGCGGGGCGGCGAGGAGGTCGTCCTGACCGCTGACGCCGAGGGTGCCGACCCGGCGTTGGACCGGCTGGCGAGGTTGGTGGCCGAAGGCCTGGAGGAGCTTCCCGAAGCGGACTGAGGGCCCCGGTCCCGGAGTGGACCCCATCACGCGCGGTCGCTCGGGTCCCGTGGGGCGGCGAGTGCGACCGAGGCGACTTCCTCGCGAAACCGCCGACATTCCTCCGGTCGGACCGGCACGGACGGAGGAAATGTCATCGGCCGCGCGGGAGAGTCATTTTCGACCGGCAGGCGTTGTCCGTTCCCCCTATTTCCGCTTTCCCTTATCCGACTCGCGTCAAGCGCGTGTGACCGTCGTGTGCACGGGATGTTTCGGGATCCTCGCCCGGCCCGGCGTCCGCGGGCGCGGCCGGTGGGCCGCCGTCGCTCGCTCGACATGCGCGGTGGTGAGCCGACGGGCACGCTCGCCGTCCCCGCGCGCCACCGCGTCGACCACCGCTCCCCGCTCCTCCCACGAAGCCAGCGGGTGAACCTGCGCCTCGACCGTGAACATCCAGGCGATCTTGTGACGGAGCTGGGCCAGCATGGCGACGAGCGGCGGACTGTCCGAGGCCTGGGCGAGCGTCTCGTGGAACCAGCCCTCCAGGGAGCGCAGGTCGTCGCCGGTACCCTGCCGAGCCCGCCGCCGGCCCAGGCGCACCAGTCCGCGCAGCACCTTCAGATGGGCCTCGGTGCGGCGTTCGGCGGCACGGGCCGCGCCCAGCGGCTCCAACAGGAGTCTCATCTCCAGCAGGTCGGCGGCCTCGCGCTCGGTGGGCTCGGCCACACAGGCGCCGGCGTGTCTCCTGGTGACCACGAAGCCCTCGGCCTCCAACGTGCGCAAGGCCTCGCGGACGGGGACCCGCGAGACGCCGTAGCGCCGCGCGAGCGGTTCCTCGGTCAGTCGACTCCCCCGGGCGTGGACTCCGGCGACGATGTCGTCCCGGATCGCCGTACAGACCGACTGCGCCGGAACACGCATGACCGACCTCCGCCTCGATCCCCTTGCGACGTCGCCGACTTGACGCTCGTTCCGTGACTCTATGGCAATGCGCGGGAATCTCCGACGACGGGCCGGATTTTATGACGGACTTTTGGACACCGAAACGGCGGCGAATAGCGGCGAGCCGGGACCTCGCCCCCACGTGGGCGGGTGGTCGTGCCCGCGCCGGGCCGACGACGCCGGGCGCGACGCACTCGCGCCGGCGACGCGCCGGTCCCGCGGCGAGCAGCCGACGGTCCCGGCGGGTCGCCGGTCCCGCGCTATTCCGTCGACAGCACGGTGACTTCGCCGATGTCCAGGGACTCCACCTCGGCCTTGATCTCCGAGGCGTCGCCGACCAGTACCGTGACCAGGCGGTCCACCGGGAAGGCGGCCACGACCGCGGCGGTGGCCTCGACCGTGCCGGTCGCCGCCAGCCTCCGGTAGAGGTCGGCCTGGAAGTCGTCCGGGAGGAACTGCTCGACCTGGTCGGCCAGGGTCCCGGCCACCGCCGCCGCCGTCTCGTACTTCAGGGGCGCCACGCCGACGAGGTTGCGCACGGCGCTGTCGCGCTCGGCGTCGGTGAGCCCCTCGGCGGCCAACGTGCGCAGGACGCTCCACAGATCGCGCAGCGCGGCTCCGGTGTTCGGCGTGTCCACGGAGCCGCTGATGGCGAGCATGGAGGCTCCGGTGCCCTCGGGGTTGGAGAGCAGCACCTGGGCGAAGGAACGCACACCGTAGGTGTAACCCTTCTCCTCGCGCAGAACGCGGTCCAGGCGGGAGGTGAGGGTGCCGCCCAGGCAGTAGCTGCCCAGGAGTTGAGCGGACCACACCGGGTCGTGTCGGTCGGGCCCGGCCCGGCCGATCAGCAACTGTGTCTGGACGGCGCCGGGACGATCCACGATGACGACCCGCCCGCGATCGTCGGCGGACACCGCGGGCACCGGTCGAGCCTCGGCCGACGAGCCCGTCCAGGTGCCCAGTGTCTCGGCGAGGAGCCCGTCCAGGTCGATGCCGGTGAGGTCCCCGACGACCACCACGGTGGTGGTGGCGGGGCGCACGTACCGCTCGTAGAAGGCCCGAACGGCGGCCGAGTCGATGGTCTCGACGGTCTCCCGGGTGCCCTGGCGGGGGCGCGAGACGCGCGCGTCGACGGGGAACAGCTCCCTGGACAGTTCCTTCGCCGCGCGACGGGCGGGGTTGGCGAGCTCGTGGGGGATCTCGTCGAGCCTGTTGCGGACGAGGCGTTCGACCTCGGTGTCGGCGAACGCGGGGGCGCGCAGGGCGTCGGCGACCAGACCGAGCCCCTTGGCCAGACGGGACGCCGGGACCTCCAGGCTCAAGCGGACGCCGGGGTGGTCCGCGTGGCAGTCCAAGGTGGCGCCGCACCGCTCAAGTTCGGCGGCGAACTCCTCGGCGGAGTGCTTGTCGGTGCCTTCAGAGAAGGCACGAGCCATGATCGTGGCGACACCGTCGAGACCTGCCGGCTCGGCGTCCAACGGGGCGTGCGTCGACACCTCGACGGCGACGACCCGCTGGCCGGGGCGGTCGCAGCGCAACACCGTCAGGCCGTTCCCCAGCGTGGCGCGGTCGGGGGCCGGGAAGGCCCACGGCTTGGGCTCCCCCGCCTGCGGCCGGGGGTGGAAGTCCATGGGGGCGAGTTCGGTCACTGGGCCGACTCCTCGGTCTCGTCGGTGGCCTCCGCGGGGGTCGCGGCGTCGGGTGCGGTCGGCTCGTAGACGAGCGCCGCTCGGTTGTCGGGGCGCAGCCGGGCCGCGGCTACGGCGCGGACCTCCTCCGCGTCGACGGCGAGGACGCGGTCGACGGCGGTGAGAGCCAGCTGCGGGTCCCCGAACAGGACCGCGTAGCGGCACAGCTCGTCGGCGCGGCCGGCCACCGTGCCGAGCCGGTCCAACCACTCGCGCTCCAACTGGGCCTGGGCCCGCTCCATCTCCTCGGGCGTGGGGCCCTCCTCCGCGAAGCGGGCCAGCTCCTCGTCGATGGCGGCCTCGATCGTCGGGATCTCCACGTCGCCGGAGGCCTTCACATCCAGCCACCCCAGAGAGGGCGCGCCGGCGAGCCGGAGCATCCCGAACGCAGCGGATGCGGCCGTGCGGTCCCGTCGGACCAGCCGGTTGTAGAGGCGGGACGACTCCCCGCCGCCGAGCACCGTCAAGGCCAGGTCCGCGGCGTCGCAGGCCCGGGAGCCGTCGCTGGGCAGCCGGTAGGTCGCCAGCAGCGCCCTGGCCGGCACCTCCTCCCGCACGACCTGCCGCACCGGCTCGCCGATCACGTCCGGAAGGGTGCCGTCCCGGGGCGCCGGCTTCCCGTCGTGCCCGGGGATGGAGCCGAAGTACTTCTCGATCCAGGCGAGCGTCCGCTCCGGGTCGATGTCGCCGACGACGGAGAGCACCGCGTTGTTCGGCGCGTAGTAGGTGCGGAAGAAGGAGCGGGCGTCCTCCAGGGTGGCGGCGTCGAGATCGGCCATCGACCCGATGGGAGTGTGGTGGTAGGGGTGACCGGCGGGGAACGCGAGCGCCGTGAGCTTCTCGAACGCGGTCCCGTAGGGGACGTTGTCGTAGCGCTGGCGCCGTTCGTTCTTGACGACGTCGCGCTGGTTCTCCATCGACTCGTCGTCGAGGGCGGCGAGCAGCGAGCCCATGCGGTCCGCCTCCAGCCACAGGGCGAGCTCCAGCTGATGGGCCGGCATCGTCTCGAAGTAGTTGGTGCGCTCGAAACTCGTGGTGCCGTTCAGCGACCCGCCGGCGCCCTGGACCAGCTCGAAGTGGCCGTTTCCCTCCACCTGTCCCGAGCCCTGGAACATGAGGTGCTCGAAGAGATGGGCGAGGCCGGTGCGCCCCTCGACCTCGTGCCGGGAGCCGACGTCGTACCAGAGGCACACCGCCGCGACCGGGGTCAGATGGTCCTCGGAGAGCACCACGCGCAGGCCGTTGGCCAAGCGGTGCTCGGTCGCTGTCAGGCCGCCGGAGCCTGCCTCGGCGGTGGCCGTGTGACCCATGGGCATGTACGTCCCTTCGATCGCGGAATTCCTGTGAGGAGGCCCCTCGGCCTCACCGGGTGGGACCGGGGGATCCCCGCCGGTCCTGCCACTGTATGCAAGCGTGCGGGCGATCCGCGAAGTTCCGGCACACCGTACGCCGAGAGCGAGAACGCCACCGAGGTCGCGTCGCGTCGTGCCCGCTGTCGCCGGGGGTCGCCCGACGTCGCGGGACTCACGGGTCGCCGCTGCCGGCCGGGGCGGAGGGCGTAGCCTGCGGGCAGCACCGGACGGGCGGTCCGCGATCGCCTGGTCGGTCGCTGTCACCACCGCGGGCCACAATGGTCCGCGACAGATCACCGTTCACGCTTCAGCAAGGAGCCGGCAGCGATGGCCCGCCGTAGCACGAAGACCCCGCCGCCCGACGAGTCGTACGAGGAGAGGATCCTCGACATCGACGTCGTCGACGAGATGCAGGGCTCCTTCCTCGAGTACGCGTACTCGGTCATCTACTCCCGCGCGCTGCCGGACGCGCGGGACGGCCTCAAGCCCGTCCACCGCCGCATCGTCTACCAGATGAGCGAGATGGGGCTCAGGCCCGATCGCGGGCACGTCAAGTGTGCCCGTGTGGTCGGCGATGTGATGGGCAAGCTTCACCCGCACAGCGACTCCTCGATCTACGACGCTCTGGTGCGCATGGCCCAGCCCTTCTCGATGCGGGTGCCTCTGGTCGACGGCCACGGCAACTTCGGCTCGCTGGGCAACGACGACCCGCCGGCCGCGATGCGGTACACCGAGTGCCGCATGGCGGAGGCCAGTGTGCTGATGACGGAGTCCATCGAGGAGGACACCGTCGATTTCGCCCCGAACTACGACGGGCAGGAACGCGAGCCGGTGGCCCTGCCGGCGGCCTTTCCCAACCTCCTCGTCAACGGCGCGTCCGGCATCGCCGTCGGCATGGCCACGAACATGCCCCCGCACAACCTGCGGGAGGTGATCGCCGCGGCCCGTCACCTCATCCGATACCCCAACGCCGACCTCGACGCCCTCATGAAGCACGTTCCAGGGCCCGACCTGCCCACCGGCGGCCGGATCGTCGGCCTCCCCGGCATTCGGGACGCCTACGCGACGGGGCGCGGCACCTTCAAGATCCGGGCCTCGGTGTCGGTCGAGCCGGTCACCGCCCGCCGCAAGGGTCTGGTCGTGACCGAGCTGCCCTTCACCGTGGGTCCGGAGAAGGTGATCTCCAAGATCAAGGATCTGGTCGGGGCCAAGCGCGTCCAGGGCATCGCGGACGTCAAGGACCTCACCGACCGCGAACACGGCCTGCGCCTGGTCATCGAGATCAAGAACGGTTTCGTGCCGGAGGCGGTACTGGAACAGCTCTACAAGCTGACGCCGATGGAGGAGTCCTTCGGCATCAACAACGTGGCTCTGGTGGACGGTCAGCCTCTCACCCTGGGTCTGAAGGAGCTGCTGGAGGTCTACCTGGACCACCGGTTCACCGTGGTCCGGCGGCGCAGCGAGTTCCGGCGAGGTCGCAGACGCGACCGGCTGCACCTGGTCGAGGGGCTGCTGACGGCGCTGCTCGACATCGACGAGGTCATCGGACTGATCCGCTCCAGCGAGAACTCAGCCCAGGCCAAGGAGCGTCTGATGGAGCGCTTCTCACTGAGCGAGACACAGACCCAGTACATCCTGGACACCCCGCTGCGCCGGCTCACCAAGTACGACCGTGTGGAGCTGGAGGCCGAGAGGGAACGCCTCGGCGAGGAGATCGAGGAGCTGACCCGGGTCCTGGAGTCCGACGCCGAGTTGCGCAAGCTCGTTTCCGGCGAACTTGCGGCGGTGGCGAAGAAGTTCGGCAGCGATCGTCGCACGGTCCTGTCGGAGTCCCCGGCCGCTCCCGCGGCGACGCTGCCGCTCCAGGTGGCCGACGCGCCCTGTCGGGTGCTGATGTCGTCCACCGGCCTGCTGGCCCGCACCGCCGACGACGCCCTGGCCTCCGACACCGCCGCCAAGCGGACCCGGCACGACGTGATCGTCTCGTCGGTGGCGGCGACGGCCCGCGGAGAGGTCGGCGTCGTCACCTCGGCCGGGCGGTTGCTCCGACTGAGCGTCGTCGACCTGCCCCAACTGCCGCCGGGCCCGCTGTCGAACCTTTCGGGCGGAGCGCCCGCGGCGGAGTTCGTGGCGCTCGGGGACGGTGAGTCGGTGGTCTGTCTGACCGGGCTCGACGAGTCCTCGCCGGGCCTGGCACTCGGCACGGCACAGGGCGTCGTGAAGCGTGTGGCCCCGGACTACCCCGCGAACAAGGAGGAGTTGGAGGTGGTCACGCTCAAGCCCGGAGATCGCGTCG
Organism: Streptomyces sp. HSG2; assembly: GCF_016598575.1. Classification (NCBI taxonomy): domain Bacteria; kingdom Bacillati; phylum Actinomycetota; class Actinomycetes; order Kitasatosporales; family Streptomycetaceae; genus Streptomyces; species Streptomyces sp. HSG2. The sequence continues at coordinate 1,006,672 of NZ_CP066801.1, forward strand.
TGGGAGCGGCCGAGCTGCGTACCGGCGAGGAGGACCTGGTCTTCGTCACGGACGACGCGCAGTTGCTCCGTTTCCAGGCCTCGCAGGTGCGCCCGCAGGGCCGAGCGGCCGGCGGGGTGGCCGGGATCAAGCTCGCCGACAGGGCCAGGGTCATCTCCTTCACCGTGGTCGACCCGGCGAGCGAGGCCGTGGTGTTCACCGTCGCCGGCGCTCGCGGGACACTCGACGACTCCGTTCAGACCACGGCCAAGCTGACGCCGTTCGACCAGTACCCCCGCAAGGGCCGAGCCACCGGCGGGGTGCGCTGCCAACGGTTCCTGAAGGGCGAGGACTGCCTGGCCCTCGCCTGGGCCGGCCCCGCGCCGGCGCGCGCCGCTCAGAAGAACGGCTCCCCGGCCCGGCTTCCGGACCCCGACCCGCGACGGGACGGCTCGGGGGTTTCGCTGCCCCGACCGGTGTGGGCCGTGGCCGGCCCGATCGCGTCGGACTCCTAGCGCGTGTCCGACACGCCGCGTCGGCCGCCCGAAAGGGCCCGGCGACGGTCGGTGCGTGCGATCGCGAGGTGGAGGGTCGCCCCGATCCCGGACGCGTCGGGGTGATCCCGGCAGCGCGGCGTGCCGGTGCACCGGCACGCTGCCGGGCAGGAGGGGCTTCGACACTCTTCCTAGACGCCGGGGCCCCTCGCGAGACGCTCCGCCACGTCCTCCGTCTCGTCGGGATCCGGGACGTGGCGGAGGACGCCCCACATGCCGATCTCGTCGACGTGCGGGGTGACGCTCCGGCACGCCCGCAGTTCCTCTTCCAGGGCGGCGGCGTCGATTCCTGTCCCGATCAGGACGAGTCGGGTGAGGCGATCCTCGGTGGGCTCCCAGGGGCTCGGGCGCAGGCGGAGGAACCCGCCGACGGCGTGCAGGGAGTACCGGTTGCGGAGGTCGTTCGGGCCGAAGTCGACGTACCCCTTGATCCGGTAGAGCCCGCGCGGGCGGCCGTCCAAAAACCGCGTCAGACGACGAGGGTCCATGGGGACGTCAGAGACGAACGACAGGCTGTCGTACGCTGCGTGCAAGTGTGGAGTCGCGGCATCGGTCTCGACCCGGTCGTGCAAGTCGTCGAAGGAGAGCTGGCCGACGCGTTCTTCCGCCGGTCGGCAGTCGAAGAGGAACGCGGGGTCGACTCGGCCGTGGGTCGCGGGGAGCACCGCCGCGCCGGCCGCGAGCGACTCGACGAGGGCGACGACCCGCTCGCCGTCGGGGGTTCGGTCGAGCTTGTTGACCACGACGAGGTCGGCCATGGCCAGGTGCCGGTCGATCTCGGGGTGCCGGGCGCGCGTGTCCTCGAACTCGGCCGCGTCCACCACCTCGACCAGCCCGCCGTAGGCGACGGTGGGCAGTTCGCTGGCCAGGAGCATGCGCACGAGTTGCCGCGGCTCCGCCAAGCCGCTCGCCTCCACGACGATGACGTCGACTCCGGTCTCCGCACGGGACAGGCGCTCGAGGTAGTCGTCCAGTTCCGCCGGATCGACGGAGCAGCACAGGCAGCCGTTGCCCAGCGAGACGGTCGAATCGCCCAGCGCGCCTGCCACGGCCATCGCGTCGATCTCGATGGCGCCGAAGTCGTTGACGATCGCCCCGATCCTGCTGCCACCACTGCGGTGAAGCAGGTGATTCAGGAGGGTCGTCTTTCCGGAGCCGAGGAATCCGGCGAGCACCACGACGGGGATCTGCGGCCTCGGACGGTCCCCCACGGTGCGGCCTCTCTCACGTGTCCCCCTTGCCCCGGGACGGCTGGGCTCCGCCCGGACGGGACGGCGACAGAACCAGGATACGGGCGGAGCGGACACGGTCTCGGGTGCCCGGGACCGGCCCACTCCGCGGCTCGTCGGGCGGGCCGGCCGGTCAGACACGCCGGGCGGTCTCCCGCTCGGCCGCCCGAACCGGCAGAGGCGCGGGGGCCGGGGGTCCAACGTACCGAGCCGCCGGACGAATGATCTTCGGGTCGGCGGCCTGCTCCAGGATGTTGGCGCTCCAGCCGACCGCGCGCGCCACGGCGAAGGTCGGCGTGAACATCTCCCGTGGCAGTCCGCATCGCTCCATCACCACGCCCGCGTAGAACTCCACGTTGGCGTGCAGTTCCCGGCCCGGCTTGAGCTCTGCCAGGATGTCGTCCACCCTCCGTTCGACCTCGACGGCGAACTCCACCAGAGGTCCTCCCAACCTCAGCGCCACATCGCGGAGCAGGCGCGACCGAGGGTCCTCGGTGCGGTAGACCGGGTGACCGAAGCCCATGACGCGGTCCCCCGCGAGGACGCGTGCCCGGACCCACTCGTCGATCCCGTCCACACTTCCGATGGCGTCGAGCGCGTCCAGGGCGCGGCTGGGCGCGCCGCCGTGCAGCGGGCCCGACAGGGCTCCCACCGCGCCGACCAGGGCCGCGGAGACATCCGCCCCGGTCGAGGCGACCACTCGTGCGGTGAAGGTGGACGCGTTGAAGCCGTGGTCCATCGTGGATATCAAGTACTGCTCGACGGCTCTGACCCGTGCCGGGTCGGGCTCGGAGCCGGTCAGCATGTACAGGTAGTTGGCCGTGTGGGTCAGATCCGTGCGGGGCTCCACCGGGTCGAGACCGCGGCTCAACCGGTACAGGGCGGTGAGCAGCGTGGGCACGGCGGCGACCGCCGATTCGGCGTCGGCCAGGCGCTGTCCCGGATCGATGTCGTAGACGGGGCGGAAACCCCGCGCGGTTCCGAGGAGGCCGAGCGCGGCACCGAGACCGGCCAGGGGGCCGGAAGCGGCCGGTCCACCCACCGCCGCCAGGGCCGGGAGGGCGGCACTCACCCGTTCGGGCAACCGCCGCAGTCCGGCGGTGTGGGCGAGGAAGGCGTCCCGTCGCGCCTCCTCCGGCAACTCGCCGTGGAACATCAGGTGCCAGACGTCCTCGAAGCCGAGGCGCGACGCGAGTTCGACGGCGGAGTACTGGCGGTAGTGATAGAAGCCCTCTCTCCCGCGCACGTCCCCCAGCGCGGTGTGGGTGACGACGACGCCCGCGAGGCCCGGGGGCGCCTCGATCGGACCATGCGCGGGATGCGTGTTCGACATGACGTCCTCCTTGACTTGATTCGAATGTCCAGCATGCACTCTCATCTGTCAATATTGATTTAGTCAACATAGACACCCTTGACGGAACGGAGTCGCTAGCGTGGCGCGCATGGACGACACAGAGGCCGACTCACCCGCCCCGGGAGAGCGGCGGCTCACCACGCGGGAAGCGGCCGACCTGCTCGGCGTCAAGCCGGCAACGGTCTACGCCTACGTCAGCCGCGGCCGACTCGACAGCAGGAGGTCACCGGACGGCCGGGGAAGCACCTTCGACCCGGCGGAAGTCCGCGCTCTGGCACGGCGCCCCAGGTCGACGACCACGACCGCTCGGCCCGACGACCAGACACGGGTACGCACCGAAATCACCCTGATCACCGAGGGGCGGCTCTACTACCGGGGCATCGACGCCGTCGAGCTGGTGAGTCGTCACGGCTACGAGGAGGTGGCCGAGTGGCTCTGGACGGGGACGACCGGGGCGGGTACGGGATTCGCCGCGACGGAGGCGAGTCTCCTCGCGGCCCGACGCTCGGTGGAGGCCCTGCCCGAGCACGCCGGCCCCACGGACCATCTCCGCGTGGCCGCCGTCGCCACCGCCGCGACGGACCCCTTGCGCTTCGACCTCTCGAAAGAGGCGGTGCTGGCCTCGGCCCGGGTCCTCATCCCCACCATGGTGACCGCGCTGCCCGCCGCACGGCACGGACACCGGGTGGACAAGGGCCCCCTGGCCGACCGTCTCTGGTCCAGACTCGCCGAACGCACGGCGGACGACGCCTCCCTGCGCGCGTTGGACGCGGCACTCGGACTCCTGGCCGACCACGATCTCGCGGCCTCGACACGCGCGGTGCGCGTGGCCGCGTCCGCGCGAGCCCACGTCTACGCCGCCGTGTCGGCCGGACTCGGGGTGATCGAGGGTCCCCTGCACGGCGCCGCCTGCGGGGAGGCTCACCGGCTGCTCCAGGAAGTGCTCGCGCGAGGGAACGCCGCTCCCGTGATCGCGCAGGAGCTACGGGCGGGCCGTCGGATCCCGGGGCTGGGGCACAGCCTCTACGCCGGGGAAGACCCGCGAGCACGGGCCCTCTTCGCCCTCTTGGAAGACGTGCCCGGCGCGGAACCGGCGCTCGCCGCCGCACGCGAGATCACGACGGGAGCGGCACGCCATGCCCCTCTGCACGCCAACGTGGATCTCGCGCTCGCGGCTCTGTGCACCGCGACCGGCATGCCGGCGTCGGCAGGCGAAACGATCTTCGCCGTGGCGCGCACGGCCGGATGGGTCGCACACGCGCTGGAGGAGTACCAGGAGCCACCGCTGCCCCTGCGACCCTCGGGCCTCTACGTGGGGCCGCCTCCCCGGCACTGAGGACGACCGGTCGCGAAGCGCGACCGACGAGGCTCCAGCGGGCATCGGCCCTCGTCGTGCGGAGCGCCCGATGCCCCGGTCGGTCCGCTCCCCCGCCCTTGCCCGGACGGCCCGAACGACAATGGGCGACCGGGCTTGTGTCCCAGAGCGACGCCCCCGTCTCTCCCTGCCCGAAAGCCGGGGCGGATCGCGTCAGGCGTCGATGCGGGAACGGTCGAGCGTGGCGGCCGAACCGGAGATGAATTCCTTGCGGGGCGCGACGTCGTTGCCCATGAGAAGATCGAAGACCCGCTCAGCCGAATCCAGATCGGTGAGGTTGATCCGTCGCAGGGTGCGCCGACGAGGGTCCATGGTCGTCTCCGCCAGTTGGTCCGCGTCCATCTCTCCGAGGCCCTTGTACCGCTGGATGGAGTCCTTGTAGCGGACTCCCCTGCTTCGGAAATCGGTCAGCTTGTCGCGCAGTTCGCGGTCCGAGTAGGTGTAGACGTACTTGTCCTGACCCTTCTTGGGCTGGGTGACCTCCACCCGGTGCAGGGGCGGCACCGCTGCGAAGACGCGCCCCGCCTCCACCATGGGACGCATGTAGCGGTGGAAGAGCGTGAGCAGCAGCGTCCGGATGTGGGACCCGTCGACGTCGGCGTCCGTCATCATGATGATCTTGCCGTACCTGGCGGTGTCGATGTCGAAGGTCCGGCCCGACCCCGCCCCTATGACCTGGATGATCGCGCCGCACTCGGCGTTCTTCAGCATGTCGGTCACCGAGGACTTCTGAACGTTGAGGATCTTCCCTCGAATCGGGAGCAACGCCTGGAACTCCGAGTTTCGGGCGAGCTTGGCCGTGCCGAGCGCCGAGTCTCCCTCGACGATGAACAACTCGCTGCGGTCCACCTCGTCGCTGCGGCAGTCGGCGAGCTTGGCCGGCAGCGAGGAGGACTCCAACGCGGTCTTGCGGCGCTGCGCGTCCTTGTGCTGCCGGGCGGCGATTCGCGTGCGGGCCGCCGCGACGGCCTTCTCCAGGACGGCACGCGCCTGTTGGGCCGCGTCGCGCTTGGTCGAGACCAGGAACGCCTTGAGTTCCTTGGCGATCACCTGGTTGACGATGCGACGCGCCGCCGAGGTACCGAGGACCTCCTTGGTCTGCCCCTCGAACTGCGGCTCGGCCAACCTGACGGTGACCACGGCCGTGAGGCCCTCCAGAGCGTCGTCCTTGACGATGTCGTCCTCGGCGACCCGGAGCAGCTTCTTGCCGCGCAGCACCTCGTTGAGCGTCTTGGTCACGGCCTGCTCGAAACCGGCGACGTGGGTACCGCCCTTGGGGGTGGCGATGATGTTGACGAAGGAGCGCACCGTGGTGTCGTAGCCGGTGCCCCATCGCAGGGCGACGTCCACTCCCAGGTCGCGGGTGACCTCGGTCGGGGTCATCTGGCCGTGTTCGTCCAGGACCGGGACGGTCTCCTTGAAGCTCCCCCGGCCACCGAGACGGAGGACGTCGCAGATGGCCCGATCGGCGGCGAGGTACTCGCAGAACTCGCTGATGCCCCCGTCGAAGCGGAAGGACTCCTCACCCTTGCTTCCCCCCTGGCCGAGCCCGAACTCGTCGCGCACGACGATGGTCAGCCCCGGCACCAGGAAGGCCGTCTGGCGCGCCCGCTGGTGCAGCGTCTCCAGGGAGAGCCGGGCGTCCTTCAGGAAGATCTGCCGATCCGCCCAGTACCGCACACGAGTGCCCGTACGCGCCTTCGGGACCTTCCTCACCTTGCGCAGGCCGCCCCCGGCCTCGAACCGACCCTCCGATCCGGCCCCGGCGAAGGCTCCGGGCACGCCCCGGCGGAAGCTGATCGCGTGGGTATGGCCCCCTCTGTCGACCTCGATGTCCAGGCGCGCGGAGAGCGCGTTCACCACGGAGGCGCCCACCCCGTGCAGTCCGCCCGAGGCGGCGTACGAGCCACCCCCGAACTTGCCTCCGGCGTGGAGCTTGGTCATGACCACCTCGACACCGGAGAGACCGGTCTTCGGTTCGACGTCGACGGGGATGCCCCGGCCGTCGTCGCGCACCTCGACCGAGCCGTCGTCGTGCAGGACGACCTCGATCCGCTCGCAGTGCCCTCCCAGGGCCTCGTCGACGGAGTTGTCGATGATCTCCCAGAGGCAGTGCATCAGTCCTCGACTGTCGGTCGAGCCGATGTACATCCCCGGGCGCTTGCGGACGGCCTCCAGTCCCTCCAGTACGAGGAGGTGCCGCGCGGTGTAGTTGGAGCCGTCCCGGTCTGCTCCTGCCAGCAGGGCGGTGGACGGCACGGTCGAATCGGCGGTCACGCGGTTCGCTCCTCGCTGAATTTCCGATGGGCCCTGCGGGGGAGGGCACGGCGTCGTTCGCCGCTCAGAGGGTACCCAGGTCCTGGTGGGGCGGTTCTCACGCCACCCTGGACGGGGTTGCCACCCTAGGGCACGTCGCATACACGTTCGATCCCCCGAGGGGGTGAAGCACACATCACGTTCCCTTCGAGGCATGAACCATTTAGGCTCCGGGCACGTCCTCATGAACAAACCGGCAATCCGGCCGGAGGACCCGACACCACCGACAGCGCGAACCCGTACGACACAGACTCGTGATACGGCACATTCGCCGCCAACCGGCAGCAGCCAGCCCCCTCGGAGATTTTTTCAAGGAGAAGCCACGAGCGGGAACGTTTCGAGGCTGGTTGGATGTTGACCCTGGTACGACAGCTCGTCGAGCTAGAGAAGAGGCGACGTGACTACTGTTCTGACTTCCGCGAGCCCGCTGACGGCCGCAGACCGCTGCGACCGCTGCGGCGCCCAGGCCTACCTGCGCGTCGTCCTGCTCAACGGCGGAGAGCTGCTCTTCTGCGCCCACCACGGTCGCAAGTTCGAGCCGGAACTCAAGAAGATCGCCGCCGAGATACAGGACGAGACCGAGCGACTCACCTCCGTTCCGGCCTCGGCCTCCGAAGAAGAGCGCTGATCCGACCCCCGTTCCCTCGACCAGTCGTCCGACACGAGCCGACGAGACGGGCGGCCTCCCCGCTGGGGGGGCCGCCCGTCTCGCGTGCGTCGTGGCCACACAACGACCCACGGCCCCCTGTCGAGCTCCGGGGAGAGCACGCCCGAGGGCCCTCGATCGGCTTCCGTGCGCCGCGTCGCACGATCAGGGCGTATCCCACCCCAGGGCCTTGAGTACGGCCGACACTCGCGTGTAGACGCCGGGGCTGTCCGGTCGTCCGCAACCACTCCCGAACGAGACCAGACCGATCAGCTTGCCTCGGGCCACCAGGGGCCCTCCGCTGTCTCCCTGGCAGGCATCGCGCCCACCCGTCTCCTCCCCCGCGCAGAGCATGGTCTCGGGCCTGTACCTGCCTCCGGCGAGGCCCGGATAGGCGGCGGAGCAGCGGCGATCGGGGAGCACATGGACAGAGGCACCACGTAGGGTGCCCGCGTAGTCACCCCTCCCCGAGGTGTCCCCCCAGCCGAAGACCACGGCACTCTGCCCGGGTGCGTACGCCGGATCACCCTCGGGAGCCATCGCTATGGTGGACCCGGCCGGCAGCTTCCGCGACAGCGTGACCACGGCGAAGTCCCCGGAGTTGCTGCCGCGATCGTGGTCCGGGTTGACCCAGACACCGCGGACGGGAATCTCGCGTCCCTGTCCGACGGCACCCAGGTCCGTGCGCCCCACCACCACCCGGAGATCGCGCACAGGGTCCGCGGGCGTCCCGAGAACCTCCTCCCCCAGACAGTGGGCGGCCGTGAGGACAGTGGTCCGTCCGACGGCGACGCCCCCGCAGAACTGCCCCGACCGGGTACCCCCGAATCGGTCACGGCTGGCGAGGGCGACCGCCCAGGGGACATCGGCCGCGTCGACGGCGAAGCCTCCCAGGATCTGCCGGTCGGCCGCCGCCGGAGCGGCGGCGGCCGACGGAAGGACCGCCCCGAAGGCGAGCAGGACCAGCGTCCGGGCAACCGCCCGGACAGCAGCGTGACGCATACCCACTCCTCACTGAAGGGTGACGACTGAGCACCCAGAGTGATGCCGGCCGTCACACCTCGCACCCCGGCGCGGCTCGGCGGTCGAGCCCGGCGCGCTACACCGGAGCCGACCTGCGGCGCGTCGCGGACCTCTGGGGCGTTGGCGTGGAGGAGGTGGCGCGCGTCCACGCGGCGACCGACGACGCCCCCCGCGCCCGGCATCGCCGAGCTCAGCCGCCCACATACTCCGCGAGGTGTTCGCCGGTGAGGGTGGAGCGGGCCGCGACGAGATCCGCGGGCGTCCCCTCGAAGACGATCCTCCCGCCGTCGTGTCCGGCGCCGGGGCCGACGTCGATGATCCAGTCGGCGTGCGCCATGACCGCCTGGTGGTGCTCCACGACGATCACCGACTTCCCCGCGTCGACGAGTCGGTCAAGGAGGTCGAGCAGATGTGCCACGTCGGCGAGGTGCAGGCCACTGGTCGGCTCGTCCAGGACATGGATCCCGCCCCTCTCCGCCATGTGAACGGCCAGCTTCAACCGCTGCCGCTCACCGCCGGACAGGGTGGTGAGCGGCTGGCCGAGGGCCAGGTACCCGAGGCCCACCTCGACGAGCCGACCCAGGATCCGCTGGGCGGCCGGCACGCGCGCCGCCTTCGTGGAGAAGAACGCCCGCGCCTCCCCGACGGACATCGCCAGCACCTGACCGATGTCCCGCCCTCCGAGCCGATACTCCAACACGCGCGCCTGAAAGCGCCTCCCCTCGCATTCCTCGCAGGGAACGGCGACACCGGCCATCATCGCCAGATCCGTGTACAGCACTCCCGAACCCTGGCAGACGGGGCAGGCGCCGTCCGAGTTGGGGCTGAACAGCGACGGGCTCACACCGTTGGCCTTCGCGAACGCCTTGCGAATCGCGTCGAGAAGGCCGGTGTACGTGGCCGGATTGCTGCGGCGGGACCCCCGGATGGGGGTCTGATCGACCGCGACCACACCCGCCTCGGGCGGCAGCGAGCCGTGCACGAGGGAGCTCTTGCCCGAACCGGCGACGCCCGTGACGACGGTGAGGACGCCGAGTGGGATGTCGACGTCGACGCCGCGCAGGTTGTTCCGTGTCGCCCCACGGACACGGAGCACTCCCGTTGCCTCCCGCACCTTCTCCTTCAGCGCGGCGCGATCGTCGAGATGTCTGCCCGTCACGGTGTCGCTCCGGCGAAGCTCCTCCACGGAGCCCTCGAAGCAGACGACACCGCCGTCCGCCCCGGCCCCGGGACCGAGATCGACCACGTGGTCGGCGATCAGGATCGATTCCGGCTTGTGCTCCACCACGAGCACGGTGTTGCCCTTGTCCCGCAGTCGGAGCAGGACGTCGTTCATCCGCCGGACGTCGTGAGGATGCAGGCCGACCGTGGGCTCGTCGAAGACATAGGTGACATCCGTGAGCGAGGACCCCAGATGGCGGATCATCTTGGTTCGCTGTGCCTCGCCACCGGAGAGGGTGCCCGAGGAACGGTCCAGGGAGAGGTACCCGAGCCCGATGTCGGTGAAGGAGTCGAGCGTGTGCCCGAGCTTCGCCAGAAGCGGCCCGACGGACGGCTCCCGCAGCCCCTTGACCCACTCGGCCAGGTCACGGATCTCCATCGCGCAGGCGTCGGCGATGCTCGTCCCGGCGATCCGGGAGGACCGCGCAGGAGCGCTGAGCCGCGTGCCCCCGCAGGCGGAGCACTCGGTGAAGGCCACAGCCCGGTCGACGAAGGCCCGGATGTGCGGCCGCATGGATCCGCGGTCCTTCGACAGGAACGACTTGCGGATCTTCGGGACGAGCCCCTCATAGGTGAGTTTGACCCCCTGGACACTCACCTTGACAGGCTCTCTGTACAGGAAGTCGTGCCGTTCCCTCGCGGTGAAGTCACGGATGGGCTTGTCCGGATCGAAGAGGCCGGACTCCCGGATCACGCGCACCACCCACCCGTCCCCGGTGTAGGTCGGGATGGTGAAGGGATCCTCGTTGAGCGACTTGGACTCGTCGTAGAGTTCGGTGAGATCGATCTCCGAGATCGTGCCGCGGCCCTCGCAGTGCGTGCACATGCCGCCGGTCCGACTGAACGTCACCTTCTCGGTCCTCGTCCTGTCGGCTCCCTTGTCGACCGTCAGTCCGCCGCTCGCCGACACCGAGGCCACGTTGAACGAGAACGCCCCCGGGGGGCCGATACGCGGCTCGCCCAGTCTGCTGAACAGGATGCGCAGCATGGCGTTGACGTCCGTGGCCGTGCCCACCGTGGAGCGCGGATCGCCGCCCATGCGCTGTTGGTCGACGATGATGGCGGTCGTCAGGCCGTCCAGGACGTCGACCTCCGGTCGCCCGGGGGTGGGCATGAACCCCTGCGCGAAGGCGCTGTAGGTCTCGTTGATCAGCCGCTGGGACTCCGCCGCGATCGTCTCGAACACCAGCGAACTCTTGCCCGAACCCGAGACTCCGGTGAAGACGGTCAATCTGCGCTTCGGGAGGTCGACGCTGACGCCCTTGAGGTTGTTCTCGCGCGCGCCGTGGACCCGGATCAGGTCGTGTGCGTCGGCGGGATGGGTTCCGGTGGATTCAGTTGGCTTGTGCGTCGCCATGTTCGCTTCCGCCTATTTCCGTCGTAGCGTGACCCTTCCGACGGGGGCGGCACCGGCCGCAGGCGTCGGTCGGGCTTCCGTACCCTCGACTTCGACGCTAGTAGCCGGTACCGACAACGGACCGGGACCCGACCGGATGACACCCGGGGCGCCCGTTCGCGCGGCCCCGCCCCGAACTCCGACCCGGCCGCGAAACGACTCCGTGCCCCGATCCGAGGGATCGAGGCACGGAGTGAACGGTCGGCTCAGTCGAGGTAGTCGCGCAGGACCTGCGACCGCGACGGGTGGCGCAGCTTGGACATCGTCTTGGACTCGATCTGTCGGATGCGCTCGCGGGTGACCCCGTAGACCTTGCCGATCTCGTCCAGAGTCTTCGGCTGCCCGTCGGTCAGACCGAATCGCATCGAGACCACGCCCGCCTCTCGCTCCGAGAGCGTGTCCAGGACCGAGTGCAACTGCTCCTGCAACAAGGTGAAGCTCACCGCGTCCGCCGGTACCACGGCCTCGGAGTCCTCGATGAGGTCGCCGAACTCGCTGTCGCCGTCCTCGCCGAGAGGGGTGTGAAGCGAGATGGGCTCGCGACCGTACTTCTGGACCTCGATGACCTTCTCCGGGGTCATGTCGAGTTCCTTGGCCAGTTCCTCGGGGGTCGGCTCCCGCCCCAGGTCTTGGAGCATCTGGCGCTGCACACGCGCGAGCTTGTTGATGACCTCCACCATGTGCACCGGGATGCGGATGGTGCGGGCCTGGTCGGCCATCGCGCGGGTGATCGCCTGCCGGATCCACCAGGTGGCGTACGTGGAGAACTTGTAGCCCTTGGTGTAGTCGAACTTCTCCACCGCACGGATCAGACCGAGGTTGCCTTCCTGGATCAGATCGAGGAAGAGCATGCCGCGACCGGTGTAGCGCTTGGCCAGCGAGACCACGAGACGGAGGTTCGCCTCCAGCAGGTGGTTCTTGGCCCTGCGGCCGTCCTCGGCGATGATCTCCAACTCGCGCTTCAGCTTCGGTGCGAGCTTGTCGGCGTTGGCCAGCTTGTCCTCGGCGAACAGTCCCGCTTCGATGCGCTTCGCGAGCTCGACCTCCTGCTCGGCGTTGAGCAGGGGTACCTTGCCGATCTGCTTGAGGTAGTCCTTGACCGGGTCCGCCGTGGCGCCGGCCGCGGCGACCTGTTGGGCGGGGGCGTCGTCCTCGTCGTCGTCGGAAAGGACGAAACCGGCACTCTCGGTGCCTTCGGGCTCCTCCGGAGCCTTGCCCTCCTCCAACGCCTCGTCCTCGAGGACCTCGCCGTCGTCCTTCTTCGTGGCGGCCTTCTTGGCGGTCGCCTTCTTCGCGGTGGTCTTCTTCGCCGCGGCCTTCTTCGCGGTGGTCTTCTTCGCCGCGGCCTTCTTCGGCGCGGGAGACTCCTCCGCGGCGGCTCCCTCCGATGCGGAGGCCTCCGTCCGGGCGGTGCTCGCGGAGGCCTTCCGGCCCGCCGCGGCCTTGGCGGCGACCGCCTTGGTCGCCGTCCGCTTGGCGGGGGACTTCGCCGCGACGCTCTTGCGGGTGCGCTTGGGTTCTGCGGCACTGACCATCAGCGTCACACCCTCTTCCTCGAGGATCTGGTTGAGGCTGCGCAGTACGTTCTTCCACTGAGTGGCCGGAATCTGGTCGGCTTCGAAGGCCCGGCGCACGTCGTCGCCGGCGATCTGCCCCTCAGCCTTTCCCCGTTCGATGAGCGCCATGACAGAGACGGACTCGGCGATCTCCGGCGGGAGCGTACGGGATGTGCTGGCCGACACGAACAACCTCTCGGAACGTTGGAAAGCGGCTTCCGGCACCGTCCGGGCGGACGGGAGCCGACCGTCGACTTCGGATCGGGTCGACGGCGCGGGCGGGGCCGGGGAGGGGCACGACGCCGTCGCTCGACGTCCGCCTTCCCTCCTCGACTGTCACCTCTTAGGTCATCGCGCTGCTCCCGCGAGCGTTACGCCCGATCCGCGTGGCCCGAGTCACACTCGAAATACCGGCAAGCGGGTCGAAAAGGAGCACTCCGAGTCAATGACGATCCTCCCGCCGAACCCGGGAATCCGGCGCTCACCACCCCCGCGGGTGAGCGCCGGATCCCGTGGCGCCACCGCGACGCGGGACCCGACAGGCCAGGGACGCGAGGGCCCGCCATCCACGCCGTCCCGCCCCGGGCGGCCACCCTCCCGGGCGGGCGGCGACAGATCAGTGCTCGCGAGGCGCGGGGACGACCCGATCAGACTCGGGCTGCACCGTGAGCAGCTGCCGCATGGCGGACTCGGCCGCCGCACCGTCACCCGCGGACAGCGCGTCGACGATCAGACCGTGCTGCGACAGCGTCGCCTCGTTCAGGCGGTCACAGCCCGTGACCGGCCCCCCTGAGACCTGAAGCGCGGCGGAGACGATGCCCGACAGGTGGTCCAGCATGCGATTCCCGGCGACCTGGATGAGGAGCATGTGGAACTCGGCGTCCGCCCGCGAGAAGGTGAGGGCGTCACCCTGCCCGGCCGCGTGTCCCATGATCTGGACCATCTCGGACAGACGCTGCTGGACGTCCTCTCGACCGTGGCCGGCGGCGAGCCGCGCGGCGAGCGGTTCGATCGTCCAGCGCAGTTCGCCGAGCTCGCGACGCTGGTCGTCACGCTGCGGTCCGAACGCGCGCCACTCGATGATGTCCGGGTCGAGGAGGTTCCAGTCGCTGACGGGACGCACCCTCGTGCCGACGTTCGGGCGGGCGCTGACGAGGCCCTTCGCTTCCAGGACGCGCAACGACTCGCGGACGACGGTGCGCGAGACCTCGAAACGCTGGCCGATTTCCTCGGGGACCAGCGGACGGTCGGCTCCCAGATCGCCGGAGACGATCATCTGGCCGAGTTGCTGGACGAGTTGCCCGTGAAGCCCTCGCCCCCGGCTCCCGGCGGCGCGCCGACTCACCCGCCCCAACTCGGGCTCACCGCCGTCCCACGCGGGAGGGCCGGGGCGATCGACGGTGGGCCCGTCTGCGTAGGGGCGGCGGTCGCGTTCGCCGGGACTCGCGACCCCGGGGTCGGCGGAGCGGGCGGTGGTCATCATCGTGTGCGCAAGGGTACTCACGCGTTCTTTGTCGGCGACCTGCCCAACTCCCTTGAGCGCTTTGGTGAAAAGCACACGAAAGGGTGATCGCTCGCCCCGCCCCAATTGACGCCTTATCGGAAAGAAATGGGCTTCGACCGGGGGAGTTGCGCACAGCTTCGGAGGCCCGGGACACCGACCGCCTTCAACGCGCACGACCCCTCAGCCAGATCAGCAGACAGCCACCGAGCAGCACGAGAAGCGACAACACCACTGCCGAGTCCAGGGGTTGCCCCACCAGCCGCGAGAAAGCCGCCCACGAGGGCCACCCTTCGGAGAGCCACCCCGGCGACACCGCCTCACCGGCCCGAACGGGGGGACCCGCGGCCGCGGTCACCGGGACGCCGTCGCGCAACCGGCCGAGGAGCGGGGCGACGACGACGGGAACGGCCACCGCCGCGGCGAGCCCGGCCGCGGTGGACCGGAAGAGCCCGGCCCCCAGCACCCCCAACCAGGAACACCCCACGATCAGCCCCACCCAACCGCCGACCTGGGCCGCCCAGTCCGCGGGCACCTCACTCGCCGAACGGCCGGGCACGAGGAGGAGGGCCGCGACATCGGCGAGCACGACAACGGCGGCCAGGACCGCCGCCATGGCGCCGACCAGGAGGAGCTTGGCGGCCAACAGCCCGAACCGCTGCGGAACCGCGCACCGGTCCAGCGTCAGGACCGGATACCGGAACTCCTCCCCGGAGGCGAGCGCGCCGAGCAGGGCGGCCCCCAGGGCGGCCGGCGGGAGAGGGAAGGCCCCCGGCCACGCGGCCAGCACCCGCGCCGGTGGCGCGTGTCCCACGTGGGCGAGCACCGCGGCCGACACCATCGACGCACAGACCACCACGGCCCCCACTCGCACGGCGGTTGCCAGGTGGGTCGCGCGCCGAAGTTCGTAGCGGAACGGACGCTGGGGACCCGGCACGGTCCTCGCCCGAGAACCGTGCGTCCGGACTCGGGGCGCCGGGCCCAAGCCGGCCCGTCCCGGGCGGGCGCCGGTTCTGCCCGAGGCGGAGGAAGCCGAGGTCGGGCCGGAGGCGCCGCGGTGCGGGGACGTGTCACCGGGAGGCGCCGGGAGGAGCGCTGCTTCGCCCGGCGGTCGGCCGGGGTCGCGATCCGAGGTCGGTTCGTCGGGAGTGTCCTCGACACGACGCATCCGACCGCCACCGAGGGCCGCGGGTACGGTGCCACCGGCGACAGGCGACATCGCACTCGCGACGGGGCTCGCCTCGTAGGGCCGGTCGCCGGCCGCGTGGTCGAGGCCCGGCGCACCGCCATCGCCGGGCGCTCCCATGTCCCCGGTCTCGTCGGCCAGTCGGTGGACGGGGATTCCGCTTCGGAAGGCCGCCTCGCCGATCTCGGCGCAGGAACCCCCGAACACGGTCAGGCGGTTGCCTCCGTCGGGGACGACCTCCACCGGTCGGCGCTCGGCCCGGGCCTGCCGCGCGAGGACGGCGGCGAGCCGAGCGGCCTGTGGGCTGCGCACGACCACACGCGGTCGGAGACGCGTCCGGGCGAACTCGCCGACTCCCTGGTCGGCGACGACCCTTCCCTTGTCCAGCGTGACGACTCGGTCGGCGATCCGAGCGGCCACCTCGGCGTCGGTGGTGGCCCAGAGCACGGTGCCACCCTGGGAGGCGTAGGCACGTACGGTGTCGAGCATCGGACGGCTGTCCACTCCGGCCAGACGCCCGGTCGGATCGTCGAGCACGAGGGTGTGCGGGTCCGTCGACAACGCGACGGCCAAGCCGAAACGGCGTTCCATTCCCGGGGAGAGCGTGCCGAGTCGCTCGCCACGCATCTCGCTCAGACCGACCGTCTCCAACACCTCGTCGGCTCGACCGACCTGTACCCCGGCGGCCGCGCAGACCATGGCCAGGTGATCGCGGAGCGTCCGCCCCGGGTTTCCCCGCACGTCACCGAGCAGGACACCCACTTCGCGCGCCGGGTACGCGATGCGGTGCAGCGGTCGGCCTCTGAAGTACGTGACGCCTCTGCCCCGTTGCAGCCCGAGCATGAGGCGGAGGGCTGTCGTCTTGCCGGAGCCCGGCGTCCCGAGCAGGGTCGTGACGCGC
The DNA here is from genome assembly GCF_016598575.1 of Streptomyces sp. HSG2. Lineage (NCBI taxonomy): Bacteria > Bacillati > Actinomycetota > Actinomycetes > Kitasatosporales > Streptomycetaceae > Streptomyces > Streptomyces sp. HSG2. The sequence continues at coordinate 1,022,909 of NZ_CP066801.1, forward strand.
CCTCCCGAGGCCTCGAACGAGACGTCGTCGAGGGCGAGTGGGAGTCCTCGACGAGGGGCGCTGGTCAGTCCGAATGCCTGGATCACCCGAAGCAAGATAGCGCGATACGCACCTTTTGACGCGAAACGCGCACTCTTGGGCGTTCAGGTATCGCGCCCCACTCGCCTTCCGCGGGCACGGGATGTCAGACCTCGGGGCGGAGCATGGGCGGATTCAGAAGCGTGGCGCCACCGGCGCGGAAGAGCTGGGCCGGTCGACCGCCCTGTCGAGTCGTGGTGCCGCCGGTGGGTACCAGAAAGCCGGGTGTGCCGGTCACCTTGCGGTGGAAGTTGCGCGGGTCGAGCGTCACGCCCCACACGGCCTCGTAGACCCGACGCAACTCGCCGACAGTGAACTCGGCGGGGCAGAACGCCGTGGCCAGAGACGAGTACTCGATCTTCGAGCGGGCCCGCTCCACACCGTCGGCCAGGATCAGATCGTGATCGAAGGCCAGCGGAGCCGCCGCCTCGGCGACACGGCCCTCCCCGACCCGGCCCAGCAACTCCTCGACCGGTGCCCACCTGACCGTGTTCGCGTCGCCCCCCGCCCTGGGCGCGGGGAGGTCCGGCGCCAGCGCCAGGTGGGCGACGCTGACCACGCGCATCCTCGGGTCTCGGTCGGGGTCGCCGTACGTGGCGAGTTGCTCCAGATGGGCACCGTCGACGCGCGCGGGTTCGCCCGGATCGTGGACTCGCAGCCCGGTCTCCTCGGCCAGTTCGCGTGCCGCGGCCTGGGCCAGGTCCTCATCGGCACGGACGAAGCCCCCGGGAAGGGCCCAGCGCCACTGGAAGGGGGGTTCTCCTCGGCGCACGGCCAGGACACACAGCGAATGACGACGCACGGTCAGCACGACCAGATCCACGGTCACAGCGAAGGGCGGATGGGCAGACGGGTCGTAGGGCATACGACGATGATAGTCGTCTTCCTGACGATAAACACGTCGTTCTCCGTCCCTGCGGGGGGCCGTTCCCGGCGGGCTCGCGAGCGGCGTCCCGCACCCGCGTGGGGCCCAACGCGTGCGCCGCGGAACGTGGCCGTCGACGGATGCGGACGCCGCCCGGGGCGGACTTGCCGGTGCGCGAGTCGGAACGTCCCGCCCCGGTCCGGCTCGCGCACCCTCGCGCCTCGTGCGAACGCCGAAGCCGCCGCGATGCCCGGGCCGGGCGGCGGGGAGGAGCGGTCTCCCCAGGGCCCCTCCCCACCCCTCCTGCCCCTTCCCCACGACTCGGGCCGCCCGGCCCCCCGCCGCTCCTACCGTTCGTCGGTGCCGGGGCCCGACTCCCCACCGGGGTCCCTCTCCTCTCGCCGGGGCGCGTCGTCGCGGGCCTCGGGGGCCGCGCGACGCGACCCGGGACGACAGGCTTGCCCGCGACCGGGCGGACGCGTGTCCGCCGGTCGCCTGCCGGCCGCGTTTCCGCGGCGCGTGGCCACTTCGCCGGAGACTCCCCGGCCCCGAGCCACGGAGCGACGGCCGCCACCGGCCCTCGCTCTCGCGCCGGTCCGAGAACCGCGTGCCGGGTTGGCCGGGGGACTCGAAGTGGCCGCCGCCCCTGTCGGTTCGACGGACGCGGCGGCCGGGAGTTCACCGGCCGCTTCCTCCCGCTCCACCGCGACGCCCCCGAAGCGCTCGGCCCGCAGACACCGACGGATCGACTCGGGATCGAAACCCTCGTCGCAGGCCTGGTGGAGCAGTCGGGCGAAGAGGTAGTCCGCATCCGCTCCCAACGCCATGGCCAGAGCCTCCCGGGCCTCGAGTTCGTCGCCTGCCGACCACGCCACCCATCCGGCGAGGGTGAGCGGAGCGGCGGCGTACTCGCCGTAGGTGCCGACGCAGCGCCGGGCCAGCGCCCGCCACATCCGAAGCGCGGGGGCGGCGTCCGCTCCCTCCATCCACGCCGCCGCGCGGTCGCGGGTCGTGCGGTCCTGCAGGCCGAGCAACAGCGCCGCGGCCTCTTCGTGTCCGATCAAGGAGTCGTCCCGCCGGTCGGCGGCGGCCGTCCCCGGGCCTGGAACCACCCCGGCCAGTCGGCGCATGACACGTCGGGCCAGACGCAGAGTCCGATGGGCCACCTCCTCGCGGCCCCGCTCGTCGAGAATCCTGGGGAGGAGTTCGGGACCCGCCGCGTCGAGAGCGGCCTCCTGCCCGGCGAGGTCGCCACTCTCCCAGGGGCGCAGGCGCGCGTGCAGGTCGCTCAGGGAGCCGGGCCGCGGCAGGCCGGCGTAGGTCGCGGCGGCGGCGAGGACCGAGGTGCCCGGCAGCCGCAACGGTGTGCCCTCGGCCGGACAGCAGCCGTGGTCGTCGCAGCAGTATGACCAGAAGCGGCCTGCCGAGATGCACAGCGCCTCCACGACGGGCACGTCGAGGGCGCCGCACTCGACGCGGAGCGACTGGGCCAGTGGTCGCAGTCGCTCCATCACCCGGGCCCCCGACCTCTCCCCGGCCGGCTCTCGACACACGTAGGCCACCATCCTCTCCGGCCGGGCACCGCGCCGCTCGGCACCGAGGATCAGTCCGTGTGCCACCTGCCGGGCAGCGAACGGCCAGTCACCCTCGTCCTCCGGGATCCCCATCCGCGCCCTGCCTCCGAGCCGGCCCCGACCATCGACGTCCCGGACGGCGACCAGGACGATGCTGTTCTCGGGGCGATAGCCCAGCAGATAGGGCAAGGCGTCGGCGAGTTCGCCGGCCGTTCGCAGTGTGACCCTTGGTCGACCGTCGGCCTCGTGGCTCGGCGGCGGCGAGCCGGACTCGCCACGACCCGCGACGCCGTCGCCTTCCGGTGATCCCGTCGTGCCGTTCTCGTTCGTCATGGAACGACGATCTCGCGGAATGCGAGCCTCCGGTTGGCCTGTGGACAACTCCAATCAGGTGCACGTCACGCGCCGGTTCGCACCGACGGCACGGCTCCACTCCTTCGAGGCCACGACGCCGTTGCCCCCCCACCGCGCCCCCGGGTACAGTCCTGGACGTGAACACCGGACCGGCTCACCGCCACACACGGATCGGCCACCCGGTGGGCGACTGAGCGGCCTCCGGGGGCCCTTGGCGCTCGCCCCCGCCTCGGCACGTGGACCTCCCTGCGCTCGTGCAGGCGAGATTCCCGTTCCCTCTGCAAGACGACGAGGTCAGCCGAGTGACAGCCACGTTCGATCACACCATCATCGCCGCCGAGGATCGTCACGTCTCGGCACGATTCTTCCAAGACCTGCTGGAGGTCCCGGAGGCTCCCTCCTGGGGGCCCTTCACGAACATCCAGCTCCCCGACGGCGTACTGTTGCAGTTCGCCGAGCCGCCGGTGGAGATCCAGATGCAGCACTACGCCTTCGCGCTCGACGACGAGCACTTCGATCGCGCCCACCGGTGGCTCCTCGACCGCGGCATCGAGCACTGGGCCGACCCCCAGATGCGGCGACCCGGCGAGATCAATCACGGCCATGGCGGCCGGGGCGTGTACTTCAAGGACCCCGCCGGTCACGCGATCGAGCTGATCACCGGGTCCTACCTGTAGGACCCGGGCCCGCTCTCACCGGTGCCCGGCCGGTCGATCGAAGGCCGGGCACCGGCCGTCTCGTGAGCGGCACCGACCGAAGGCGGCGGCCCGGTGTTCACGCCCCCGGCCCGCCGGCTCGGTCCCTTCCGCGCGCGGGCCTCACCCCACCGTGGCGAGCACCAGGGGCAGGACGCGTTCGCACCCCGCTCGACGCAGCAGACGGGCGGCGACCGCGAGGGTCCACCCCGAGTCCGTGTAGTCGTCGACCAGCAGCACGGGCCCCGTGGAGCGTCGCAGCGTCTCGGTCACGTCGTCCGGCAGGGCGAAGGCGTCGGAGAGCTCCCTCAGCCGTTGGGCGGAGTTGCTTCGCCTACCACCGGCGGATCCGGCCCGCTCGTGACTCAGCGTGCCCAGGAAGGGCAGCCGCCCGGTGTCGGCGATCCCCCGGGCCAGGGAGTCGACCAGCGTCGGCCGGGTCCGCGACGGCACGGCGACCACCCCCACCGGGCGCCCGGACGCCCCTTCGGCCGGCGACGCCCAACCACCCGGAGAACGGGCCCAATCGGCCAGCACCGCCACGGCAGCGCGCAGAACGTCCTCGGGGACGGCATGATCCGCCGCGTTCTCCGCGAGCAGCGGGCGCAACCTGTTCCCCCAGCCGATGTCCGAAAGCCTCCCCAAGGCCCGGCCGGGAGAGCAGCGCTCCGTCGGCGGGATCCTCCCCTTGAGGTCGAGCCCCAAGGCGGCCATCCCCGTCGGCCACATGCGGCGTGGTTCGACCTCCACCCCCGGCCGGTCCAGCTCGCTCTCCGCCCCCTCGAGGGCGGACCGGGAGACCGACGCGTCGACCCATCGCCCCACACAGTTGTCGCAGCGCCCGCACGGCACGGCGCCCTCGTCGTCCAACTGCCGACGCAGGAACTCCATCCGGCACCCGGACGTGGTCGCGTAGTCGAGCATGGCCCGCTGTTCGGCCGCACGCCGTCGAGCGACCCGGGCGTACCGCTCCGCGTCGTACACCCAGTCCACTCCCGTGGCCGCCCAACCGCCCTTCACCCGCCGCACCGCGCCGTCGACGTCCAACACCTTCAACATCGTCTCCAGCCGTGCGCGTCGCATGTCCACCGAGGCCTCCAGCGCCGGTACGGACAACGGTCGTCCGGCCTCCGCGAGAACCGACAAGGTCTGTCGGACCTGGCTCTCCGGAGGGAAGGCGGTGTCCGCGAAGTACCGCCAGATCGCCTCGTCCTCCTTGCCCGGCAACAGCAGTACGTCGGCGTGGTCGACGCCGCGCCCCGCACGCCCGATCTGCTGGTAGTAGGCGATCGGCGAGGACGGTGCTCCGAGATGGACCACGAAGCCCAGGTCCGGCTTGTCGAAGCCCATGCCCAACGCCGAGGTGGCGACCAGGGCTTTCACGCGGTTGCCCAGCAGGTCGATCTCGGCCCGCAGCCGATCGGCGTTCTCGGTTCGCCCGGTGTAGGAGGCCACCTCGAAACCACGTTGCCGCAGGAAGGTCGTCGTCTCCTCGGCCGCCGCCACCGTGAGCGTGTACACGATCCCCGAGCCCGGCAGAGTCCCCAGGTGCTCGGCGAGCCAGGCGAGCCGGTGGGCCGCGTCCGGCAGGCCGACCACCCCCAGCCGCAGACTCTCGCGCTCCAGCGGGCCCCGAAGCACCAGCGTCTCTCGCTCCCCGGTGCCCAGTTGCTCGGCCACGTCCGCGGTGACGCGGGCGTTGGCGGTCGCGGTCGTGGCGAGCACGGGCACGTCGGGTGCCAACTCGGAGAGCATCGCGCGCAACCTGCGGTAGTCGGGCCGGAAGTCGTGCCCCCAGTCGGACACGCAGTGCGCCTCGTCGACGACGAGCAGACCGGTCGTGGCCGCCAGTTCGGGGAGCACGCGCTCGCGGAAGCCGACGGAGTTGAGCCTCTCCGGACTGACCAGGAGAACGTCCGCGTCGCCCCGCTCGATCTCCTCGTGGATCTCACCCCATTCCTCCGGATTCGCGGAGTTGATGGTGCGCGCGCGGATGCCGGCCCGCCGCGCCGCCTCCACCTGGTTCCGCATCAACGCGAGCAACGGCGAGACGATGACGCTGGGTCCCGCGCCACGACGCCGCAGCAACACGGTGGCGACGAAGTAGACCGCCGACTTGCCCCACCCTGTGCGCTGCACCACCAGGGCACGCCGACGGTCCCGGACCAGGGCCGACACCGCCCGCCACTGGTCGTCCCTCAGGCGCGCGGAGCCCCCGGGGCTCCCCACGAGTTCGGCGAGGACGGCGTCGGCTTCGGCACGCAACCGCTGATTGTCCATGGAACCATGCAACCCGATGGCCGCGTCCGTCGGCCATCCGGGGGCGCGACACGGAGGAGCACGGCCCCGGGAACCGGGTCGAGCGTGAGGGAAAAGCGGGCCGACGCCGCGACCGGCGGGACCGGCGGGACGACACCGGAATCCGAAGGCGGAAGATAGGGCACGCATCGTCGGATATCGGTCGGCCGCCCCGATTGCCCGTTGCCGCATCTGCCTTCGGCAGGAAGAATCGGAGTCCGCTCCCCGCGCGGCTCGGCCGTGGTCCGGAAGGGCTTCGCCGCGGGGCGCGCTCCCACGCATCCGAACCGCCCGCTGTCCGGGCGTGCAGCCGAAGGGAGGGACGTGACCTTCGGATTCGCTCCGTCGAGGGCGGCGTCGTCCCCTGGGGCGGGGTCCGCCACTCGTGTTCTCGAACCGGCGGAGTGGACGGCCGCCGGCATCCCCCTCCTTCGAAGCCCGAGGGACGTCGTCAGCGGACTGTACTCCCGTCATTTCCCTCGACCCGCCACCGTCGTCGTGGCGGTCCTCGACCACGAGGAACGGCTGCGCGCGAGTGCCTCGTTCCGCAGCCGCTCGCCCCTCGCGGACGGCTGGATGCACCGCAACGCCCTTCTCGCACAGCTCCGCCGGGTGATCCCCCACGACCTGCGCCGCCGCACCCCGGTCCGCACCGCGGTCCTGCTCCACTGCCGTCCCGGCGAACCGCGTTGGACCGTGGAGGACGGCGCGTGGATGTGGGGGCTCCGCGACGCCTGCACACTGCACGGCCTGCGCTGTGGGGCGTACATCACGCTCACCGACGAGGGATGGCGAGTCCTCGGCGAGGACCGAGCCGGTCGGCGCCCCCACACGGCGTCCGCGACGACGTCGGCCTCGTCGGGCCCCGAGGGGACACCAGGAGACGTAGCCGGAGAGGGCGTTCTACCCCGAGCCGTCGCCGGCTGACCCGGGCTCCGGCGCGCCTGGGCCCGCCTCGACCCGCGTGCGCCGCCACCCCGAGGCCTCGGTGCGGGGGTCCGCCGACGGGTGACCGGTCCGGGCCGTCGACGAGGCGCGTGTCCGCCCCCTGGGGTCGCTCCCCTCCTCGTGGGAGCGACCCGGACGGGACGCCGGGAACACCGCCGCGCCGGTCCTCACACGGCCACTCCGGTCGCCCCGAAGGAGCCGGAAGCCCGACGCCGGGTCAGGCGCCCGTGGTGGAGGTCGCGTCGACGTGCCGCGGATCGCCGCAGACGATCAACAAGGCACCCGCCCGAGCGCGACCCGACGACGGCGCGGTGGCCACCACCTCGTCGGCACCGCCGTTGAGGGCGACGACCACCACGGGGCGGACCGCCGCTCGCGCCGCCGCGGAGACGTCCGCGTAGAAGACGTCCTCGCCGGCATCATGCTGGGACCAGTAGGAGGCCTCGCCGAAGGACAGCTCGTGAGCCGCCCAGGGGTGCGGTTCGCCGGTGGTCAGGAACAGCACCTCACCAGGGCCGTACCCGGATTCGAGCAAGAGGTCCACCGCTTCCTCGGCGGCGTCGAGAGCGCTCTCCGGGGAGGCGGGAATCAGTTGGAGCCGCGGCTCGGCCGCGGTACGGCCCTCGATCGGGGCCGAGGGTCTGGATGGAGTGGGGGCCGCGTCACGGGGCGTTCGTTGCGTCGGGGGCGCCGGCCGATGCTGGCCGGGGCGACCGGGACGCGGCGGAGCCGCGGGGCGGGGACCGGGAACGGGGCGAGGGTTCGACGCGCTACGGCCGCCGGCCGAAGTGGCGTGGGAACCCTGGGCACTCTCGTAAATCTGAGGCTCCTCGGGACTGAGAGGCATGGGTGGGTGTCAGGTCTCGGTGCCGTCCGCTTTGACGGATGGCACATACATGAGAGTGGAAGCGTCAGAAATCGAAACCCAACTGGCCTTCGATGCCCGGAACGCTTCCCTCCGTCCAGCCGCGAGCCTTCTTGAGGTGCCGCCAGCGAGGCAGCGCGTCGAGATAGGCCCACGACAACCGGTGAAGCGGGGTCGGGCCCCGCTCCGCCAGTGCGGCCTTGTGCACCGGGGACGGATACCCGGCGTTGTCCGCAAAACCGAAGTCTGCATGGTCGACCCCCAGGTCGGCCATGGTCTTGTCGCGGTGAACCTTGGCGATCACCGAGGCCGCGGCGACGGCCACACAGGACCGGTCGCCCTTCACCACCGTCCGGACGCGCCACGGCGCGCCCAGATAGTCGTGCTTGCCGTCGAGGATGACCGCGTCCGGGAGCACCGGAAGGGACTCCAACGCTCGCACGGCCGCGAGTCGCAGCGCGGCCGTCATCCCCATGGCGTCGATCTCGTCCGGTCCTGCGTGCCCCAAGGAGTAGGAGACGACCCAGGTCCGAAGCTCCTCCGAGAGTCGCGTCCGGCGCTTGGCCGTCAGCAGCTTGGAGTCGGTCAGCCCCTCGGGGGGTCGGCGCAGTCCGGTGACGGCCGCGCAGACGGTGACCGGTCCGGCCCAGGCGCCCCGCCCCACCTCGTCGACCCCGGCGACGACCTTCGCTCCGGTCGTGGCGCGCAGAGAGCGCTCGACGGTGTGGGTGGGTGGTTCGTACGGCATGACGCTGCCAGCCTACGCCGCCCAGTTCCCGTTCCGACACCCACCCCGCCCTCGCCCGGACACGGCGGACCGCCTCCGGCGGAGACCCCGCGCGGCGCCCCGCCACCGCGCCGCCCCGGTCGACGGTCGAGACGAGGTCACGGCCGGCCTCGCGGGCGGCCACGAGGTTGCGCCATCCGAAGTCGACTTTCCCGTAGCATCGTTCGCCGATGAGCGAAGACACCACCGAACACCGACACCCGACGGATCTCGATGTCGTCCGCGCTTCCTACGATCGCGTGGCGGACGGCTACGCCCACATGGTGACCTCCACGGGGATCGGGGACATTCGGTCCCATCCCTGGCACCGGGCGGCGATCGACGCCTTCGCCGGCACCGTGGAAGGGCTCGGGCCGGTGCTCGACGTCGGGTGCGGTCCGGGCACGACGACCGCGTACCTCGCCGAGCTGGGCCTCGACGTCTCGGGGATCGATCTCTCGCCTCGCATGATCGAGAACGCCCGCCGCCTTCATCCCCACTGCCGATTCGGCGTCGCCTCCGCCACGGACCTCGACCCGGCCCCCGGCACGCTCGGCGGCGTCCTCGCGTGGTGGTCTCTGTTCAACCTTCCCCGCGACCTCCTCCCCGGCGTCCTCTCCCGGTTCGCGCGCGCCTTGGTCCCCGGAGGCGCCTTCCTCACCGCCACGCACGCGGGCGACGAGGACGTTCTCCGCACGGAGGCGTACGGAGGTGTGCCCGTCCGCTGGACGACACACCTGTGGCAGCCGGAGCGCCTCGTCGAAATGATCACGAGCGCCGGTATGCGGCCGGTGGCCGAACTGCGACTGCCCGCGACCGAGTACAGCGGACCGGGCGTGGCGGTCATGGCGGAACGACCCGGCCGATAGCCCTCGGAGTCGGGGCGCGCCCGACCCGTGGGGCACACCGCGCGCGGTGGCGTCCTTCCCGGCCGCCCGATCGAGTCGCCCCGCGGGAGGTCAGGGCGGAGTTGCCGCCCAGGTGGGCAGCGGCTCCGTTCGCCTGATCCACTCGGCCGGGGGCGCGCCTCCGATCCCGGCGGCGATCACTCCGCACGCGATGGCGCACGTGGTGTCCACGTCTCCTCCACCCCGCGCGGTGGTCCAGAACCCCTCCGCGAAGTCGTTCAGCCCTCGCGCCGCCGACCAGAGCGCGAACGGAACCGTGTCGTGCGCCGCGGTGCGCCGTCCGGAGCCAAGGACGGCCGCGACGGTGTCGGCGTCTCCGTGGTCGAGCATGTCCCGAGCGCGTCTGAGCCCCGCCCCCACGGCGCTCCGGGCCGGGATCAGCTCGATCACTCCGGCCAGCAGCGTCTCGGCGTCCCGTGGGCCGTCCGCTGCCGCGGCCAGCGACGCGGCGGCGGCGACGGCCATGGCCCCGACCACCGCCTCCCGGTGCTGGTGGGTGGGGTAGGCGGAGATCTCGGCCTGGTGCGTGGCCTGCTCGGGGTCGTCCGCGTACCAGGCGCCGAGCGGCGCGACGCGCATCGCGGCGCCGCTGCCCCAGGACCCCTGGCCACCGAAGAGTCCGGCTGCCGACGCACGCCAGTCTCCCCCGTCCCGCACCAGCCGCAGGAGGCGGGCGGACGCCCGGCCGTATCCCCGATCGGAGTCGTGGCGCTCGACGAGAGAGCGAACCAAGGCGTCCTGATCGATCCGCCGATGCCCGGCGAGGACCAGGACCACCGAGCACGCCGTCTCGGTGTCGTCGGTCCAACGCCATCGGCCCGGCGGCAGCTCACGGCGCCTGATCAGCGGATGGCGCCCCGGAGCGAAGAACTGGGCGCCCAGCGCGTCACCGACCGACAGGCCACGCAGACTGGCCAGGGCCCGCGCCAGGCGCTCTTCCGAGGACTCCGCCGTCATGGCCACCTCACCAGCCGCTTCCGTAGGGTTCCGGGTCCCGCCAACGCGCGAAGGGGCGGTCGAGGGTGTAGCGACCGTCCTTGCCGAGTACGAGCATGCGCATCTCCCCGTTCCCCGGATTGGACAGGCACTCGAACTCGGCGACGGTCCAGTGGAACCACCGCATGCAGAAGAGTCGCATCGCCAGACCGTGGGTGACGAGGAGTACGTTCGGGGGGTGGTCCGGCGCCTCGAAGCTGCGGTAGAGGCTCTCCAGGAAGTTGCCGACCCGGTCGTAGACGTCGGCGCCCGATTCCCCCTGGGCGAAGCGGTAGAAGAAGTGCCCGTAGGCGTCCCGGTAGGCCTTCTGCGCCCGGACCTCCTCCCGGTCCTGCCAGTTTCCCCAGTCCTGCTCGCGCAGGCGGGGCTCCTCGCGCACCCGGATGAGGTCCGGGTCCAGCCGGAAGGCACGCAGCGTCTCGTGGGTCCTGCGGTAGGGGGAGACGTAGACGCTGACCCGCTCCGAACCGAAGGTCTCGCGCAGCGCGTCGCCCGCCGCGGCGGCCTGCCGGCGCCCCCGCGAGGTGAGCCCCAGGGCGTGGTCGGGCACCTTCTCGTACACGGAGTCGTCGACGTTTCCCGTCGACTCGCCGTGGCGGACAAGAACGATGCGCCGTGGTCGTGCCATGGTCAGCACCCTAGTGCTCCGGCGGACACCGTTCCCCGCGAGGGACCGGCGCCACGAGGAGGCCCGAGTCGCCGGGATGCCACGTCGGACGCGGACGATCGAAGGGACGCCGGGGACGGACCGATCCGGGGCCCGGAACTCTCCCGATCTCCGCTCCGGGCCGAGCCCGCGGCGGCGCGGCGCGCGGATCACACCGTCCAGGACGGTTCCAACTCGACGATGTCCCCAACGAGGTCCGCGACGTCCGCCTCCGTCTGCGCCCGCAAGGCGAGCCTCTCGATGCGCTCCGCACGGTACTTGCCGTGTTCCGCCGCGGACCGCCACATGGAGAGCACCAGGTACTCGGGGCCCGGGGCTTCGCCGAACAGACCGCGGACCATGCCGGGCGACCCTGCCATGGCGGGGTTCCAGATCTTCTCCTGCATCAGGACGAAGTGCTCTGCGCGTGACGGACGGACCCGGCAGAGGGCGACGCGGACCACGTCCACGTCGGCGAAGCAGGGCGCGAAGCCCGTCTTGACGTCGAATCGGTGATCGAACAAGTGTGTCCGCGCGCTCCGGAACGTGCCGGTCTGGGAGGCGGCCAGACGGTTGTGAGAGCGCGCCATGAAGGAGTCGTAGAACGCCCGGCTCTCCCAGAACGCGAAGAGATGGGCCACGTCCGGCCTTCCTCGGCTCCAGCCACCCCCCTGCCCGCGAAATCCCGGCTCACCGGGAAGCCCGGCCCATCTCCTCTGCCCCCGCTCGAAACCGCGGCGGTCCACCACGGCACAGCGAGTCCACTTGACCAGCACCGCGTCATGTTGACGCGCCGACCGACCCGAAGTCCAGAACGGCCGGCCCGGATCGGGTGACCCGAGCGGAGGCTCCCCGCCCGACGAACGTGGCAGGATGGACAATCAGACGTGGGTTCCGCGCAGTTGGGGTGGACGGCCCGAACCGAGACGCTTGGAGGACAGCGCCGTGGACGACCTGAGCAAGGGCATCGGCAAGGTCGAGGTGGCCCTCCGGTGGGATCCGAGCCCGGCCGGGCAGTCTCCCACCGACCTGGATCTCGTGGCCGCGACGTACTCGACCGGGTCCCCGTACGGCGAGCCGGTCTACGTGGTGCACTTCGACAGCCGCTCCCCCGACGGGACGATCGGACTCGACAGGGACAGCAGGGACGGCAAGGGCTTCGGGTTCGACGAGGTCATGACACTCGAGCTGGAGCGACTGGACCCGCGGTACGCCCGTGTGGTGGTGGGCGTCGCCATCCAGCAACGCTGGGGGCGCCGCGCCTTCGCCCAGGTCAGCCGCCCCGGGCTGCGCATCCGCGAAGGCTATGCCGACTTGGCCGTCGACGACTTCGCCGGGGTTCCGGAGGCCGTGGCGGCCACCGTCGCCGAGTTCAGGCGAGACGGCGGCGGCGCGTGGGTCTTCCATCCGGGAGTGCGCGGGTTCGACGGAGAACCGACCAGCTTCACCCGCACGATGGGCGGAGCGGGCGGCGCCTGACGCCCAGGATCGACCCGGGGCTACGGGCGGCGCCCGCCCCGCCCCGGCGTCCGTACCCACTCGGCCCCTGGCAACGCGTCAGGCTCGGCGACACTTCTCGTTCTTCACGACGACGGCCGGTCGGCCCGCTCGGCGCGGAGCTCGCGCACGTCCCGGTCGGAGCCGCCCCTTCCCCCCAACCACCCCCGGCGGTCCGCCAGGAGCGGCTGGGCAGGAGCGGGAACATCGGAGGTACCGGGGAACCAGCGGCGCAAGCCGTCCGATCCGTAGAGCGACTCCCCACCCCGCGACTCGTCCTCCGGCGCTTCCCGCCGCCCGCGAGGCCGGGGGGACGACTGATCCGGCGTCCCGGCCACCGGGTCGTCCCACCCACCGGGCGGACCGTGACCTGCTCGAACCCGAGATCCGTGACCGAGGCGACCCGCGTTCGGTCCCGCACTCCGGAACGACGTCGAGCGGGGCACCGATCGTGGTCGGTGCCCCGCTCGCTCGGCCCTCTCGACGGTCGTGGACGTGACCGGTCGGCGGGCCGTCGGTTGTCAGCTGCAGCCGCTGGTCGAGCCACACCCCTCGCAGATGTAGCAGGACCCGGCGCGCTGCATCTTGGTGCCGCAGGAGAAGCAGAGCGGCGCGTCGGCCTGGAACCCCATCTGCATCTCCACCAGTTCCGCACTGGTGTGAGCCTGCCCGGGTGCGGGCTTGACCGACTCGGCGCCCGTCCGCGCGTCACCTACGGCCTTCGGCTCCAGGGCACGCGGCGCGGACTGGGCGAGGCCCTCGACGTCCAACTCGTCGTCGGAGGGCTCGTAGGAGCCCGTCTCAAGATGACGCTGGCGCTCCTCGGCGGAGTGGATGCCGAGGGCGGACCGGGTCTCGAAGGGGAGGAAGTCCAACGCCAGCCGACGGAAGATGTAGTCCACGATCGACTGGGCCATGCGCACGTCCGGATCGTCCGTCATCCCGGCCGGTTCGAAGCGCATGTTGGTGAACTTCGCCACGTAGGTCTCCAACGGCACACCGTACTGGAGGCCGACGGAGACCGCGATGGAGAAGGCGTCCATCATGCCCGCGAGGGTCGACCCCTGCTTGGACATCTTGAGGAAGACCTCGCCCAGGCCGTCGTCCGGGTAGGAGTTCGCGGTCATGTAGCCCTCGGCGCCACCCACCGTGAAGGACGTGGTGATGCCGGGACGCCCCTTGGGCAGCCGCCTGCGGACGGGGCGGTACTCGACGACCTTCTCGGTGACGGCCTTGTCGGACGCCTCGGGCGCGGCCCGCTTGCCCTCCTCCTTCTTCTTGGCGGAGAGGGGCTGGCCCACCTTGCAGTTGTCGCGGTAGATCGCGAGCGCCTTCACTCCGAGCCTCCACGCCTCGAAGTAGATCTCCTCCACCTCCTCGACGGTCGCCGACTCGGGCATGTTGACCGTCTTGGAGATGGCGCCCGAGATCCAGGGCTGGATCGCGGCCATCATGCGGACGTGACCCATCGGGGAGATGGAACGCTCGCCCATGGCGCAGTCGAACACCTCGTAGTGTTCGGCCTTGAGCCCCGGGGCGTCGACCACGTTGCCGTGCTCGGCGATGTGGGCGACGATCGCCTCGATCTGCTCCTCCTGGTAGCCCAGGCGGCGCAAGGCCTGCGGGACGGTGCCGTTGACGATCTGCATCGAGCCGCCGCCGACCAGCTTCTTGAACTTGACCAGGGCGAGGTCCGGCTCGACGCCGGTGGTGTCACAGGACATGGCCAGACCGATGGTTCCGGTCGGAGCGAGGACGGAGGCCTGGGAGTTGCGGAAGCCGTTCTTCGCTCCCAGCCGCTGGACGTCCTGCCAGGCCTCGGTCGCCGCGGCCCACACGGGGTTGTCTAGGTCGTCCATGCGCGTGGCCGCGCCGTTCGCGTCGGCGTGCTGCTTCATGACCCGCTTGTGCGCGTCCGCGTTGCGCGCGTACCCGTCGTACGGACCCACCACGGCGGCCAGTTCGGCGGAGCGCCGGTAGGCGGTGCCCGTCATCAGGGAGGTGATGGCCCCGGCCAACGCCCGTCCCCCGTCGGAGTCGTAGGCATGGCCGGTGGCCATGAGCAGGGCTCCGAGGTTGGCGTAGCCGATTCCGAGCTGGCGGAACGCACGCGTGTTGTCGCCGATGGCCTGGGTGGGGAAGTCGGCGAAGCAGATCGAGATGTCCATGGCCGTGATGACCAACTCGACGATCTTCTGGAAACGCTCCGTCTCGAAGGACTGGTGGCCCCGCCCGTCGTCCTTGAGGAACTTCATCAGGTTCAGCGAGGCGAGGTTGCAGGACGTGTTGTCCAGGTGCATGTACTCGCTGCACGGGTTCGACGCCGTGATGCGGCCGGACTCGGGGCAGGTGTGCCAGTTGTTGATGGTGTCGTCGTACTGGATCCCCGGGTCGGCACAGGCCCACGCGGCCTCGGCGATCTTCCGGAAGAGGCCGCGCGCGTCCACCTCGTCGATGACCTCGCCGGTCATCCGAGCCCGGAGGCCGAACTTCCCACCCTGTTCGACGGCGGTCATGAAGGCGTCGTTGACACGCACGGAGTTGTTGGCGTTCTGGTACTGGACGGAGGTGATGTCGTCGCCGCCCAGGTCCATGTCGAAGCCCGCGTCGCGCAGTACACGGATCTTCTCCTCCTCCTTCACCTTCGTCTCGACGAAGTCCTGGATGTCGGGGTGATCCACATCGAGGACGACCATCTTGGCGGCACGGCGCGTGGCGCCCCCGGACTTGATGGTGCCGGCGGAGGCGTCGGCACCCCGCATGAAGGAGACGGGCCCGGAGGCATTGCCTCCGGAGGAGAGCAGTTCCTTGGAGGAGCGGATACGGGAGAGGTTCAGACCGGCGCCGGACCCGCCCTTGAAGATCATCCCCTCTTCCTTGTACCAGTTGAGGATCGACTCCATGGAGTCGTCCACGGAGAGGATGAAGCAGGCGGACACCTGCTGGGGCTGGCTGGTGCCGACGTTGAACCAGACGGGGCTGTTGAAGCTGAAGACCTGGTGCAGTAGGGCGTACGCCAACTCGTGCTCGAAGATCTCGGCATCGGCGGGCGAGGCGAAGTACGCGTGCTCCTCGCCGGCCTTCCGGTACGTCCTGACGATGCGGTCGATCAGCTGCCTGAGGCTGGTCTCACGCTGCGGCGTGCCCACCGCGCCCCGGAAGTACTTGCTGGTGACGATGTTGACCGCGTTCACCGACCAGAAGTCGGGAAACTCCACGCCACGCTGCTCGAAGTTGACCGAGCCGTCGCGCCAGTTGGTCATGACGACGTCGCGGCTCTCCCAGGCAACCTCGTCGTAGGGGTGAATCCCGGGAGTGGTGTGGACACGCTCTACGCGGAGTCCCTTGCCCGCCTTGGCCCCCTTGGCACGCGAACTCCGTGCCGGGCCACTCGCCGTCTCTGTCATGCCGCCTCCCTGTACGGGCGAGAACGCCCTGATATGCCCCGATGTTCCCGGGACACGGTGTTTCTCTGTGCTACCGCGGGCCCTGTCACCGGGGTCGCGGCGGGTATTTCGGAAGCCGTCCCGGCCCCGGGGGTGTCACTCCGAGCCGAATCGCCGGTCAGCCGGCGCTCCGGGGAACCTCCGTCGTGACACGCGCGGGCGCGTCGCCCGCGCGCTCCTCCGCGTCGCCGGGCCCTCCCGGCCGCCGCCTGAGCTCCGCCACGGCGGCTTCGAAATCCTCCAGCGAGTCGAAGGCCCGATAGACCGAGGCGAAACGCAGGTAGGCCACGAGGTCCAGCTCCTGAAGCGGGCCGAGTATCGCCAGCCCCACCTCGTGGGTGGTGAGCTCGGCGCTTCCGGTGGCCCGGACCGCCTCCTCGACCCGCTGCCCCAACTGCGCGAGCGCGTCCTCGGTGACGGGTCGCCCCTGGCATGCCTTGCGCACACCATTGATGATCTTGGCGCGGCTGAACGGCTCGGTGACTCCCGACCGTTTCACCACCATCAACGAGCAGGTCTCCACGGTGGTGAAACGCCGGGAACAGTCGGGGCACTGCCGACGCCGACGAATCGACGCCCCGTCATCGGTCGTCCGACTGTCGACCACTCGACTGTCGGAATGCCTGCAGAAGGGGCAGTGCATCTACTCCAACCCTCCTCACAACGAACCCAACGGCCTCGCAGGGCCGCTCGACCCTCTCCCGAAGCAGGCCCCAGCATAGGCGATTCCCGGGAGGCCGAAGACCCGGGGTCGGCCGAGGAACCACAATTTGTGGGCAGTCAGCGCAATACAACCACTAGATGTGGGGATCGCCACCCGACGCGCCGCCGCGTCCCCATCGACCCGAGAAGCACTGGGAGCGTGTCGCGCACCGGCGCGGGGAGTCGACGAAGAGACCTCGCAAGGGCCGCCGCGCCGGGGGCGCGACGCCACGGGCACACGCAGGGCGATGACAGACTGTGCCCCACGAAGGTGCGGGAGCCATCGCGGCGCACGCTACACCGGGGGGCGCAGAGAGGTGGGACAACGCCGCCGTCATACACCCGGGCACAGGAACTCGTCCCGCGATCCGCGAATTTTCACTCGAACGTGTGTTTGGCGCAACCTTTCGAAAGCATCTACCGTTGTGCTGCTGGGAGACCATCGAGAGGGGCCGACGACGTGACCACCACAGCAGACAGTGCCGCCATCGCCGCGCAGGACCGCTCCCCCGGTCGGCTCGAACCCGTGCCGGCAGCGGGCGGAACCGAGACGCCCGAGGAGCCCAGGCGATCCCTGCCCGGCCGACCTCCCGGCATTCGCGCGGACAGCTCCGGGCTCACCGACCGGCAGCGCCGCGTCATCGAGGTGATCAGGGACTCGGTGCAGCGGCGGGGATACCCGCCGTCCATGCGCGAGATCGGCCAGGCGGTGGGCCTGTCCAGCACGTCCTCCGTCGCCCACCAGCTCATGGCGCTCGAACGCAAGGGCTTCTTGCGCCGTGACCCCCACCGGCCGCGGGCCTACGAGGTGCGCGGTTCGGATCAGGCCTCGTCGGCACAGCCGGCGGACACCACAGGGAAGCCCGCCGCGTCGTACGTGCCGCTGGTCGGGCGTATCGCCGCGGGCGGACCGATCCTGGCGGAGGAGTCCGTCGAGGACGTCTTCCCCCTCCCCCGGCAGCTGGTCGGCGACGGCGAGCTCTTCGTGCTCAAGGTGGTCGGCGACTCGATGATCGAGGCAGCCATCTGCGACGGCGACTGGGTCACGGTCCGTCGTCAGCCAGTCGCGGAGAACGGCGACATCGTGGCGGCGATGCTCGACGGCGAGGCGACCGTCAAACGCTTCAAGCGCGAGGACGGGCATGTCTGGCTGCTCCCGCACAATGCCTCGTATGAGCCGATTCCGGGTGACGACGCGACCATCCTCGGCAAGGTCGTGGCCGTGCTCCGGCGGGTCTGAGCGCGAGAGCCGAGGGCACCGCGGCCCGGGTCTCGGAGCGCGCCCCCGGGGCCCGAGTGGCGTCCCCTTCGAACGCCGGCCCCTGGGCCGGCTCGGCCCGGAACGGCCTGGGGCTCCTTCCGCGACGAACCCGCGGTGCCCGCCTGGCCACGCAGAGCGCCCCGCTCAGCCCTCCGCCGCCTGCCTGGCCGCCTCGTCGATGGCCGCCAACGACCTGCGTACCTGCTCCCGGTCCGTGGTGGACCAGAAGTCGGGCATCGAGGCCGCGAGGTACCTGCCGTACCGGGCTGTCGCGAAACGGGGGTCGAGTACGGCGACGACCCCGCGGTCGTCGGAAGCGCGGATCAGCCTTCCCGCTCCCTGAGCCATGAGCAGGGCCGCGTGCGTCGCGGCGACCGTCAGGAAACCATTGCCACCACTCTGCTCCACGGCCCTTTGCCGTGCGCTCATCAAGGGGTCGTCGGGGCGAGGGAACGGGATCTTGTCCATGACCACGAGCTGACAATTGGGTCCCGGAACATCCACGCCCTGCCACAGCGAGAGGGTCCCGAACAGGCAGGTCTGGGCATCGGCGGCAAAGCTCTTGATCAGTTCGCCCAGCGTCTCCTCCCCTTGCAGGAGAATGGGGAACTCGGGGATCCGTGAACGCAGCTCCTCGGCAGCCAGGCGTGCGGCGCGCATCGACGAGAACAGACCGAGGGTGCGTCCACCTGCCGCCCGGACCAAGGCCGTCAGTTCGTCCAGCATGTCGCCGCGATCAGCGTCGCGCGCCGGACGCTCCAGGTGTCTGGCGACATAGAGGATGCCCTGCCGACGGTAGTCGAAGGGCGAACCCACGTCGACGCCGGTCCACTCCGGTGCGTCCTCTCCCCCGGCATCGTCCGGGGAGAGGCCCAACGATGCCGCCACACCGTCGAAATCGCCGCCCAGCCTCAGGGTCGCCGAGGTCAACACGACCGTGCGATCGGTGAAGAGTTTCTCCCTCAGCAAGCCCCGCACCGACAGGGGTGCGACGCGCAATGAGGCACCGAAGCGCTCGTGGCGCTCATACCAGACGACGTCCCACTCAGACCCCCCGGCGATCCGCTCGGCGACGTCGTGGACGCTCTCGACGGAGGCGAGTGCCTGCCTGCGTACGACGTCCCCGTCGTCTCCGGACTTGTCCCTCGTGGCCCCGAGTGTCGAGAGAGCCAGTCGGGCGGCGTCACGCAGAGCCGACAAGACATAGGCGAGATCTTCCGGAAGCTCGTCCACGCGGCCGGGCAGCGCCAGCTCCATCACCCTCTCGAAGCCCTCCGCCGCCGTCTGGAGCTGGTCGGCCGCCTTCTCGTCGACGAGCTTCGCGGCCCGGCGGACCGCCCGGTGGACCTGGCCCGAGGTCAACTCGCCGGTCGCGGCACCCGTCACCCGCGAGACGAGTTCGTGTGCCTCATCGACGATCAGCACCTCGTGTCGGGGCAGGACGGACGCGTCCTGCAGGGCGTCGATGGCCAGCAGCGCGTGGTTGGTGACGACGACATCGGCGAGCCTGGCGCGTTCACGGGCGGCCTCGGCGAAGCACTCCGGACCGTACGCGCATTTGGTCGCGCCCAGGCACTCACGGGACGACACCGACACGCTCGACCACGCCCGGTCCGAGACGCCGGGAGTCAGGTCGTCGCGGTCCCCCGTCTCCGTCTCGTCGGCCCAGTCCCGCACCCGGAGCAGGTCCTCGCCAAGCCTGCTGGTCGGGGCGGCGGCCTCGAACTGGTCGAAGAGGCCGTCCTCCTCGTCCCGGGGGACGCCCTCGTGAAGGCGGTGCAGGCAGAGGTAGTTCGACCTGCCCTTCAGCATGGCGAACTCGGGGCGACGGCGGAGGAGCGGACGCAGGGCCTCCACCGTGCGCGGAAGGTCCCGCTCCACCAACTGGCGCTGGAGCGCCAGGGTGGCGGTGGCCACGACCACTCGCTCGCCCTGGGCCAGGGCGGGGACCAGGTATCCCAGCGACTTGCCCGTCCCGGTCCCCGCCTGGACCAAGAGGTGTCCGCCGGTCTCGACGGCCGTGGCGACGGCCTCGGCCATGGTCACCTGGCCAGGGCGTTCGGTACCGCCCACGGCGGCGACGGCGGCGTTCAGGAGTGCGGCGAGTGAGGGCTTCGTCATGGCACGACCACCTTACGGCCCGGGACCGACAGCGCGGACCGCGATCCGCGAGCTCGAGCCGGACGGCGACGCCACGGGAGCACGCTCCCCACGACGGCAGAGGCGGGAGGCGGAGACCTCCCGACCGCGGACCCGGGCCCGCCGCCGACCGACGGGGGGTGCGCGCGGCTCCCGGCCTCACCGGCGCGGGCGGGGCACCCGCGAACCTGCCACCGTGCGTGACGTACGGCGCGCGGCACCGTCGTGTCGAGCGATCGTGGATCGGCCGGATCCCGCCGGTGCGAGCTGCGGGATCGCATCACCCGTTGCACAGAGCCTCAGCGGCTCTCGGCATTCCGAGCACTTCGGCCCGGAAGGTCCGCCTCGTCACCAAAGCGTGAGGGCTTCGGCTCGAGTACGGTCTCTCGCTTCTGTCTGCCGCTGGTGCGGCGGGGTTGCGCCACCTGCCCGCCCCGCCCCCGCCTCGCGGCGGGTGCGGGTGGCGCGGGTCTTCCGGTCGGCTCCACGAGGCTTCGACACCACCGAGGCGGTGCCCTGGGCATCTCGTCCCTCGTGGGAGGCGTGGCGCTCTCTGACCATCAGAACCGCCCGCTTGCCCGGCAGCTCGACCTCCTCGGCGCGGCGGAAGCCCGCACCGAGGAAGGCCCCCACAGAGCGCGTGTTGCGGAGGTCGGGTTCGGCCAGGACGCGTGAGCACAGCGGTCGACGAGCGAACACCAGGGAGGCGACCGCCGCGATCAGGACCGTGCCCAAACCCCGCCCGCGGTCGGCGGCGGCACCGATGAGCAGGTGGATTCCGATGTCGTGCGCCCGTACGGGGGCGTACCGGGCCAGCGGGTCCAGATCGGCCCGGTAAATCTCCCAGTAGCTCATCGGAGTGCCCTCCAGCGTTCCCAGACACGGCACGCTGTGTCCGTCTCCGGGGAGCTGCGTCCGAATGTGCGCCGCCACCGCGCCTGGGTCGCCCGAGAGCCCCCAGAACCGGGCCACCTCGGGATCGTCCATCCACTCCACGATCCGGGGAAGGTCCCGGACCGGACGGACCGGGACGAGGCGGAAGTCTCCGGCCGGGGTGGCGACCCGTCCCCAGGAAGCCAACACGCGCCGGCCCTCGACGAGCCCCGGTGCACGGCCCGCACGCTCGGGCGGAGGGGGAGTGGGGGTTCGCTCCACGCACGGCCGGTCGGAGTACGCACCGACGCCCGCCCGGGCGTCCCGGGTCTCGACCGCTCCCGGGGCGCGCTGCGCCATGGTTCGCTCCCAGTCGTCTCGTCGTGGGCGGCGGATGGGTCGGGTGCCGGGTCGGGTGTCTGCCGCCGGCTCGTCGTCCAGGTGCTCAACAGCGCAGCGGATTGGTGAGGGCCACGTAGACGGACTGGGTGTCGACGGGGCCCTCGAGCTCGTCGAGGTCGTGCAGCCGCGTCAGCAGGTTCGCCTTGCACCGCAGGACGCGCGAGTCGAGCAGCAGGGGACGGAGCGCGCCGTGGCGTCGTCTCCCCGGCGCGACGGGACGGGCGAGGAAACGACGAAAGGCGTCCAGCAACACCCGCTCGTCCGCCAGGCGCTGGGAGCCGAAAGCGCCGATCAGACCGCAGACGTTGTTGACACCGAGGTAGTAGGCGAGGCGTTCGTCGGCGACCTCGTCCGCGACGAAGGTGTCGCTGTGCTCCCCGATGCCCGGCAGCCGGGCGTCGAGTTCGGCTCGGCCGGACTCCCGGTAGTAGTAGCCCTGATTGTCGCGGTGGCGACCGCCGATCGGCCACCCCTCGTCGTCGAGGAGTACCAGGGTGTTCTGCTGGTGTGCCTCCAGAGCGATACCGACCTCCTCGTCCAGCCACAGCACAGGGGCGACGACCCGCTCCAGGTAGCGCAGGAACCACTCCGTCCCGACGACATCGCGGGGCCGGCCGGTCCGCTCGGCGCCGGCGGTGACGATGTCCGACAGGCGCGAACCCTCCACCGGCGATCCGTCCGGTCGCGGGGCGACGAGCCCCGCGAGGCAGGCGACATCGTCGGTCGGGGCGAAGGGGTTGTGTCGGATGACCACGTCGAGCCCGCGCAGCGCCCCGCCGTCGGCCGCGTCCACGCCGATCCAGGCCGGGTCCCTCACGATGTCGAAGCCCGGGTGCGCCGCGTGCCACTCGCGCGCCAGTCCGGCGCGCAGCAACCGGTGCATCTCCGCCCCGCGATGCAGCTCCTTGCGGAGGTTCTCCCTGCGGGAGTTGGTGATCCGGAGTGCCAACGACAGCTTGAGCATGGCGGGGGAACCGGTTCGGTGCACGGTCCGCAGCGAGGACGTGGGGTGCCAGGGTTCGCCCGCGACGCCGAGGTCTCGGAGCAGTCCGCTGTCGAGGAGGCCGGCCAGGTCGGGGCGATCCCGGATCTGCCTCATCTGCCAGGGGTGCACGGGCAGCAGAGTGTGGCCCGGCGAGGGCGTCGGCACCGCCCCGGCCAGACGCGAGACGAGCCGGGCCGCCGGGACGGTCCGGCCACCCTGGGACCAGGCGGAGTCCGTCGCCGAGACCTCAGGCGCGACGGACAACCAGTGCAACGGGAAGGCACCCCGCAGCTCGGGCGAGTAGCGCAGGGTCTCCTCCTCGGTGAGCCCTTCACGGCTCTTAGGCGCGGGGTGCGTCGGATGTCCCAGCAGCAGTGCCTGTTCGGCGGTGAGGAAGAGGTCGGCTGGGCCTGCCCCGCTCGTCTTTGCCGCCTCCGGTAGGCGCTCCCGGAGAATGAGAGCGGTGCGGCGGGCCGAGTCGTCGACGCGTGCGACGAGGTCGGCGGCGCCCCTCGCGCCCCGACCCGCGAGGTCCGTGGCGAGCAGTGCCGCGATGGCGGCCCCGCGGACCGGCGTCGTGTGGTCGGGCGAGTCGGCGGGGCGCACCGCTTCGAACCGGTGCCATCCGGTCGGCGACCAGTACGCGACCGGTGCGACCAAGGCCGCTTCGCCGGTGGGGGACGGGAGTCGGAGAAGGCCGTCTGTCGGTTCGGGCAGATCGGTCTCGCGGACCCAGCACCGCAGCAGGTTCTCCACCGCCGCCGCCTGTGCCCGAGCCTCGGCCGTCGAGGCTGGAGCGTCTGGGCGGGCGGCGGCCGGGGAGGCCTTGCCGGAAGGCCGATGGGCTTGGGCCCGCCAGGGCCCGGAGCCAGGGAGCGGAACGCGCGGCGCCCCGCTCTCCCGCGCCGCGATCCGGTCGGGTGAGAGGGGTTCTCCGGCCTGGCGCACGCCCGTCGCGCCTTCCACCACGTCGACCTCCCGACTCCGGGGAGAGCGGACGTCCCCGCCGCGCTCCGCACCGGGAGCCGCACCGGTCGACGGCCCCCGGTGATCAACCGCCGGGGAGGGTTCCGGTTACGGGTGTCGGAGCGATCGGGCGGGGGCGTGCCGCACCGCCACCGCCCGATGGCTCAGGCCGCCCGTGCGGGCCCGTACGGGAGAAGCTCGGCGGCCAACTCCTCGTGCACCCTGGCCTTGAGGAGTGTCCCGTCGCTGGTGTGTTCCTCCGAGAGGACCTCGCCCTCGTCGTGGGCGCGTGCGACCAGCGTGCCGCGGGTGTAGGGCACGAGGGCCTCGATCTCGACGGACGGACGGGGCAGTTCCTCGTCGATCCGGGCGAGGAGTTCCTCCATGCCCTCGCCACTGCGGGCGGAGACCACCAGAGAGCGCTTCTCGACCCGCAGCAGTCGCTGCAACACCAGCGGGTCCGCCAGATCCGCCTTGTTGATCACGACGATCTCCGGGACGTCGGTGGCGCCGACCTCGCGGATCACCTCGCGCACCGCCGCCAACTGCTCCTCGGGGACGGGGTGTGTGCCGTCGACCACGTGCAGGATGAGATCGGATTCGGCGACTTCCTCCATCGTGGAGCGGAACGCCTCGACGAGGTGGTGCGGCAGGTGTCGGACGAAGCCGACGGTGTCGGCCAGGGTGTAGTGACGTCCGCCGGGCGTTTCGGCCCGTCGCACCGTGGGGTCAAGAGTGGCGAAGAGGGCGTTCTCCACCAGCACGCCCGCCCCGGTGAGACGGTTGAGGAGCGAGGACTTGCCGGCGTTGGTGTACCCGGCGATCGCCACGGAGGGGACCTTGTGCCGATGGCGTTCGCGACGCTGGATGTCGCGGCCTGTCTTCATTTCCGCGATCTCCCGGCGCATCTTCGCCATCTTCTCGCGGATCCGTCGACGATCCGTCTCGATCTTGGTCTCGCCGGGCCCTCGGGTGGCGAGGCCGCCCCGGCCGCCGCCCATCTGTCGGGACAGAGACTGACCCCACCCGCGGAGTCGCGGCAGCATGTACTGCATCTGCGCGAGCGCCACCTGCGCCTTGCCCTCGCGGGACTTGGCGTGCTGGGCGAAGATGTCGAGGATCAGGGCGGTACGGTCGATGACCTTGACCTTGACCACGTCCTCCAGCTGGATCAGCTGGCCGGGGCTGAGCTCGCCGTCGCAGATGACGGTGTCGGCCCCCGTCTCGTGGACGACGTCACGCAGTTCCTCGGCCTTGCCCGAGCCGATGTAGGTCGCCGCGTCGGGTTTGTCCCGACGCTGTACCACGCCGTCCAGGACCAGCGCGCCCGCGGTCTCCGCGAGGGCCGCCAGTTCGGCGAGGGAGTTCTCGGCGTCCCGCGCCGTACCGGAGGTCCACACGCCCACGAGCACCACGCGCTCCAAGCGGAGCCGTCGGTACTCGACCTCGGTGACGTCCTCGAGCTCGGTGGACAGGCCCGGGATCCGCCGCAGCGCAGCCCGGTCGGAACGGTCGAACTGATCGCCGTCGCGATTCTCGTCGATCTCGTGGCTCCGGGCGACGTCCTCCTCCATCAGAGCATCGGCCCGGAGGCCTTCGGAATAGCCGCGGGCAGTGCGCCCGGTCTCCTGGGAAGGGGAAGAAGAGGCGGTCATTGGGTCCTTCGGGTAGCGGGACGGGTGGTGTCGTCATGGTCAACGCGCGAGCGCCCCCGGGCGATTCCCGGGGCGCCGGCGGCAGCGGGTCGGCGGGGCGACGCCCCCGACCTGTCGTGCCCCCGTGTGCCGGCGGACCCCGACGTCTCCTCGATGCTCGCACGAAACGTGGTCGGCGTCACCGCCTTATCCGTCCGTCGGTCCGTCGGGGGCCGCAGGCACCCGGGACCGCCAGTCCGGATGCCCGGGCATCGGTGGGGTCTTCTCGTCGTACAGCCAGGCGTGGAGAAAGACCGCCAGATCCCGGCCTGCGATCCGTGAGGCGAGGTCGACGAAGTCGGCCGTGCCCGCCGTGGAGTCGCGGTGGCGGCTCACCCATGCCCGTTGCACCCTCGCGAAGGCGGCCGGGCCGATCTCCTGGCGCAGCGCGTAGAGCACCAACGCGGCTCCGTCGTAGACGTTGGGGCGGAAGATGCCGTTCCTGTCGGAGGGCCGGGGCGGCTCCGGCTCTCCCGGGGGGCCGCCCGCCGCCCGCCAACGGTCGGAGGCGGCGTAGGCCGTCTTCATCCTGGCGACCAGCGACCTGTCGGCGACATCCTGGGCGTGGAGTGCCTCGTACCAGGTGGCGTGGCCTTCGCTGAGCCAGAGGTCGGACCAGGTCCGAGGGGTGACACTGTTGCCGAACCACTGGTGGGCGAGCTCGTGCACCATGATCGACTCGACGTACCAGGAGGGAAGGGCGGGCTCGGTGAACAGGCGTCGCTCCACCAGCGAGAGTGTCTGGGTCTCAAGGGCGAATCCGGTGGTGGCGTCGGCCACCAGCACCCCGTAGGCCTCCAGCGGATACGGGCCGAGCCGGTCCTCCATCCACGCGATGTGGTCGGGAGTCCGGGCCAGCCACGGCTCCATCGTCTCCTCGTCGCCGACGGGCACCACGTCGCGGACGCGCAGCCCGCGGGGGCCGGCGCGCCGGAGCACGGCGGAACGGCCGATGGACACCTGGGCGAGTTCGGTGGCCATGGGGTGGAGTGTCCGGTACCGCCAGGTGGTCGTATCGGGGTCCGGGCCCTCTCCGACCCCGACCGGCAGACCGGCGGCGACCGCGGTGTGCCCGCGCGGGGTGGTCACCTTCACGGTGAACATCGCCTTGTCGGAGGGGTGGTCGTTGCAGGGGAACACCAGATGGGCGGCGTCCGCCTGGTTGGCCATGACGAGACCGTCCGAGGTCCGCACCCACCCACCGGGGCGGCTCGTCGCGTGGTGCGGCTCGCTGGTGTGCCGCACGGTGATCCGGATCCGCTGCCCGGCGGTGACACCCTTTCTCGGGGTGACCACGAGATCCTCGCCCGCCCCGACGAAGGCGGCCGGTTCCCCACCGACGCGCACCGAGGTGACCCGCCCCCGCGCGAAGTCCAGGTTGATCCGCCGCAGGTCCGTCGTCACCCGGGCGTCGATCCTGGTCAGCGCCTCCAGTGGCGCCCGGTTGTCCCCGGAGTAGGTGAAAGACAGGTCGTACGCGATCACGTCGTACCCGGGGTTGCCCAGGTGGGGGAAGAGCCGGTCGCCGACACCCAACGGCGTCGGCGGCGCCGCGAACGCGGCGAGACAGGAGACCGACACGGCGGCGGCGAGCAGCGCCACCGCCGTGCGCCGACGCGGGCGGCGGGGGTGGGGAGTGTGGGGCATGGACCCACGGCTACCAGCGCGCCGCGGCCGGGGGGCGGAGAGGCGCGCCGCTCCCACTCGAACGGGTCGCCCGGGAGGGAGCGCGGGCCGTGAGTTCCGACCCCGTCAGCGGCGACCGGAGGATCCGGTCTGCGAACGGTTGACGTCGTACACCCCTGCCACGTCGCGCATGGCCCGCATGAGGGAGGGCAGCAACGCCGCGTCGGCGAGTCGGACGGTGTAGGTATGGCGGACGCGCTGGTGGTCGGGGGGTTCCACCGTGGCGGAGACGATCTCGGCGCCGGCCGAGGCCATGGCCTCGGTGAGATCGGCGAGAAGATGCGGGCGGACGAAGGACTCGGCCAGGAGAGTGACCCGACACTCGGCCGTGTCGCCCCACCGCACGGTGACCTCGGTACGCCCCGAGCCACGCATCCGCGACACCACGGCGCAGTCCACGCGGTGCACGGTCACCACGCCCCCGCGCACCGCGAAGCCGGTGATCTCGTCGGGGGGAACGGGCGTGCAGCAGCCGGCCGGCCGAGCGGGCGGGCCGGGTGGCTCGACGCGAACGTCGGGTCCGCTCGCCCGGGTGGGTCGGGTGTCGGGAGTCCGGGCCGCCGATCGTTCCCCGCCGCCGCGGCGTCCGCGGTCGCCGTGTTCCGGCTCCGCGGCACCTTCCTCCTCCGTCCGCGCGGCGGAATGGGCGAGGCGTCGCTGAATGGCGATCCGCGCGCCGGGGGTGCGGGCGTGCTCCAGCCACTCTCGGGAGGGCTCGGTGGCCGGGTCCTGCCCCATCAGGGCTTCGATCCGGTCGCCGTCCCGCAGCACCGTGCCCATGGGGGCCAACCGACCGTTGACCCGCGCCCCGATGCAGGCGTGCGCGTCCTCGCCGTACTGCGCGTACGCGGCGTCCACACACGTCGCCCCCTCCGGCAGGCCCAGTGTCACGCCGTCCGGCCGGAACACCGTGATCTCCCGATCCTGCGCGAGGTCCTCCCGGAGCGTGGACCAGAAGGTGTCGGGGTCCGGAGCGGCACGCTGCCAGTCCAGCAACCGCGAGAGCCAGCCGGGTCGGGTGGGGTCCGCCCTTTCCTCGCCTTCCTTCGTCTGCTGCTCCTCCGTCGGGTGGGCGTACGGGTTGCCCAGGGCGACGACTCCCGCTTCGGCGACGCTGTGCATCTGGTGTGTGCGGATGAGGACCTCGACCACCTCTCCGTCGGACGCCCGGGCAACGGCGGTGTGCAGGGATTGATAGAGGTTGAACTTGGGGACCGCGATGAAGTCCTTGAACTCCGCCACGACCGGCGTCAGGCAGGTGTGCAGCTCGCCCAGGACGGCGTAGCAGTCCGCGTCCTCCTGCACGAGCACCAGCAGCCGACCGAAGTCCGCGCCGCGCAGCGGGCCCCGCTTCCGGGCGACCCGGTGCACGGACACGACATGGCGTGGCCGAATCAGCACCTCGGCGGCGATGTCGGCGTCCCGTAGGACCGCTCGGACGTCCTCGGCGGTCTCGGCGAGCGGGTCCGCCGGCGCGGCGGCGTTCTCCGCGATCAGGCCGCGCGTCTCGGCGTGTTCCCCGGGATGGAGGACGGCGAAGACCAGGTCCTCCAACTCGGTCTTGAGTGCCTGGACCCCGAGCCGCTCCGCCAGCGGGATGAGGACGTCCCGGGTCACTCGGGCGATCCGCTCCTGCTTCTCGCGCCGCATCACCCCCAGGGTGCGCATGTTGTGCAGCCTGTCGGCGAGCTTGATCGACATGACCCGGACGTCGTTGCCGGTGGCCACGAGCATCTTGCGGAAGGTCTCCGGCTCGGCGGCGGCGCCGTAGTCGACCTTCTCCAGTTTGGTGACGCCGTCGACCAGATAACGCACCTCCTCGCCGAACTCGTCGCGGACCTGGTCGAGGGTGACCTCGGTGTCCTCCACGGTGTCGTGCAGGAGTGAGGCGGTCAACGTCGTCGTCTCCGCGCCGAGTTCGGCGAGGATCAGGGTGACGGCCAAGGGGTGGGTGATGTACGGCTCGCCGCTCTTGCGCGTCTGACCTCGGTGCGAGGACTCGGCGAGCAGATAGGCACGGCGCAAGGCGTCGAGATCGGCGTCGGGATGGTGGGCCCGGTGGGCCTCGGCGACGTGGCCGATGGCCGCGGGCAGTCGGTCCCGTCCGCCGGGGCCCAGGAGCGCGGCGCGCCCGAGTCGGCGAAGATCCAGCCGGGGTCGTGCTCTCCTGCGGGCGGCCGGCGGCGACGGCGCCTCGGCCCCGCCTTCGGACTCCGGCTCGACGGGGCGCGAACCCGCGGGATTCGTGGCCTCCGCGTTCATGGGCACCTCCGGCTGCGTCGACCGGCGAACGGGGCGCCCCGGGGCGGACACGGCTCAGAGGCGGGTGCCGGTCCCCCGGACGGGCCGGTGCTTGATGCTATCGAGCCCATCACGTACGACCGACCGCCTCTCACCAAGCGTGAAACGGATCACCCATTCGAGCGAAGCCTCAGCGGTGGACGTTTCCGGTGTGCGGGCCCGTCGCCAGCGCTTGGGGATCGATCTCGCCCTCGGCGACGATGACGGCCGGGCCGGTCATCTCGATCTCGCCGTCCGGTCGCTCGGTGATCATCAGAGTACCTCCGGGAACATCGACCGTGTACGACACCGGGAGGCCCGTGACCGCCGGGTCGACGCCGTCCCGGCGGGCCGCGGAAACCGCGACCGCGCAGGCACCGGTGCCGCACGAGCGCGTCTCGCCCGACCCCCGCTCGTGGACCCTCATGGCAACGTGTCGGGGCCCTTGGTCCACCACGAACTCGACATTGACCCCGTCGGGGTAGGTGGTCGTCGGGCGCACCGAGGGCGCCGCGCGCAGGTCCCCGGCATGAGCGAGGTCGAGTACGTGGGCCACGGCGTGCGGGTTGCCCATGTCGACGTGGGTCGCCGACCACTGCCTGCCGTCGACGTTTACCGTGACCTCTCCGCCGGGAAGCGCCACGCGGCCCATCCCCACGGTGACCGCTCCGTCGGCGGCGAACCGCACCGCCCTGACCCCGGCGCGGGTGGCGATGCTCAGGGTGTTCTGGGTGACGAGCCCGGCACGCCGGAGGTAGTGCGCGAAGACCCGCACCCCGTTTCCGCACATTTCGGCGAGCGAGCCGTCCGCGTTGCGATAGTCCATGAACCACTCCGCGTGGCCCGCCATCTCCCGGGCGTCCGGGTGGGCCGCCGAGCGGACCACGTGCAGGAGTCCGTCGGCCCCCAGTCCGGAGCGACGGTCGCAGAGCGCCGCGACGACGGCCGGAGGCAGCTCCAACGCGTTCTCAGGGTCGGGAAGGATCACGAAGTCGTTCTCTGTGCCGTGCCCCTTGAGAAAGGGAATCCCCGTGCGTGTGCTCATCCCCCGATCGTACGGGTTCACGGCGCGGAGGTGCCCGGGACGACGGGCCACCGTCAGCCGCGGAGGCGCGCGACCCTCCAGATCGCCAGGGCGACCGCGCCCGTGACCACCACCGTGTAGAGAAGCACGACCCGCCAGTCCGGTCGGCGACCGGACCCGTGCTGTGGCAGACCCGGCCAGGAGTAGCCGACCCGACCGGCCACCGTGGTACCCCAACCCGCCGCGCACAGACAGATCAACAGGCCCAGCATCGCGATCACCGCGCCGCTGTCACCGAAGTCGAAGGCGAGCGGGAAGGCGAACATCAACGACCCGACCGCGGCCAGCGACACCGTCGGGGCGATCTGCCAGAACCGCAGCCGCCTTCGCGGGCGCAACTCGACCTCGTCGACCTCGCCGCCCTCGTACATCTCGTCGGACTCGGGTCCGTCGGAGCTCAGTCCGGTCCCCTCCGGTGTCGGTACTCCGCCGTCGGTGGCGACGTGCTCGGTGCTCGTCGCGGCGTCGCGAGGGCCGGCCTCCATCGCCACACGCCCTCCCAACTCGGGTCTCGCTCGGTCGATCGATGCTCGATGATGGCACGGCGACAGGCCCCCGGGAGGCGGCCTGAGCGTCCCGATGCCAGGACGTGATCAGGCTGTGACCGGTCCCTCCACCACGGACAGAGCGAGCCCCGGCAACCGCGCGGCGTGGGCCTCCGCTCCGCTCAGCCAGTGCACGCGGGAATCTCGCCGGAACCACGCGTCCTGACGCCGCGCGAAACGCTTGGTCGCCCGTACCGTGGCGTCCCGCGCCTCGGCCTGCGAACAGGTCCCGGCGAACGCGTCGAGGAGCTGCCGGTAGCCCAGCGCGCGCGCCGCGGTGAGCCCGTCGCGCAGACCCACGGCCTCAAGCGCCCGCACTTCCTCCACCAGGCCCGCTTCCCACATGCGATCCACCCTCCGCGCGATGCGCTCGTCGAGTTCCGGGCGGGGCACGTCGATGCCGATCTGGATCGTCTCGTACACGGGGTCGGGCCCGGGGAGAGTGGCGGTGAAGGGGCGACCGGTGATCTCGATCACCTCGAGCGCGCGCACGATCCTACGACCGTTGCCGGGCAGGATGGCACGCGCGGCCCCGGGGTCGACGGCGGAGAGCCGTTCGTGCAGCACCGCCGCCCCACGAAGGGTCAGCTCCTCCTCCAGCCGGGACCGGACCTGGGGGTCGGTCCCCGGGAAGCGGAGGTCGTCCACGGCCGCGCGGATGTACAACCCCGAACCACCCACCAGGATCGGCCACCGCCCGGCGGCGAGGAGCGCGTCGACGCGCTCACGGGCCAGGCGTTGGTACTCCGCCGCGGAGGCGGTGACGGTCAC
Organism: Streptomyces sp. HSG2; assembly: GCF_016598575.1. NCBI lineage: Bacteria > Bacillati > Actinomycetota > Actinomycetes > Kitasatosporales > Streptomycetaceae > Streptomyces > Streptomyces sp. HSG2. The sequence goes on from NZ_CP066801.1 coordinate 1,054,233, forward strand.
GTCCCAGACGTCGAGGAGATGATGGGGCACCCCGGCACGTTCCCGAACAGTCAGCTTGGCGGTGCCGATGTCCATCCCCTGGTAGAGCTGCATGGAGTCCGCGTTGACGACCTCGCCCCCGAGCGTTCGGGCGAGGAGGACACCCAGGTCCGACTTGCCGGAGGCGGTGGGGCCGACTACGGCGATGACACGGGGACGGGGGGCTGCGTTGCTCACCGTCACAGTCTCCCAAACCTCGCGGCCCCCTCACGAACGAGCGACGTTACGCTCCGCCGACCAGGTCGTTGCCCGTTGCGAGACCTCCGCCGAGGCGGATCGCGGCGGCGCCCGGATCGCCCGTCGGACGCTCCGGGACACGCGGGATCCGACCGGCACGAGTACCGTATGGAGTGGACATGGGCGCATTTTCACGGCTGTTTCGCAGGTCGAGGGAGACGGAGGCCTCCTCGCCGTCCGGCACGCCCGACGTCGAGGCGCCACCGGCCGCGGGCGTGAGCGCGGTGTCGGCGGGCCCCGAGGCGGCCAAGAGCCCCGTGGCCGAGCCGGACCCCGGCCCGACCGAGGCACCGTCGGACCGGGTACGGTCCCACCGGGATCCCGAACCCGACGGCATCGGGATCCCGAAGCAACAGTCCGTCGAAGCCGCCGCCGACAGAGAAGCCGGCGAGAGCGCCTGTTCGTGACCATCCGTGAGGGAAGGACATCATGGGTCTCCTTGACAACATGAAGGCCAAGCTGACTCCGGCCAAGGGCAAGGTCTCGGGTCTCGCGCGCGAGCACGGGGACAGGATCGACCGCGGCCTCGACAAGGTCGCCAAGAGCGTCGACCAGCGCACCAAGGGCAAGTACAGCGAACGGATCCAGTCCGGTACGGGCAAGGCCAAGGACGCGATGGACCGCCTCGCCCGCCGCGACGAATCCTCGGGTACCGGCGACCGCGGCGGCGCCGACTCGACCGGCCCGGCGTCCGACGATCGACCCTCCGCCTCCTGACGGACCGACCCCCACCCGCGCCAAGGGGGATCCGGCTCACGCGGCCCCGCCCGCGTGACCGGCGTCCACGCGGAGGGCCTGTGGCCCACGTCCCCGTCCCCGCCGGGCGGAACCCCGCCCGGCGGGGACGGGGACCGGGCGCCGGCAGACGGGTCGGACAAGCTTCCTACGACCAGGACGCGACCAGGTACCCCACTCCATAGGGCGCCCCCTCGTACAGCAGGGCCCCGCCGAGCGAGGCGCCTTCCGCCGCGCCGGCGAGCACCTGCCACGGCCCACGTCCGGACACCCTCAGCGTGCGTGCCAGTTCCTCGTCGAGGGCGCCCAGCGCTCCGGTGTCGGCGGCGGCCAAGGCTCGGGCCACATCCGCGTCGAAGGGCTCGGCGCGCGCGTCGAGGTAGCCGGGAGCCTTGAGGGTGCGACAGGCGCTGCCGTCGCCCAGCACCAGCATCGCGACGCGGTCCGAACTCTCCCTCAGCTCGCGGCCCGCGGCCCGGCAGCGCGCCCCGGGCGTCTCCTGGCCCACGGCCACCCCCTCGACCGGGGACGCGCACCGGTCGACACGTGCCAACAGCCAGGCGCCCACCGCGAGCCCGTAGGGCAGGGTCCGGCCGCCGCCCGCTTCCGGCCCTTCGCCGAGCCGTACCTCCAGTTCCACACCGAAGCCGCGGAACGACCCTCGGGTACCGGCGGGATAGGTCTCAAGGACCCCACTCCTGCCGGGTCCCACCACCACGAGCCGGTCGGGACGGGAAGCCGCGAGCGCACCCACGGCCTCGGCGCACGCGGCGCGCGCGGAGGCCAGCTCGGGTGCGGCGCCCGCGGCGATCTCGGGTACCAGGAGAGGGGGGCAGGGGCAGAGGGCGGCGGCAACGAGCATGATCGGCAGCGTAGCCGCGCGAGGACGTCGCGCGTCACCGGCCGGGGCGAAGAGAACCCGTCCGCCCCGGAACCACCGCCGCCTCACCCACTCTGGCAACCACCCCCGGCGGGAACGGGAAGCGGATCGGGCACGCCGACCGTCGGCACCCCGAGCATCACTCCGCCCGACTTCTCGGCCGGGGCGGCGTGACGCGCGCTCCACGCGTCCCCCGCACGTGTGCGTCGCACCTCCCGCACCGGCCCCTCGGCGAGCAGGTGGTGCGGGGCGGCGTAGGTGATCTCGACCGTCACCATGTCGCCGGGGCGCACCTCCGCCTCGGGCTTGGCGAAGTGCACCAGGCGGTTGTCGGGGGCACGGCCCGACAACCGCCTGGTGGTGCCGTCCTTGCGCCCTTCTCCCTCGGCGACCATGAGTTCGAGCCGGCGGCCGACCTGCCGCTTGTTCTCCTCCCAGGAGATCTCCTCCTGAAGTGCCACGAGACGTTCGTAGCGTTCTTGGACGACCGGCTTGGGGATCTGCCCGTCCATCTCCGCGGCCGGGGTTCCCGGTCGCTTGGAGTACTGGAAAGTGAACGCCTGCGCGAAGCGGGCCTCTCGGACCACACGCATGGTCTGCTCGAAGTCCTCGTCGGTCTCGCCCGGGAAACCGACGATGATGTCCGTGGTGATCGCGGCCTCGGGGAGGGCGGCCCGGACCTTCTCGATGATCCCGAGGTACCGCTCCTGACGGTAGGAGCGCCGCATGGCCCTCAGCACCGCGTCCGAGCCGGACTGCAGCGGCATGTGCAGTTGGGGCATCACGTTGGGGGTCTCGGCCATCGCCTCGATCACGTCGTCGGTGAAGTCCCTCGGGTGGGGGGAGGTGAAGCGGACCCGCTCCAGCCCCTCGACGCCGCCGCAGGCGCGGAGCAGTTTGCCGAACGCCTCGCGGTCGCCCATGTCGGAACCGTAGGCGTTGACGTTCTGGCCGAGCAGGGTGATCTCGCTGACACCCTCCGCGACGAGGGCCTCGACCTCCGCGAGGATGTCCCCCGGCCTGCGGTCCTTCTCCTTGCCGCGGAGCGCGGGAACGATGCAGAAGGTACAGGTGTTGTTGCACCCGACGGAGATGGAGACCCACGCCGCGTAGGCGCTCTCGCGTCGCGTCGGGAGGGTGGAGGGAAAAGCCTCCAGCGAGTCCGCGATCTCGACCTGTGCCTCCTCCCGCACGCGGGCGCGCTCCAGGAGCACCGGCAGCCGCCCGATGTTGTGGGTGCCGAACACGACGTCCACCCAGGGGGCGCGTCGGACGATGGTGTCGCGGTCCTTCTGGGCCAGGCAACCGCCGACGGCGATCCGCATGCCGGGGCGGGCGGCCTTTCGGGGGGCGAGGCGCCCCAGGTTCCCGTAGAGCTTGTTGTCGGCGTTCTCCCGCACCGCGCAGGTGTTGAAGACGACGACGTCGGCGTCGCCGTCGGCGCCTTCGGGGGCGCGCACGTAGCCCGCCCCCTCCAGCAGGCCGGCCAGGCGCTCGGAGTCGTGGACGTTCATCTGGCACCCGTAGGTGCGCACCTCGTATGTACGCTCAACGTCCACGGGCCGGTTCCGGTCGATGCTGGTCATGCCACAAGGGTAGGCGGTGCGCGCGGGGCCCTTCGCCGCTCGCCTCGTCTCGGGTCCGGCCCGAGCGCCGAGTCGCGGGTGCGCCGGCGCGGGCCGGGGCCGCCTGGCCGCCGTCCTGCCGGCGGATGGCAGCATGGCCTGGTCAGGGGCTCTCGACGAGCGGGCCCGACGACCGATCGACGAACAAGGGGAAGAGACGTGTCCGCTCCACGCCTGAAGGCGACACCGCTGCCGGGAATCGGGGTGCAGTACAACCTGGTCACCCGGGAGCAGCGGCACCTGTCGGTCGTCGCCCACCGGGACGGCGCCCGCACCGTGAGCCTCTACCGCACGGACGACCCCGACTCGTGCGCCTACTCGCTCCGGCTGACCGCGGCGGAGGCGGAGGCGGTGACCGACGCCCTCCAGCCCGACCACCACAGCGCCAGCCTGCTGTCGACCACCCAGCTGGGGTTGGTGGCCGAACGTATCGAGATCTCCGCCTCCTCTCATTGGAACGGCAGACTCCTGGGCGACACCCGAATGCGCACCGAGACGGGCGCCTCGGTGGTCGCGGTCCTCCGTCGCGCGGAGGCCATCCCCTCGCCCGCCCCCGACTTCCGTCTCGTGGGAGGGGACATACTCATCGTGATCGGCACCCGCGAGGGCGTCGACAGCGCCGCCGCCATACTCGGGCGGGAGTGAGCCGGTGCACTCAGCGACGCTGCTCATCGAGTTCGGGGCCATCATCCTCGGCCTCGGTCTCCTGGGTCGGTTCGCCGGCCGTTTCCGCCTGTCGCCCATTCCCCTGTACCTCATCGCCGGTCTGGCGTTCGGCGAGGGAGGGCTGCTGCCGCTGGGGGCGAGCGAGGAATTCATCGCCATCGGCGCCGAGATCGGCGTCATCCTCCTGCTGCTGATGCTCGGTCTGGAGTACACGGCGGGCGATCTCGTCACCAACCTCAAGGCCCACTATCCGGCCGGCCTGGTCGACGGCGCGCTCAACGCGTTGCCGGGGGCGGCGGTGGCGCTGCTCCTGGGATGGGGCCCGGTGGCCGCCGTTGTCCTGGCCGGGGTGACGTGGATCTCCTCGTCGGGTGTGATCGCGAAGGTTCTGGGAGACCTCGGCCGGATCGGCAACCGCGAGACGCCGGTCATCCTCAGTGTCCTGGTCCTGGAGGATCTGGCGATGGCCGTCTACCTGCCGATCGTCACCGCGCTGGTGGCCGGGGTGGGGCTGATGACCGGCAGCATCACCCTGGCCGTGGCGCTGAGCGCGGCAGGTCTGGTCCTGTTCGTGGCCGTGCGCTACGGAAGGATCATCTCCCGGTTCGTGTCCAGCGACGACCCCGAGAAGCTGCTGTTGGTGGTGCTCGGCGTGACGATCCTCGTGGCGGGCCTCGCCCAGCAGTTGCAGGTGTCGGCCGCCGTGGGCGCGTTCCTGGTGGGCATCGCCCTCTCCGGGGAGGTCGCCGAGGGCGCGCACACCCTGCTGAGCCCGCTGCGTGACCTGTTCGCCGCCGTCTTCTTCGTCTTCTTCGGCTTGCACACCGACCCGGCCAGCATTCCTCCGGTGCTGCTTCCGGCACTTCTGCTGGCCACCGTGACGGCGCTCACGAAGATCGCCACGGGGTACTGGGCGGCCCGCCGAGCGGGGATCTCCGAACGGGGTCGGTGGCGGACGGGTGGCGCTCTCGTCGCCCGGGGCGAGTTCTCGATCGTCATCGCGGGCCTGGCCGTCTCGGCGGGGATCGAGCCGTCGCTGGGGCCGCTGGCCACGGCCTACGTGCTGATTCTGGTCATCGTGGGTCCGTTGACCGCCCGCTACACCGAGCCCTTGGCCATGCGCCTGTCGCGACGGCTTCGGTCGGGCACCGGAGGGGGCGGGGGGCCGGGCCCCGTCACCGGCGCGGTGCCGACGGTCGCCGCCGAGGCCAGGGTCGGCGACTGACCTCCGGGTCGGGGCGGCGCGACCGCCCCGACCGAGGTTTCTCGCCACCGCCCGGGCCCCTGTCGCCCGACCACGGCGGCGGAGCGCTGTGATCCAGGCCCTGGCCGGATCGAACCGGGTCTGGCACGATCGCGCCCATGTCCCCCCGACGCCCCTCCATCACCGGACGTCGGGCCGCCACCGGCGCGGTGGCCGGCCTGATCGCCCTCGGTCTCCTCCTGTGGTGGCTGGTGCCGGTGGGTGAGGATCCGCCCCGAGGGACGATCACCGTGAGTACCGGCACGCAGGCCGGTGTCTACCACAAGTACGGGGAGCTGCTCCGCGACAGGCTGGCCCGGGACATGCCCGACCTGCGAGTGCGCCTGGTGCCCAGCGCGGGCTCCCAGCAGAACCTCGAGCGGCTCGCCTCGGGCGAGGCGGACTTCACCATTGCCGCCGCCGACGCGGTGGAGACCTACAAGATCGATGATCTTCCGGAGGCGGACCGATTGCGAGGGGTTGCCCGGCTGTACGACGACTACGTGCAACTCGTGGTGCCGGTCGACTCCGACATCCACTCGCTCGCCGACCTCCGTGGCAAGAGGGTCGCCATAGGTCTGCCGGACTCCGGGGTGCGTCTGATCGCCACGCGTCTGCTGTCGGCCGCCGGCATCGATCCCGAGCGCGACATCACGGCGCGGTCCGACGGCATCGACACCGGTCCGGGGCGGCTGGGCGAGGAGCTGGACGCCTTCTTCTGGTCGGGTGGCGTGCCGACGGACGGGCTTCGACAGACGGCTGAGACCTCCGCCTTCCGCTTCGTTCCCATCGGCGAGGAGCGCGTCGCCGAACTGCACGCGGAGGGGGGCGCGACGCGCTACTACCGCGCCGCCAACATGCCGGAATCGGCCTACCCGACCGTGCAGAACGGCTCGCCCGTGCCCACGATGGCGGTGTCGAACCTGCTGGTGACGCGCGACGACCTCGATCCCCGACTCACCGAGTGGCTCACTCGCACGGTGATCGAGAGCAGGGACGGCATAGGCGCACACGTCCACTCCGCGCAGTTGGTCGATCTCCGGACGGCGATCTACACCGATCCGGTGACCCTGCACGACGGCGCCCGACTCTACTACCGGTCCGTCAAGCCGTGACCCTCCGGCGGAGGCGTCGAGCGGGTCACCGCCTCGGGCCCTGGGTGCCCGACCGTGCCGGGTGCCCCACGTCAGGACTCGGGTGGCCGGCTCCTGGGTACCGTCACGGTCACCTTCAGTCCGTGCGGTTCGTGATGGTCGAACGCGATGCCGCCGCCGACACCGGCGAGCAGTGCACGGCAGATGGAGAGGCCGAGTCCGGACCCCTTGACGTTCTGGTGTCTTCCGCTGCGCCAGAACCGGTCGCCGACACGGGCGAGTTCGTCGTCGGGCAGTCCGGGCCCGAGGTCCGTGACCACCACGGTCGCCTCGTCGCCGCGTGAGGCGACCTCCACGCGCACCCCCTCGTCGCCCTCTCCCTCCGGAGTGAACTTGACGGCGTTGTCGATGACGGTGTCCAAGGCGCTGGACAGGGCGACCGGATCGGTCCAAGCGGTGGTCGGCGGACACTCCGCCGCCAGTCGCACCCCCTTGGCCTCGGCGGTCGGCGCCCAGGCGGCTACCCTCTCCGCGACGAGAGCGCCGATGTCGGTGACCGCGAGGCTGGGCGTCGCGTGCTCCGCCAGTGCCAGGTCGAGCAGGTCGTCCAGTACGCGGGCCAGGCGTCTGCCCTCCGCCTGCACCGACGCGATCTCCTCGTTGCCCTCCGGCAGTTCCAGCGCGAGAAGCTCGATTCGCAAGAGCAGGGCGGCGAGCGGGTTGCGCAGTTGGTGCGAGGCGTCGGCGACGAAGGCGCGCTGCTGCTCCAGCACGTCCTCCACGTGGTCGGCCATCTCGTTGAACGACTTGGCCAGGCGGCGAAGTTCCGGTGGCCCCCCGGTCGGCGCGACGCGCGACTTCAGGCGACCGGTCGCGATGTCGTGGGTCGTGGCGTCCAGGACTCCGACGGGGCGCATGACCCAGCCCGTCAACCGCCACGCCGCCACGACCGCCAGCAACATCGCCGCGGACTCCCCCGCCCCGATCAGGAGCCAGCCCCGCAGGATCCGTGCGCGCATGGCGTCGGTGGGGGAATCGGTGACCACGACGGCCACGACGTCCCCGTCCCGGATGACCGGTGAGGCGACGACCAGCCGCCCGGTCTGCCCGGGCCACACCTGCGAAGGGTCGTGGCTTCGCCTGCTGAGCAGAGCCTCCTCGAAGGCGGCGCGCACGTCTCCTTCCTTCGGGAGGAACCAGCTGGTCGGGGCGTTGGCCATGGGTATGTCGTTGCGGTAGAAGACACCGGCGCGGATTCCGTAGACGTCGTAGTAGCTGTCCAGCTCGCTCTGGAGCGTCCGCAACCGCTCGGTGCCGGTGGCGGAGGAACCGTCGGTGTCGTCGGCGTCGGTGACGAACTGCGCGAGCGCGGCGAAGCGAGCCGTGTCGTCGATGCGGTCGACGACGACTTTCTGTTGCTCGGCCCGGGCGAAGCTGATGCCGAGGGGAATCCCGAGGGCGAGCAGCACGGCCGCCATCAGGACGACGAGCAACGGCAGCAGTCTCGTACGCACCGTGCCGACTACCGTTCGGTGGGACCGGGCGCGACGAGTCGGTAACCAACGCCGCGCACCGTCTCGATCAGCGCCGGCAGTCGGAGCTTGGAGCGCAGAGAGGCCACGTGCACCTCCAGCGTGCGCCCCGTCCCCTCCCAGCTGGTCTGCCACACCTCGCTGATGATCTGCTCCCTGCGGAAGACGACTCCGGGGCGTTGGGCGAGCAGAGCCAGCAGATCGAACTCCTTGCGTGTCAGCGGGACGACCGCTCCTCCCGCACGGACGGTGCGGGTCGGCAGATCGATGTGGATCGGACCGAGCCGGAGATCGGTCTCGACGGTGGAGACGGGCTCGTCGGGGGCGTTCCGACGACTGACGGCGTGGATGCGAGCGAGGAGTTCTCCGGTGTCGTAGGGCTTGACCACGTAGTCGTCGGCGCCGAGGTTGAGGCCGTGGATCCGGGACCGCACGTCGGAACGGGCGGTCACCATGATCACCGGAGTCGCGGTGAGCTTGCGGATCTTGCCGCACACCTCGAACCCGTCCTGGTCGGGCAGACCTAGATCAAGCAGGACCACCCCGAAACCACTGCCCTCGGGGACCAGGGCCTGTAGCGCCTCCTCGCCGCTGCGCGCGTGGGTCACGGCGAAGCCGTGCCGGGTCAGGACCGCGGACAGCGCCGCCGCCACATGGTTGTCGTCCTCGACGAGCAGCAGTCTCATCCGGCCCTCCTTCGATCTCGTCGGCCGTACGCACCTCCTCGCGCGGGCGCGGCCCGACACGGGCGTCACGCGCGCGTCCCTGTTCGCACACCCGTCCCAAGCAGTCACGCCGAAGGACGGGGATCGAGTCAAGGGGGTTCCGGTTGTGGACCCCCGAAGTTACCCGGCCGATATACGCCCAGCTCACAAGTGCTACGACGGGTGTCCGTTTGCTACCGGATCGTGATGCTCAGATTCCCCTCAGATGTGATGACGCCGCTCGACACCTCTCACTACTGTCCACCGAAACCGAGGAGGACGGAGCCCAGAATCGATGACCGAAGTATCGGTGGCCAAGGAAGACGTGGCCAAGACCGGCGATCTGGTCGTCCTGAAGAGCGTCAACAAGCACTTCGGCGCGTTGCACGTTCTCCAAGACGTCGATCTGACGATCGCCCGCGGCGAAGTCGTCGTGGTCATCGGACCCTCCGGGTCCGGCAAGTCCACGCTGTGCCGTACCATCAACCGGCTGGAGACGATCGATTCCGGGACGATCACCATCGACGACAAGCCGCTGCCCCAGGAGGGCAGGGAGCTGGCTCGACTGCGAGCCGATGTCGGTATGGTCTTCCAGTCCTTCAATCTCTTCGCGCACAAGACGGTGCTCGACAACGTGATCCTCGGCCAGGTCAAGGTCCGCAAGGCGGATCGCAAGGCCGCCGAGGAGAAGGCACGACAGCTGCTCGACCGGGTCGGCGTGGGGGCGCAGGCGGACAAGTATCCCGCCCAGCTCTCGGGCGGCCAGCAGCAGCGCGTCGCCATCGCGCGGGCGCTCGCCATGGACCCGAAGGTCATGCTCTTCGACGAGCCGACCTCGGCCCTCGACCCCGAGATGATCAACGAGGTGCTGGAGGTCATGCAGCAGCTCGCCCGGGACGGCATGACGATGATCGTCGTCACACACGAGATGGGCTTCGCCCGCTCCGCCGCCAACCGGGTGGTGTTCATGGCGGACGGCAAGGTCGTCGAGGAGGCGACCCCCGAGCAGTTCTTCAGCAATCCGCGCAGCGACCGCGCCAAGGACTTCCTGTCGAAGATCCTGCACCACTGACTTCACGAGGCCGACCCAGGACGGTCGGCACCACGCTCGACGGCCCGCCGGTCCCGTAGGCCCGCCGTCGATTTCGGCCTGTACGCACCGGACTCCCGAGCCGGCGCGCCAGGCCCCCTGTCCAGGCGGCCCGACCGCGCGACGGCACCGTCCGTCCGAGACGGACGGTGCCGTCCGATCGCCCGATCACAGCCAAAGGATGTTCACCATGAAGCTCCGCAGAGTCACCGCGGCCTCGGCCACCGTCCTCGCGCTCGCCCTCGCCGCCACCGCTTGCGGTTCCGGCGACGACAGCGACGGGTCCTCCGGCGGCGACGACGAGAAGATCACCATCGGCATCAAGTTCGACCAGCCGGGCCTCGGCCAGAAGACCCCGCAGGGCTTCGCCGGCTTCGACGTGGACGTCGCCACCTACGTCGCCGAGAAGCTCGGATACAGCGAGGACCAGATCTCCTGGAAGGAGTCGAAGAGCGCCGACCGCGAGACGATGCTGCAGCGCGGCGACGTCGACTTCATCGCCGCCACCTACTCGATCACTCCGGAGCGCGCGGAGAAGGTCGACTTCGCCGGCCCGTACCTGCTCGCCCACCAGGACGTGCTGATCAGCGCCGACGACGACTCCATCGAGAAGCCCGAGGACCTCAAGGGCAAGAACCTCTGCTCGGTGGTCGGCTCGACCTCGGCCCAGAACGTCAACGACAAGCTGGGCCTCGAAGCCAACCTGCAGGAGTACCCGACGTACTCGGCCTGCCTCGGCGGCCTGGAGAACGGCGCCATCGACGCTCTGACCACGGACGACTCGATCCTGGCCGGCTACGCGGCGCAGGACCAGTTCGCCGGCAAGTTCAAGCTCGCGGGCTTCGACATGACCAACGAGAACTACGGCATCGGCGTCAAGAAGGGCAGCGACCTCAAGGAGAAGATCGACGAGGCGCTGGAGGCGATGGTCGCGGACGGCTCGTGGGACAAGGCCGTGGAGGACAACTTCGGTCCGGCCGACTACGACAACGAGCCCGCGCCCGCGATCGGCGACGTCAAGAGCTGAGGCAACGTCTGACCGGGTGCGCCCCCGTCGACGAGGGGCGGCGCACCCGGACGGACATCCCTACACGCGGAAGCGCGGGAGATCGTGTTCGACTTTCTTGAGGGTTACGACCTGCTGGGGGCCTTCTGGACGACGGTGCAGCTCACTGTGCTCTCCGCCGTCGGCTCCCTGGTCTGGGGCACTCTGCTGGCCGCCATGCGCGTCGGCCCGGTTCCCCTGATGCGCGGTTTCGGGACCGCGTACGTGAACATCGTGCGGAACATCCCACTGACAGTGATCATCCTGTTCACGTCGCTGGGCCTGAACCAGTCCCTGGGCATCAGCCTCGGGGCGGAGGACTTCGGAACGATCAACTTCCGGCTGGCCGTTCTCGGCCTGATCCTCTACACCTCGGCCTTCGTGTGCGAGGCGCTGCGCTCCGGCATCAACACGGTGCCGGTCGGCCAGGCAGAGGCGGCCCGCGCCATCGGCCTGAGGTTCACGCAGGTACTGGGCCTGGTCGTTCTTCCGCAGGCGTTCCGGTCCTCGGTCGGCCCCATGGCGAACGTGTTGATCGCGCTCACCAAGAACACCACGGTGGCGGCGGCCATCGGTGTCGCCGAGGCCGCCCTGCTGATGAAGAAGATGATCGAGAACGAGGCCCAGCTGCTGCTGATCTCCGCGGTCATCGCCTTCGGTTTCCTGGTTCTGACGCTGCCGACCGGCCTGATCCTGGGCTGGGTGGGCAAGAAGGTGGCGGTGAAGCGATGAGCTCCGTCCTGTACGACGCACAGGGCCCTCGGGCCAAGCGCCGCAACATCGTCCTCACGGCCGCCTTCGTGGTCGCCCTCGCGGCGTCGCTGTGGTGGGTGATCACCGCACTCGCGGAAAAGGGCCAGCTCGACTGGGTGAAGTGGGAGATGTTCTTCACCAGCACCGAGCCGTGGACGACATACATCTGGCCGGGTCTGCAGAACACCCTGACCGCCGCCGCCCTGGCGATGATCATCGCGCTGCCGCTGGGCGCCGCCCTGGGCATCGCCCGGCTGTCGGACCACACCTGGGTGCGAGTCCCGGCCGGAATCGTCGTGGAGTTCTTCCGGGCCATCCCCGTCCTGGTGTTGATGATCTTCGGTCTGGCGCTGTACGCGCAGTACACCGATGTGAGCTCCGAGGTCCGGCCGCTGTACGCGGTCGTCACGGGCCTCGTCCTGTACAACGCCTCGGTGCTCGCCGAGATCGTCCGTGCCGGAATCCAGTCCCTTCCCAAGGGGCAGTCCGAGGCCGCCCTGGCCATCGGCCTGCGCAAGAACCAGACCATGCGTCTGGTCCTGCTGCCCCAGGCGGTCACCGCGATGCTGCCCGCCATCGTGAGCCAGATGGTGGTGATCGTGAAGGACACCGCCCTCGGCGGCGCCGTCCTCACCTTCTCCGAGCTGCTCTCGTCGGCCAGTACGATGAGCGGCTACTACGGCGCCAATACCATCGCCAGCTTCACCGTGGTAGCGGTGATCTTCATCGCTCTGAACTTCGCGCTCACGACGCTCGCCGGGGCGCTGGAGCGGCGGCTGCGACAGGGGAAGAAGTCGAGCGGCGGCGCCGCGAAGTCCGCCGGCGCGCTCCCCGGTGCCACCACCGGCGACTGACGGCCGGTCGTTCCCTCTCTTCAAGTGACGGAGGCGGTGGCGTGGGCGCCGCCGCCTCCGTCACTTGACGCGTGCGGTGGCAATGGGTTGCATACGTTCTGTGATCGTGGACCCCGCCCCGCCTTCGTGTACCCCCGTGTCCGCCCGGACGCCATCACGGTCGGGAGGCGCGGCGACGTGGACCCCGTGATCGTCACCGGGGCGGGACCAGTGGGGCTGACTCTGGCCCTGGCACTCGCCCGTCAAGAGGTCCCCTGCCTCCTCTTGGACGAGGGCTCGGGAAGGGACGAACCGCGGACCGCCCGCACGGTCGTCCTCCGTGCCGACACCGTGTCCCTGATGGAGCGCCTGACCGGCCTGCCGCTCGCGGACGCCGGTACCGACTGGGTGGGATGGCGGGCCATGCGGCGAGGTCGGGTCGTGCGCGAGGAGCACTTCGAGCCCGGTCCCCGCCCCCTGCACGTCGGCCAGCACCTGCTCACGGACGCCCTGCGATCGGCACTGACCCGCGAACCGCTCGTCCGTGTGGTGGTGAACGCGCGCCTGGACGGCGTCGAGCGGGACGGCTCCGGCGTCACCGCGCGCACCCGCGGCACGGCGGACGACAGGTGGCGGGGTGCCTTCCTCGTCGGGTGCGACGGCCCCCGTTCGACCGTCCGCAAACTCCTGGACATTCGGTTCCCGGGTCGCACGGCGGTGGAGCGCCACGCCGTGGCTGCGCTGCGTACCGATCTGCCATGGGCGGGCCTGGCGGTCATGCACCGAAACCCCCCGTGGCCTACCTCGGGTCCGTCCGTCTCCGAGATCACCGCGTGTCCGCTGTCCGAGGGCGTGTGGCGACTGGACTGGCTCCTCCCACCCGGAAGGGACCTGGTCACACCAGAGTTCATGGTGCACCGAGTACGAGAGGCACTGACCGGCTGGGGCGCCGGGAAGAGCCCCTGCTACGAACTCCTCGACACCGGCGTGCACGTGGTGCACCACCGCCTCGCCCGCCGCTGGCGGGACGGCCGTGTCTTCCTCGCCGGTGACGCCGCCCACCTCCTCGGCGCGCTCGGCACGCACGGGCTCGACGAGGGCCTGCGCGACGCGGACAACCTGGCCTGGAAGCTGGCCGCCTGCTGGCACGACGGCCCGCGTGAGGCGCTCCTCGACAGCTACCAGGAGGAGCGGCGGGCCGCCGTAGCGGCGCGGCTTCGTGCGGCGGACCAGGTCCTGCCCCTGCTCAGAGGCGGAGGAGGGTTGCGGCTTCGAGTTCCCGGCACCTCCCGTGACGCCCTCCTCCTCGACGGCCGCCTGGGCCGAGGCGCGCTCGGTGCGCCGGTGAGCTACGCGGATTCACCCTTGGCGCCGCGGAGGCTGGAAGGAGGCGCCCGCGTGGACACCCGCCCGGGCGAGACCGCCGAGGACGTCGAGGTCACGGCCGAGGACGGCGACCGTGTCCGGTTGCGCGAACGCCTCGGGCGGGGGGCACTGCTGGTCGTGCTCGTCGCACCGGGCACCAGCGTGTGGGATCGACGGCACTGGGTGGGTGCCGGCGTCATGCCACGGCTGGCCGCCGCCGTGACGGCGCTGCCCTACCGCGCGGAGCTGCTGGTCGCCGACGGCTACCCGGGCGCGGCGCCCCATACCGTGCTGTTGGTGCGTCCCGACGGGTACCTGGTGACCGCCTTCGGCGGGGTTCGGCCCGCGGACCTGTACGGCGCCGCGGAGGCCGCGCTCGGGGGCTCGGAGGCGGCGACGACCGCCGTCGGTGCGTGCTGAACGGCCACAACCGGAGTCGCGGCCGGACCCCTCCCGGCGGTCGAGGACGGCGTGACGTGGCCGAAGCGGCCGGACCGAGTGCGGTGAGCCGGCCGTTGGCGCCGAGGGACCTAGGAACCGTGCCCACGCCCGAGATCGGAGCGAGACGGAGTCGTGATTCGCCCTCGATCGTCAGACCGGGGCATTCCGCGGATCAGCGCCGGTTGGGCGGCTCACCCTCCCCGACAAGGCCTCGGCCGACCTGCGGCTGTGGCCGTCCGCGTCGAGGGCGCACAGGGTGTGCGTCTACCCGGGATCGACGCCGGGGTCTCCTCCACGACCGGAGGTGTCAGACCGCTTCGTCGGGAGGGTCCACCTCCTCCCCCTCCTCTCGCAGGGCCTGTCGCACCACGCGGAGGGCGAGGCCCTCGGGGTAACCCTTGCGGGCCAGCACGCCCGCGAGGCGGCGCAGCCGCTTGTCCCGTTCGAGCCCGCGTGTCGCTCGCAGCTTCCTGCCGACGAGTTCGCGTGCGGTCGCCTCCTCCTGATCGGAGTCGATCCGGGAGACGGCGGCGTCGACAAGGTCGGGGGCCACGCCCTTGGTCCGCAGTTCTCGGGCGAGGGCCCGACTCGCCAACCCCCGACCGTGGTGTCGGGATTCCACCCATGCGTGCGCGAAAGCCACGTCGTCGATCAGGCCGACCTGCTCGAACCGGTCGAGCACCTCCTCGGCGACGTCGTCGGGCACGCGTCGCCGGCGCAGCTCCTCGGCAAGCTGCCCTCGGGTCCGGGGCGCCCCGGTGATCAGGCGCAGGCAGACCGCCCGTGCCCGCTCGGCCGGGTCAGGGTGCGACCCGTCCTGCCCGGCACCCGACGTGGCGGTGATTCCGGCGCCCCGGGCCGGAGGTAGGAGTCGGTCCCGTCCGCCCCCTCGCGCCGAACTTCCGTGTCGGGGCCGATCGGGCCCCCGGGCCGGGGGACCCTCGGGAGGGATGCGATCCGGGCCGGTCGTGGGGGACACGCTTCGGCCGACGCCGTCTCGGTCCTCGCCGCCGGCCGGGGTGCCCGAGGACCGTGAGCCGCTCACGGTGGTCCGGTCGACGTCGACCGGCCACTCGGTGCGTCGTGTCACGGATCAGCCCTTGGCCGCTGCGGTCTTGGACTTCGCCCCCTTGGTCGAGGCGGGGGCGGGTACGGTCGCCGTCCCCGATGCCGGGGAATCCGCCCCGCCCTCGCCGGTGGCTTCGGCGGGGTGGGTGCCGACGCCCAGCTTGTCCTTGATCTTCCTCTCGATCTCGTCCGCGAGGTCCGGGTTGTCCTTGAGGAAGTTCCGCGCGTTCTCCTTGCCCTGACCCAGCTGATCGCCCTCGTACGTGTACCAGGCACCGGCCTTGCGGACGAAACCGTGCTCGACCCCCATGTCGATCAGGCCGCCCTCGCGACTGATGCCCTGGCCGTAGAGAATGTCGAACTCCGCCTGTTTGAAGGGGGGCGCGACCTTGTTCTTGACGACCTTGCACCGGGTGCGGTTGCCCACCGCCTCCGTGCCGTCCTTGAGCGTCTCGATGCGACGGATGTCGATGCGCACCGACGCGTAGAACTTCAGGGCACGGCCTCCGGTGGTGGTCTCCGGCGAGCCGAACATCACGCCGATCTTCTCGCGCAGCTGGTTGATGAAGATCGCCGTGGTCTTGGACTGGTTGAGCGCGCTGGTGATCTTGCGCAGGGCCTGACTCATCAGCCGGGCCTGCAGACCGACATGACTGTCGCCCATCTCACCCTCGATCTCGGCGCGGGGCACGAGGGCGGCGACCGAGTCGATGACGATGAGGTCCAGGGCACCGGAGCGGACGAGCATGTCCGTGATCTCCAGCGCCTGCTCTCCGTTGTCGGGCTGGGACAGGATCAGGTTGTCGATGTCGACGCCCAGCTTCTTCGCGTACTCGGGGTCGAGAGCGTGCTCGGCGTCGACGAAGGCGACCTGTCCACCGGCCTTCTGCGCGTTCGCCACCGCATGGAGTGTGAGAGTCGTCTTGCCCGAGGACTCGGGGCCGTAGATCTCGACGACACGGCCCCGGGGCAGGCCCCCCACGCCGAGAGCCACGTCGAGCGCGGTCGACCCCGTCGAGATGACCTCGATCGGCTCCTTCGACCGCTCCCCCATGCGCATGACCGCGCCTTTTCCGAATTGTCGTTCGATTTGTGCGAGCGCGGCATCCAACGCCTTCTCGCGGTCGCTTCCCGCCATGGGTTCCACCCGGTTTGCTTGAGTCGATCGCTTCACGCCGGAGACGCTAGCGCCTGGCACCGACAACGCGCCCCGACGCCGAGCGATCTGTGGACAACTCCACCGCGGCGCCGACCCCGCCGCTCCCGAAGAGGTCACCCCCTCCGCACCGACGGCGCCGTCGAACCCCCATGAGAATGGATGTTCGATTTTCATGTCAAGCGCGCCACCACGCACCTCCGAGCGTACGCCGGAGACACCCGAGCACACCTCGGGGCGGGCCCGGACACCCTCGAAGCCCCGCGAGGCCGCGACCGCTCAGCCGACCTCCCCCACGGCACCCTCCACCGTCTCCCGCGCGCCACCCGCGCCCCCGTCGGGCACCACAGGCCGCGGGACGTGTCCTCGGCGTCCACTCACGCGCGGATCCTCCGCCACGTCGTAGCGGCGTACGTAGGCGCCGAGAAAGGCCTGCAGGGTGGCCACGGCGGGGATCGCGATCAGGGCCCCGACGGCACCGAGAAGCGCGGTCCCCGCCACGACCGAGCCGAAGGCGACCGCGGGATGGACATCCACGGTCCGCGCGGTCAGCTTGGGCTGCAACACGTAGTTCTCGAACTGCTGGTAGACCACCACGAAACCCAGCACCCACAACGCGTACCAGGGGTCCACCGTGAACGCGATCAGCAACGGCAGGGCTCCGGCGAGATACGTACCGATGGTCGGAATGAACTGCGAGACCAACCCCACCCAGACCGCGAGGGCCGGAGCGTACGGAACACCCAACACCTCCAGCAGGATGTAATGGGCGATTCCGGACACCAACGCCATCAGTCCACGCGAATACAGATAGCCGCCGGTCTTGTCCACGGCGATCTCCCAGGCCCGCAGCACCTCGGCCTGCCGCGACGGCGGCAGCACCGAACAGAGCGCGCGACGCAACCGGGGACCGTCCGCCGCGAAGTAGAACGAGAACAACATCACCGTCAGTAGCTGGAACAGGCCACCGAGGACCTGCGCGGAGACGTCCAGCACACCGGTGGCGCTGTTCTGTACGTAGTCGCGCAGCCAGTCCGACCGCAGGAGTCCCTCCTGGATGTCCACCCGCCTCAGTTCCGTCGCGAAGTGGGTGTTGATCGCCTCGATCACGGAGTCCAGGTACTGGGGGAAGTCGTCGACCATCTTGACGATCTGCCCCGCGAGCATCGACCCCAGCAGGGTGACGAAGCCCGCCGCCGCCGCCGCGGTCGTCAGGAAGACCAGGAAGGTCGCCGCCCCCCGCCGCACCCCCCGCCCGGCCATCCAACTGACCGCGGGCTCGATGGCGAGGGCCAGGAAGAAGGCGATCAGAATGTCGATCAGCAAAGCCGTGAGCTGGTGGAACGCCCAACTTCCGAACTGGAACGCCGCATACAGCGCGAGAGCGAGGAGCATTGCCCGCGGCAACCAGGGCGGCATGCGTCCGGGCCTGCCCGCCGGGTCGGGAGGGGGCGGCCCGCCCGACGAGGTCGGGGCGGACGGGGGTGTCTGGGGGGCTGCCTGCCCGGTCTCCTCTGTGGATGCCACGGACCAAGTGTCGCCCACCCCCGGGCGCGCGCCGACGCCGTCCCCCACGGGCTCCGCCCCGTCAGCGCAGGGCCCGCGGCACGTCCATGACAGCGCAGACCACCCGCCAGACCTCCTTGGCGTCCCACCCCTCGCGCAGCGCCTCGTGCACCGTCAGTCCGCCCAGTTCGGACATGACGTGATCGCGCGCGAAGGTGTCCGCGTACCCGGGACCGAAGTGGTCCGCCATCCGCTGCCAAAAGAGCGTCAACCGCATGGGCCCAGTATCCCGCCTCGGGGGCCGCCCCACGCCCACGCCCACGCCCACCGCGGCCACGACGGATGGCCAACGCCCCGGGCACTCGGCGAACCCCTCGGCGCGCCGGGCCACGCCTCACCCGCGCCGGACACGGTCCCGCCCGACTGTCGGTGGCGAGGTGCACGATGGACGCATGGCCAGCTCGACAACGCCCGCCCTGGACGGCTTCTCCCCCGCCACCCGCGCGTGGTTCCGTGCGGCCTTTCCCGCGCCCACTCCGGCTCAGGAAGGCGCCTGGCGGGCCATCGCCGACCGCTCCGACGTGCTGGTGGTCGCGCCCACCGGATCCGGCAAGACCCTCGCCGCGTTCCTCGCCGCTCTCGACGGGTTGACGTCCGCGGCGCCGCCCGCGGACCCCCTGAAGCGCTGCCGAGTGTTGTACGTCTCCCCCCTGAAGGCGCTCGCGGTGGACGTCGAACGCAACCTCCGCAGCCCGCTGATCGGAATCCGTCATGAGGCGGCGCGCCTCGGCCTCCCCGAGCCGGACGTCAGGGTGGGCATCCGATCGGGGGATACCCCGGCCGCGGAGCGACGGGCGCTGGCCATCCGTCCCCCGGATGTTCTGATCACCACACCGGAGTCCCTGTTCCTCATGCTCACCTCGGCCACGCGCGAGGCGCTGACCGGTGTGGAGACCGTGATTCTCGACGAGGTGCACGCCCTCGCCGGCACCAAGCGCGGCGCTCACCTCGCACTCTCGCTGGAGCGGCTCGACACGCTGTTGTCCGCGCCGGCCCGCCGTATCGGGCTCTCCGCCACCGTTCGTCCGGTGGACGAGGTGGCCAGGTTCCTCTCGCCCCGCCGCAAGGTCGAGATCGTCCAGCCGCCCTCGGGCAAGGAGTTCGACCTCTCCGTCGTCGTGCCGGTGGAGGACCTGGGCGAGCTGGTCGCCGGCGGCCCCGGGGAGAACGGAGAGGGCGATCGACCGTCGATCTGGCCCCACGTCGAGGAGCGGATCACCGAACTCGTGCGGTCGCACCGCTCCACGATCGTGTTCGCCAACTCACGTCGTCTCGCCGAGCGCCTGTGCAACCGCCTGAACGAGATCGCCTTCGAACGCGCCGGCGGCGAGCCCACCGAGGCACACCACGCACCGGCGGAGCTGATGGGCGGCTCGGGCTCGTCGCGGGGCGCTCCCCCGGTCCTCGCCCGCGCCCACCACGGCTCCGTCTCCAAGGAACAGCGGGCCCAGGTGGAGGAGGACCTGAAAGCGGGACGACTGCCCGCGGTGGTCGCCACCTCCAGCCTCGAGCTGGGTATCGACATGGGCGCCGTGGACCTCGTGGTACAGGTGGAGTCCCCGCCCTCCGTCGCATCCGGACTGCAACGCGTCGGTCGGGCCGGCCACCAGGTGGGTGCGGTCTCGGCGGGGGTGGTGTTCCCCAAGTACCGGGGCGACCTCGTCCAGGCCGCCGTGGTGACCGAGCGCATGCGCGAAGGCGCGATCGAAGCGCTGCGAGTGCCCGCCAACCCGCTCGACGTCCTGGCCCAGCAGATCGTCGCGATGACCGCCATGGACACCTGGCACGTGGACGAGCTGCTCGCCACCGTCCGACGTGCCGCCCCCTTCGCTTCCCTTCCGGAGTCGGCCTTCACGGCCGTCCTCGACATGCTCGCCGGACGCTACCCCTCCGACGCCTTCGCGGAGCTGCGCCCACGCGTGGTCTGGGATCGTGTCGCCGGCACCGTGGCAGGGAGGCCGGGTGCCCAGCGACTCGCCGTCACCTCCGGCGGGACGATCCCAGACCGAGGGCTCTTCGGCGTGTTCCTCGCCGGCGCCGACCCCAGGAAGGGCGGCGGCAGGGTCGGCGAGCTCGACGAGGAGATGGTCTACGAGTCCCGGGCCGGGGACGTCTTCACCCTCGGCACCACCTCTTGGCGCATCGAGGACATCACGCGCGACCGGGTCCTGGTCTCCCCCGCGCCGGGCGTGCCTGGCAGGCTGCCGTTCTGGAAGGGCGACCAGCTCGGCCGCCCGCTGGAGTTGGGCCGCGCCCTGGGAGCCTTCCTGCGAGAGGTGGGCGCCCTGACGGAGGAGGACGCGCGGGTGCGACTCCTGGCGGCAGGGCTCGACGCCTGGGCCGCGGGCAACGTCCTCGCCTACCTCGACGAGCAACGCCGGGCGTGCGGACACGTACCCGACGACCGCACCATCGTCGTGGAGCGTTTCCGGGACGAGCTGGGAGACTGGCGCGTGGTGGTCCACTCCCCCTTCGGCGCTCAGGTCCACGCGCCCTGGGCGCTGGCCCTGGGCGCCCGGCTCTCCGAGCGGCACGGTATCGACGCGCAGGTGATGCACGCGGACGACGGCATCGTGCTGCGCCTGCCGGACGCCGACCTCGCGGGCATGGATCTCCTCGACGCCGATCCGGTCCGCGACGGCACGGCCGCGAGCGGCGCGCACGAGAGCGGGGAAGCCCCGATCGGGGCGGCCGAGGTGGTCTTCGACCGGACGGAAGTCGAGCGGATCGTCACCGATCAGGTCGGCGGTTCGGCGCTGTTCGCCTCCCGCTTCCGCGAGTGCGCCGCGCGGGCCTTGCTCCTGCCCAGGCGCACGCCTGGCAAACGGACGCCGCTCTGGCAACAGCGGCAGCGCGCCTCCCAGTTGCTGGAGGTCGCGAGCGACTACGGCTCCTTCCCGATCGTCCTGGAAGCCGTGCGCGAATGTCTCCAGGACGTCTTCGACGTCCCCGGGCTGGTCGAGCTGATGGGCGATCTCGAGACCCGCCGGGTGCGCCTGGTGGAGGTCACCACCACCGAACCCTCCCCGTTCGCCCGGTCCCTGCTCTTCGGCTATGTGGCCCAGTTCCTCTACGAGGGAGACTCGCCCCTGGCAGAGCGCAGGGCCGCGGCCCTCTCCCTGGACTCCGGCCTGCTGGCCGAGTTGCTCGGTCGGGCCGAGCTGCGCGAACTGCTCGACGCCGAGGTACTGAGCGCGCTGGAGAGCGAGTTGCAGTGGCTGACCGAGGAGCGGCGGATCAAGGACGTGGAGGGTGTCGCCGACGCCCTCCGAGTGCTCGGGCCGCTGTCGGACGCCGAACTCCTCGACCGGGGCGCCCGCCTGGACTGGGTGCGGGAGCTGGCCCGAGCGCGCCGCACGATCAGGGTGCGCGTCGCCGGCGTCGAGCACTCCGCGGTGATCGAGGACGCCGGACGGCTGCGGGACGCCCTCGGCACGGCACTGCCGGTCGGCGTGCCCGAGGCTTTCACCGAACCGGTGCCGGACCCCTTGGGCGACCTCCTCTCTCGCTATGCCAGACGCCGCGGCCCCTTCACCTCGGCGACCGCGGCGGCCCGCTTCGGTCTGGGCGTGGCGGTCACGGACGGCGCGTTGCGGCGGCTGTCCGCGACCGGTCGCGTCGTCCGGGGCGAGTTCCACCCGGTCGGCGTCGGGCAGGAGTGGTGCGACGCGGAGGTGCTGCGTCGGCTCCGACGACGGTCCCTGGCGGCGTTGCGCCAGGAACTCGAGCCCGTGCCACCGGCTTCGCTCGCCCGTTTCCTGCCGCAGTGGCAGCACATCGGAGGCGGCCACACGCTCCGGGGCGTCGACGGGCTGGTGCGCGCCGTCGAACAACTCCAGGGCGCGGCGGTGCCGGCCTCCGCTCTGGAGCGTCTGGTCCTGCCCGCCCGAGTGGGCGACTACACGCCGGCGATGCTCGACGAGCTGACCGCGGCCGGAGAGGTGGTGTGGTGCGGCAACGGGGCACTGACGGGCAAGGACGGCTGGCTCTCCCTGTTCCTGGCGGACGCGGCGCCCCTGCTCCTCCCGCCGCCCGGGCCCTCGGAGACGACCGCGCTCCACCAAGCCGTCCTGGAGTCACTCTCGGGCGGTTACGGACTGTTCTTCCGACAAATCGCCGAACAGGTGGCCATCGCCCATCCGCAGGCCACCGACCGACAGCTGGCGGAGGCCGTGTGGGACCTGGTCTGGTCCGGATGGCTCACCAACGACACCCTGGCACCGTTGCGCACCTTCCTGGACTCCGGCCGGACCGCCGGGTCCACCGCCCACCGGGCCAGGCGCCGCACTCCCCGAGGCCGCTACGGCACTCCGGCGGGCGGTTCCCGGCCCGCTTCCAGGGGCGGACCACCGAGCGTCGCCGGCCGCTGGTCGCTGCTGCCGGGCAGGGAGGCCGACCCCACCGTCCGCGCCCACGCGCGGGCCCGGGTCCTCCTCGACCGGCACGGAGTCGTGACGCGGGGGGCCGTCGCCGCCGAGGGGGTGGAAGGCGGATTCCCCGCGGCCTATCGGGTCCTGTCCGCCTTCGAGGAGACCGGGCAGGCCCGACGAGGCTACGTGGTGGAAGGACTGGGGGCCGCCCAGTTCGCCACGGAAGGCGCCGTGGACCGGCTGCGGGCCGTCGCCAACGCGCGTGAACACGGTCGGGGGGTACCGACGTCGCCCCCTGCCGGTGGCGCGGAGCATGGCGACGCGCGTCGACTGGTCCCGTCAGGCCGCCCCGACGCCGACCGCTCGTCAAGCCCGGGGACTGCGTACCCGGCCCTCGACATCGGCTTCGCCGGTGGAAACGACGCCCAGGCCCAGGATGGCCGTTCGCCCGCGCCGCCCGATCACCCACACGGTCCCGGGTACGGAGCCGGTCCCCCGCGACGCGGGGCACCGGCGGCCGTCGTGCTGGCCGCGGCGGACCCGGCGAACGCCTATGGCGCCGCACTCGCCTGGCCCGAGCCTGTCGGCTCCGCCGGACACAAGCCCGGTCGCAAGGCGGGTTCGCTGGTGGTCCTGATCGACGGCGAGCTCGCCCTCTACCTGGAGCGGGGCGGAAAGACACTGCTCGCGTGGCCCGCGGACCCCGAGGTCCTCCCCATGGACGACCCCCGTCTACGACCGGCGGCCGAGGCACTCGCCGCGGCGGCGCGCTCCGGATCGATCGGCACGCTCACCATCGAACGGGTGAACGGAAGCAGTGCTCTGACCTCGCCCTTCAGCCCTTGGTTGGAATCCGCGGGCTTCGCCGCCACCCCTCGCGGGCTGCGTATCCGGGCTTGACATCCGCCCAGCCCCCAGGAGGGGTTCCCTCGATCGCGTCCACCGGGGCCAGCGGCCCCGGTTCCTCGCCCCTGGGGCGAGACGACCGTGCGTGCACGGTGTGTGCTTGGTTCTCTCTCCGCGCGCCGGAGGTCTGCGGTGACGGTCTGACGAGCCGGACGGTGTCACCCTGGGACGCATGCCTGAGGGAGACTCGGTCTGGCGGGCGACGCGGACATTGCACGATGCTCTCGCGGGCAGGGTGGTCACGCGGAGCGATTTCCGGGTGCCGCGCTACGCCACCGCGGACTTGACCGGACGCACGGTCCTCGAGGTCGTTCCACGGGGCAAGCATCTCCTCACTCGGTTCACCGGCGGCCTGACCCTGCACACACACCTCCGAATGGAGGGTGCCTGGAAGGTCTTCGCCCCCGGCGCTCGGTGGACCGGGGGGCCGGTGCACCAGATCCGCGTGGTTCTGGGCACCGCCGATCGCTGCGCCGTCGGATACCGCCTTCAGACACTCGACCTGCTCCCCACCTCGGAGGAACACCGCTTCGTCGGGCACCTGGGCCCTGATCCGTTGGGTGACGACTGGGACGGCGACTCGGCGCGCCGCAACCTGTCGGCGGACCCGACCCGTCCGATCGGTGAGGCGCTCCTGGACCAGAGGAATCTCTCCGGCCTGGGCAACGTCTACAAGAGCGAGCTGTGCTTCCTCCTGGGCGTCACCCCCTGGCTCCCCGTCGGGGACCTCCCCGCAGATCGGGCGACGACGCTGCCCGATCTCGCCCGGCGACTCCTGCGAGCCAACCGCGAGCGTCCGGTCCGGAACACCACGGGTCTCCGCTCGCCCGACCTGTTCGTCTATGGCCGCTCCCGTCTCCCGTGCCTGCGGTGTGGCACACCGATTCGGTTCTCCGTGCGAGGCGACGGCTCACTGGCGCGTCCGACGTACTGGTGCCCTCGTTGTCAGTGGGGTCCGGTGCCCTCGTCGCCGGATCGATGAGGCCCTGCGTTGCCGACGCGGGCACCCTCACCACCATCCGGTCGGAGGGGTGGACCACGTTCTCCTCCGGTGAGCGCCGGCCCGGGAGTCAAGCGGTGAGAGGGAGGCAGCATGTCCCAACCAAGATCGGGGCGATGTCGCCACGTGTCACCGGCGACTTCGTTCGGAGGGAGTGCAGTGCACGGGCAACAGACTCAGCCCCCACCCCGTCGCCAACACGACGCCCTCCAGCGCTCCGGCCTCGGGTACCAGTACCAGCCGGAACGCCGACCACCAGCACAGCGCACCGGCCCCGACCAGAATCCCCCGGCTCAGGGCGCCGCTCGTGCCCCACTGCCATCGCCCCGCGCGGAGCGACATGCCCCGTTCGGGAACGGACGGGTCGGGCGGCGTCAGCCGTTCTCGGCTCGGAGCATCCAATGGTGATCCACTTGAGCTCACCTCACCTGACGCGGAGACCTCTCGACGAACCCACTCCGGAGTCCCTCCGTTCCTGACGGAAGCCTCCTCCTGGTCGGCAGTGTCTCGCGGCCCGGGACGTGCCGCATCCAGAGAGTCTGCCGCCGCCCCCGAGACGGGGGGCGATCGCCAGGTCACACGCGCCCCCCGCCTGCCCCGCTTCGGGTCCGACCTGCCGGGCCACGACGTACCGGATGTCGCGCGACGACGCCGAGCCCAGCCTCGGGGATCGACCCACGAGACGAAGGGCCACCTAGCGTGACCGCCGACAGGTCGTCACGAGGGGACTGCTCGACAAGCACGGCGATCCACCCCGCGCTTCGCCGTCGACGACGGGAATCGGCGACACGTGTGAGCGCGGATACCGGTCGACCGGACCGAAGGAACGCGGACTCTCCGAATGTCCCCATACAGAGCGCGCCGCACTCCGATTCACACAATCGAGCGCAAGCCAAATGCGCCAATAATATCAGGAGTTCACGTCCGGGCGAGCACCTCGTACTGTACTCTTCGAGCATGATCCGGGTCAGAAATACTCCGCGCGCCTCTCGCTGGACCAAGAGAGAACGCGCCACTCTGATCGTCACCGCTTTCGGCATGTTGACGGTCTACCTGGACGTGCTGATGCTGAACACCGCACTGCCCAATATTCAAAGAGAGTTCAGCGCGGGCGAATCCGGCCTGCAGTGGTTGGCCAGTATCTACAGCCTCGGACTCGCCGCCTTCACCATGTTCGCAGCCGCTCTCGCCGACCGATTCGGACGCAAGCGCGTCTTCATGGCGTCCCTTCTCCTTCTCGGCGTGGGCTTCCTGAGCGCGGGACTTGCCACGACTCTGGCCATGATGATGGCGGCCCGCGGACTCCAGGGCATCGCTGCGGCGGGGGTCATCGTCACATCGCTGGCCTTGGTCAGCAACGCCTTTCGAAGTCCGGGCGAGCGGGCCAGAGCCATCGGGATCTGGACCGGGATCGCCAGTCTGGGGACAGCCGTCGGCCCACCCCTCGGCGGAGTTCTCGTCGAGTTCCTCGGATGGCGCAGCGTCTTCCTGCTGAGCATTCCGGTCGTCGCAGTGCTCCTCTTCTTGTCGCCCCACTACCTGGCGGAGTCCCGAGAACGTGGAATCCAGAGTCTGGACTGGTGGGGACAGATCTTGTTCGCGCTCGCCATCGGCTCGCTGACCTACGCCCTCATCCAGGGACAGAAAGCAGGGTGGAGCTCTCCGACGATCATCTCCCTGTTCGCCTTGAGCGCTTTCAGCTTCGCTCTCTTCGCGAGGCACGAGAACACCAGGGACAGCCCGATGCTGGACGTGAGCCTTTTCCGGGACCGCGTCTACTCACTGTCCATGGCGACAATTCTGGTTCAGTTCTTCTGCACCTATGGCCTGCTGCTCATCATCACCCAATACTTCCGTAACATTCGCGCCTATCCTCCGATTCAGGCAGGACTCTTCACCCTGCCGTTCGTCGGGGGCATCGTGCTGGGCTCCCCGTTCGTCGGGCGTCTCGTGAGCCGCTTCGGGAACCGGCCGCTCGTGCTGTCCGGGCAAGTAGCACTGTTCGCCGGTCTCCTCATCGTCGCCGTCGGCATGTCCACGGCCCCGGCAGTGGTACTGGCAGGTCTTCTCCTGGCCGGATTGGGGTCCGCCTGCCTGTTGACCTCCATCGCCTCGTTCGCCATGACGGCCGTGCCCCCGCACCGCGCCGGGATGGCGGCCGGAATCATGAACACCCAGCGAGCGGTCGGCTCCACTCTCGGCTACGCAGTGGTGGGGACCACCCTGGCCGTCTGGCTGGGAACGACCCTCGACGGTGCCCTGCGCGACACGATCCCCGACTCGTCTCTCAGAGGCTCGGCTGTCGAAGAGATCATCGGGGCGGCGAACCCACATGCCATCGCATCGGGAATCGCCCTCGGCCCCGGGCCGACGCACCGCCTTCCGACCCACGTCCGCGATGCCGCCGTGGCCGCCGCCGAGGGCGACTTCATCCAGGGCAGCCAGCTCGCCCTCGGAGTGTCCGCGGGCCTACTGGCCCTGGTGTCCGCCTCGTTCATCGTCGGCACTCGCGCACAGCACCCACCGAGCCGTTGACCAAGAGCCAAGGGCGTCCAGGACGCCGCTCCGTGCCCCAGCGGGCACCAGAACACCGGCATGGGCGCCAACCGTCCACCGAGGTCGCCTGCGGTGTAGAGGGGACACGATTCGAGATGGCGCGGGTCGGTCGATGTCTCCGCGCGGGCGGAGGAAGCGATTTCGTGACCGTCGCAGTCCAGAACGGCCTCGGGTACGCGGCGAGCGTGGGCCGGCCGCCGCACCGTGCCGCGGCACAGCGGACGCCCGCGTCAGAGTGGTCGGGGCACTCGCCGGGTGACCTCGCTTCCCGCCGTCAGCGGAAGCGAGGTCACCCTGTCGAGAAGTCCACACGGGGGACGACCCGCCGCCAGAACTCTCCTATGGTTATGCCACGAACGAAACACGCAAACCCGACATTGGGAGGCGGAGATGGATTTCACCGACATCGACCTCAGTGACCCTAGGTTCACTCAATTGAGAGAGGACGACAAGGGCGAGGTAGGGGCCGAGCAGTTCGCTATAGCGGCGACCCCTGCCAGCATAGCTTGGACCATCATAGCGGTGACGTGGTCCGGCGCCATAGCGTACTACGCGGCATGCACTTGAGGGTTTCGAGTTCGCAGGTTTCCGCCTGCCCAAGGGGACGCACGTCCACGAGCTCTCCACAGTCAACAGCAACGGTCACACAGGGAACGCAGTTTGCACAGACTCCGACCGAGATTGGAATCGAGAGATGTACAGGCTTGAAGAGAAAGTCGAGGCTCTGACCGAAGGTCTGGGGACACTCGACGAAGCAAACCAAGGTGAATTGAACGTCGAGTCCGGCCAGGCGGTCCTGTGGGCGCTGGCGGCAAGCCTGGTCGCGGCCGCGGCCCTGACCGGTGCGATGTGGGGAGCCATCGTCATGGGCAAGAACGCCGGCGGTTGAGCACAGGTCGCGGGCCCGGGGCTGTCGAAGTGCGGGCCAGGCCTGGTTCGAAGTCTCGGTGACGGCGCTTCCCCCCCTGTAGGTGGACACCTTCGATCCGGCCCCGCAGGGGACCGGCCAGAAGGAGTCATTTATGGTGATGAGGGTCTACTCGCCCGAGTTCAAGGCCGACGCCGGCGGATGCGCACGGACCGGGTGATGCGCCGCCCGACCCCGTCCCTCAAGGAGTACGCCCAGACCTATCCCCAGGGCGGGAGGCCGCCGAAGCACGGCAAGGAGTTCCGCTTCGCCAAGCCCGAGACCCGGGGCGAGCCCGACGCGGAGACGGTGCAGGTCACCGACCGCTACGGCACCGCGACGGCCATGGCCTGGGACCGCCTCCACCCCAAGCTGACCACCCGCTCCGCCTGGATCGACCACACCGGCGAACTCCCCGTCATCGAGGGCACCCAGATCCGTCTCTCCGTCGACCACCTGCCCGGCGGCCAGGACCCCCTCCCGGTCTGGCTGTGGTCCTCGAAGACCGGCATGACCGGCGCGGACGTTGACCTGCGATGGCAGGTGTTCCTTCGCCGCTTCGACCTGGAACACACCTTCCGGATGATCAAACAGACACTCGGCTGGACCCGCCCGAAACTACGGACTCCCCAGGCCGCAGACCGCTGGACCTGGATCGTGATCGCCGCCCACACTCAGCTCCGGCTCCTGCGCGAGGCCGCCGCCGACCTCCGCCGCCCCTGGGAGAAGCCAGTCGCGCCGTCCCGGCTCACCCCGGCCCGCGTCCGCCGGGGGTTTCGCAACCTCCGCCCGCACCTGCACTGCCCGGCCCGCGCGCCGAAACCATCAACGCCAGGACCAGGGAGACCAGTTGGCTCGAAGAACCGACACCCGGCCACCCGTCATGACGACTCTGTTGCGCATTTTGGCTGGTGCTACGCGGCGAGTTGGTAGACGAGGCGGGACAGGCGGCTTGTCCAGGATCGTCTGGTGCGGTGGGGCTGGCGGCTGGCCCAGTGGGCGTCGAGCCGGATGATGTTGATCGCGGTGGCGGAGAAGGCGTGTTGGAGGGTGACCTTGGGCAGGCCGCGGTAGCGGGCCCGGCGCATCCCGGTGACGTCGAGGGCCTGGTTGATGGTGCCCTCGACACCTGCACGCAGGGCGTACTTGGCCTGCCAGGTGTCGCTCTTCTGCTCGGCGCGGGCGGCGGTGACGTGCTCGTGGACCTCGCGGGGCCGCAGGGTGAGCATGCGATTGCCGCGGACGGCAGCGGTGCACCGCTCGCGGGAGGGGCAGGGGCGGCAGTCACCGCCGGCGAAGGCGATCACGATGGCGTCGCGGCCGTGCTGTTGCACGGGATACCAGCCGGTGCTGGTGCTGCCCTCGGGGCAGGTCACCTGGCGGGTGTTCCAGTCGATCCGGAACGCGGCCTTGTCGAAGCCCTCGGCCTCCCGTGCCTGGCGGGAGTGGTCGCCGAGGAGCGGGGTGATCATGGTGATGCCGTCGCGGGCCGCGTCGGTGACGAGGTCGGCGGAGGGGTAGCCGGAGTCGAGGTAGTGCTCGCCCGGCTTGACCTGGCGTTCGGCCAGGCGGTGCTGGATGGCGGCGGTGGCAGTCACGTCCGGCGCGGTCGAGGCGGTGGTGGCCACGTCCGTGATCAGGTGCGGGGCGCCGGCCGCGGCGGGAGCGGTTCCGTCAGTGCCGCCCGCACCGTCAGTGCCGTTGTCGTTGTCGCAGGTCTCGGTGAGGTGGACCTTGTAGCCGCACCAGAACAGCTCGTCTCCCTTCGCCGACCAGCGGGCATCCGCGTCGTAGGGCGAGGCGAGCCGCAGTTGTCCGGGCGGGACGCCGTCACTGTCGGCCTCCCGCTTCCTGACCACCTCCCGTCCCCGGGCGTTGCAGGTGACGTGGTAGGTCTGCACGAAGATCCGCCGCAGCAACTCCACCGGCTCCACTTCGCGCAGCCAAGCGGGGGCATCCGGCTCGCGCACGGCGCGCAGCAGCACGAGCGCGTCCTGCCCGTAGACCTCGGCGAGCCGGTCCCGCCTGGTCTTCGACGACGGCAGCCGCCAGGAATCCACGCGGGCCGCATACCGCAGCTCCCACTCGGCGACCCGCTCAGCCCCGAACCGGCCCGCCAGCCAGGACGGCGCCGCACCGGCCAGCGCCTCCAGCACCGCGCGCACGCTCTCCCGGCCAGCTCCAGACGGTTCAGGTCCCGCACCGCACTGATCACGTGCGTGGAGTCCGTGCGCTGTTTCCCGCCCGCGCCGACCAGGCCCTTGCCGCGGCAGTGCTCCAGCAGCCGGTCGAAGACCAAGCGCTCCATGCCGTGCTCGACCAGCCGAGCCCGGAACCTCGCCAGCACCGTGAAGTCGAAACCGGTGTCGGTCAACTCCAGTCCCAGCGCGTACTTCCACGACAGGCGCTCACGCACCGCCTCCGCGGCCTGCCGGTCGGTCAGGTTCTCCGCGAACTGCAACACCGTGACCAGCGCCAGCATCCCCGGCGACAATCCCGCCGGCCCGCGCGCACCGAACGCCTCCGCGAACGGCTCGTCCGCGAACACCCCCGCCAACTCCTCCCGAACCCGCATCGCCAGCGAGCCGTCCGGGAACACCACCGCGGCCACCGCCGCCGTCAACTCCGGAACCTCTGGTAACCCCTGCGGCCGCATCGACACCGAGCACCGTCCTCCCCGGGCCCCGCAACAACCCGGCAGGACCCAACGGAACGATCATCCCCGACCCGACGAGCACCCCGCAGCAAAATGCGCAACAGAGTCCATGACGTGGGCAAAACGACCAGACGCCCCGAGAGCATCACCGAACGAAACAGGATGAAAGCTAACAAAGGTTAAATTTCAAGCTGATGGCTGGCTACGTCGGGGGATGGATCCCGGACGGGCCCATCACGCTGGACGCATGAGATCGCCCTGAAAGGGGGATCGCTCGCTTCTGGAAGCAGGAAGCGCTCGATGCATAGTCGTCCCGCTTCACCTGCTGCGGTCGCCGTGGCCGCGCCTGGTCACCGCGCCACCGTGCTGCTTCACCAGACGGGGCGCAACGGCGGGATCGAGTCGCCAGCCAAAGTGCGGATGATGGCTGCGAGTTCAGCCCGCGGGACCTGTCGACCGACCTCGTGGAGCTGTTTGGCCAGTTGTGTCTCCAGCTCGTGCAGGATCCGCCCGGCCACGGCGAGGTGCCTCAGAGCCTTGTCGGTCAGAACGACGAGCTTGCGCCGACCTCCAGCGGGATGTGGCTGGCGTTCCACGTAGCCCCGCTTCTCCAGGTCGTCGATGATCTGGCCAGCAGCCTGCTTGGTGACCCCGAGTTCCTCAGCCAGCTCACTGCTGGTCGCGCCGGAACCGTGCAGCACCTGGAAGACCAGGCCGTGCATAGGGCGCAGGTCGGCATAGCCCGCGGCGTCAAGGCGGCTCACGAACTCGGAGAGGACCAGCTGGAAGGCC
Source organism: Streptomyces sp. HSG2 (assembly GCF_016598575.1). Lineage (NCBI taxonomy): Bacteria > Bacillati > Actinomycetota > Actinomycetes > Kitasatosporales > Streptomycetaceae > Streptomyces > Streptomyces sp. HSG2. The sequence continues at coordinate 1,085,492 of NZ_CP066801.1, forward strand.
ATCCCGAGCAAGAAGGTGAGCTCGGTTCGCTCGAGTGGGTCGTGGGTCTCCATCGGTTCATCTTGACACATCGATGTAAAGTGGCTTTACTCGCAGCAAGTAAAGTTACTTTATATGAGAGACGCCATGAACGTGGTCAGCGAGAGCGAGCAGCGGACGACCAAGACCCCCGCCGGTTCGATGTTCGGCCTGGCGGCCCCCAGTCAGGGGAGCGCCGAGGTCAGCACGTGGCGGGTGGAGCTGGGAGCGGACTCGGTCACGCCGGTACACATCATCGACCGCGAACAGGTGTGGATGCCCCTGTCGGGCGAGTTCGAGGTCGAGGTGGAGGGCAAGACCGGTCAGGCCAAGGCCGGTCAGGCCATCATCGTGCCCGCCGGGGCGGTGCGACAGCTGAAGGCCGTGGGCGGCCCGGCGGAGGCACTGGTCGCCATGGTCGTCGGCGGCAAGGCGATGATGCCCGGCAGCGAGGACAAGATCCCGCTCCCGTGGGCCGAGTGACCATTCCCGACGGAACAGCCCGACCAGGCCAACCCCCGATGGTTCTGGTCGGGCTGTTCGCCTCTCCGGGCCCTGTGTCGCCGTCCGTACGTGACTGCGAGGCCGGAAGCACCAGACGTCGAGCACGACCCGACCAATCCGACTAAGCCCCGCCCCCTACTCTGGTCAGTGAAGAGCTGATCAGAGTAGGGGCGAGACCGTGCCGTCTGATGCCACCCCCGACCCGTACACCACTCCGCTCGCATTCGGTCTGCGGATGCAGATCCACCGCCAGCGTCGAGGTACCCGGACCGTCCTGGCCGGTCTCCTGGACCGGTCGCCATCCTGGGTGAAGCAGGTGGAGTCGGGCGTGATCCAGCCACCGAGGCTCCCCATGATCCTGCGTATCGCCGAACTGCTGCGTGTCCGGGACCTCGCCGACCTCACGGGCGATCAGACGATGGCCGCGGAGCTGTTCATCGGGCCTGGGCATCCGAGGCTGGCGGCGGTCAAGGCCGCCGTGGATGTCTTCCCGGCCGGCCACGACCGGGAGGCTCCGCCCGCCATGCACCTGCGGCACCGCCTGGACGGGGCGTGGGAGGCCCGGCACGAGGCGCCGAACCACCGCGAGGTCGTCGGCGCGTTGTTGCCGGACCTGATCCGTGACGCCCAGCTCGCCGTCCGCCAGGCCGACACCGGCGCCGAGCGGCGCGCCGCGCAGGCCCTGCTGTCGGAGGTGTACTCCCTCAGTCAGTTCTTCGTGGCCTATCAGCCCGACAGTGCGCTGCTGTGGCAGGTCGCCGAGCGGGGCATGGTGTGTGCTCAGGAGTCGGAGGATCCTCATGCCATCGGGGTGGCGGCGTGGCTGAGCGCGCAGGCTCACCGGGACAGCGGGCCGGCGCACTTCGGGGCGGCGGACGCGGTCACGCTGGGTGCCCTGCGCTACCTCGAGCCGCTGCTGCCCGACGCTGGCGACGATGTGCTCGCTGTGGCGGGGGCGTTACGGTTCGAGGCCGGGTACACGGCGGCCCGCCGTGGTGAGACGGGCTCGGCGTGGGGCTGGTGGGACAAGGCGGACGAGGTGGCGAGGAAGCTGCCGGCGGGCTATTTCCATCCGGTGACGAGTTTCGGTCGCGCCATCATGGGCGCGCACGCGGTGACGGTGGCGGTCGAGCTGCATCAGGGGGGCGAGTCCGTGAGGCAGGCGACCCGCACGGACAGGTCGGTGATCCGGTCGCGGCCTCGGCGGGCTCGGCATCGCATCGAGGAGGCTCGTGCGTACCAGCTCGATGGGCAGCCGGATACGGCTCTCGCGACGCTCGACAAGGCGCACGAGGCGGCGCCGGAGACGATTCGGTACAACGGGTACGCGCGGCGGATCGTGTTGGAGGAGACGGAGGCGCGGCGGCCGGAGCGGCGGCGTCGGGCGTCGGAACTGGCGGTGAAGCTGGGGGTGTGAGGGGTGGGCAGGATTCCTGCCCCTGCCCGGTGCGTGGGGGCGCGGCGTGAGTCAGATCACCGAGCCCGTGGAGGCCCCGAGCATGTCCGCCACCCCCGACACCCAGCATCCACCCAGCATCCTGCGCACCCTGCCCCTGCCCGACCCTGACGGTATCGCCGACGCTCAGCGCCCCGGCACCTCGTGCGTGTGGTGCCAGGCCGAGTTGACCATCGCCACGGCGGTGAATCTCGGCGAGCGGGTCACGGGCGGCCTGCGCTGGTGGCCGCGTTCCTGCCCCGCCTGTGTGCCCGTCAAGGCCCATCGGGCGCTCCTGGACCACCCTGCCGGGTGCGCGGAGTGTGCTGGGGGCGGCAGGTGTGGGCTGCTGGTGGGTCTGTACCGGGTCGTGCGGGACGGTATGCGGTGAGGGTCCGGTGTGCGCGATGCGGTCGGGTGGTGGAGGGGGAGGCGGAGCGGCATGTGATTCATGCTGCGTCGGGTGCGGGGGCGACGGTGTACCGGTGCCGGGGTGGCTGCGATCGTGAGGGTCGGCCGGGGGTGTCGGCGTCGGATTCCGGGCGGTCGTGAGGGGATGTCTCAGTCAGTCGGCAGGTGGTCGGGCGTTCCGGAATCGTTCCGGTGGGGTCTCGATCGCCAGGGATTCTCCGACCGACGTCGTCCCACCACGAGACGTGGCGACCCACGTAGATACGGGCGACTTCCCAGGTTACAAGCGTGGACCCCCTCCGGCCTGCTCAACCGTTCTCGGCCTGGAACATCCAGTGATGCTTTTCGAGCGCGGCGGTGACCTGCACGAAAATGTCCTGTGTCACTGGGTCCGGGTCTCCTGTCGCGGTGATCCGCCCCCGCATCCGGGTGATCACCGCACCAAGGGCTTCGACGACCGCGCCCACGGCGGTGCCGTCCTCGATCCAGCCCTCCGGAGTCACCCCGATCCCACTCCCGACGGCGACGGTCGCCGCCCGGCCGTCCGGCGGCACACCCAGCGCGGCGGCGCGTTCGGCCACCGCGTCGGAGTAGGCACGTGCGGTGGCCACGACCTCGTCCAGTTGCAGGTGAACCGTGCGGAACCGAGGCCCCACCACGTTCCAGTGGATCTGCTTGGCGACCAGAGCGAGGTCGACCAGGTCCACCAGTGCCCCTTGGAGGGCCTCGGACACCACCCGAAGGTTCGCGTCGGACAGCGGGCTCTTCACGACGTACATCCGTGCCTCCGTCGAATCGCCCCCGTCTGCTCCTCCCACCATGGCCGTGGACTGGGAGTCAGGCAAACGGACGGCGCACGCGGTGTCACCCAGCGCCACTGGCCCTTCGGGGATCGGTGGCCTCGCCCACGATTTGGCGGCGTGGAGCCGTCGTCGAAGCCTCCGCGGGACACACTCAGGCGGCCACGACGTCCACGGCTTCGGCAGGCGCCTTGATCGTCACCCGCTCCGGCGGCACCCCGGCGACGGAAACGGAGCCCAACATCGGCCGGACAGGCGTGGGCACGGTCTCGCTCGGGGTGGCGGCGGCAGACCTCGCCAACTCGGCGAGAGCGAGCTCGTCACTCACTTCCCGCATCAGCTCGGACATGCGGACATCCAGCGCGTCGCAGATCGCGGAGAGCAGCTCGGAGGACGCCTCCTTCTGGCCCCGCTCCACCTCGGAGAGGTAGCCGAGTGAAACTCGAGCGGACGAGGAGACTTCACGCAGAGTACGGCCCTGGCGCTGGCGCTGCCGACGCAGCACGTCACCCAACAGGCGACGGAGCAGAATCATCGGTGGCTCCCTCCTCGGACCGCGTAACCGCATCCTCCACGCCCCACCGTACCGCCTAGCGTCGCGGCCGTGCGGGGAGCGATGTCGTGTTCACTCAGGGCTGCAAACATCAAAACCCCCCGTGTTGTTCCGTATCCTGCGCCCGCCTGTTCCCGGGACGTTCGCCCGAGAGTTCTCGCAGGAGCAGGCCGAGTACGCTCCGTACACTCTCCTTACGAATGTCCGCGCGCTCGCCGTTCAACCGCAGTGCCCGCACTTTTCCGCCGGCCGCGGCGGCCGAAACGGCCGTCGCCGGTCCGGTCACGGCGATGAAGACCGTGCCCACGGACATGCCGTCCTGTGGCTCGGGGCCGGCCACACCGGTCGTCGCCAGACCCCAGTCGGCGCCGAGCAGGGCCCGCACACCCGCCGCCATCTCGACCGCCACCTGCGCGTCCACTGCTCCCCGCTCGGCCAGAAGCGTGGCGTCCACGCCCAGCAGACGGTGCTTGAGCTCGGTGGCGTAGGCGGTGACGGAGCCTCGGAACACCTCGGAGGCACCGGGCACCGAGGTGATCTCCGCCGCCACCAGGCCACCGGTCAGCGACTCCGCGATGGCGAGCGTCCGCCGCGTCACCTTGAGTAGTCGAACCACGTCGGAGGCCGGACAGCTCACGTTTCGGCGCGCCCTTCGACCGCCCGGGACTCGGCGATTCCCCGCCCCCGCAGCACAATGGCCTGTTTCACGTAGTCCAGTCCCGTGGCGACGGTGAGGACGACCGCCACCGCCATCACCCAGAACCGAAGTGTGGCCAATGGGCCGGTCAGCGCCAGGACGTACATGCCGACCGCCACTCCCTGGGTGAGCGTCTTCAGCTTTCCGCCCCGGCTCGCCGGGATCACGCCGTATCTGATGACGACGAAGCGCAACAGAGTGACGCCCAGCTCCCGACCGAGGATCACTCCCGTCACCCACCACGGCAACTCGTCCAGGAAGGAGAGGCAGACCAACGCCGCACCCATGATCGCCTTGTCGGCGATGGGGTCGGCGATCTTTCCGAAATCCGTGACCAGGTCGTAGGCGCGCGCGAGGTGGCCATCGAAGAGATCGGTGATCATCGCCACCGCGAACGCGGCCCAGGCGAAGGCGCGCCAGGCCGGATCGTACCCACCCTCGGCGAGCATCAGCGCCACGAAGGCGGGGACCAGCATGAGCCTGAGCATCGTCAGCAGGTTGGCGATGTTCCACACGCTCGTCTGGTTCACCGCGGCGGCAGTGATCTTGGCGCTCCGTGGCGGTCGGGAACCGTCCGAGGGTCCGCCCGTGTCGCCGCCGGCCTCGGCAGCCGGGTCCCTCGCCGACCACCGACGCCGACCGCCCGTGCGATCGTCGTTCCTCCCTGTCTCCGCCCCTCGCCGCGCGCGGGACTCGCCCGGCGTGCCGGTCTCGGGTGAAGCGGGCGAGGCCGGTCCACCGCCCGCGCGACGAGCCGCCGCCTCGGCACTGGTCGCGGCACGGGGGGCGACGTTCCGCGCCGGGGAGCCACCCCCCGCGGACGCCGGGATTCCGGTCATCTGCCCGCCTCCTCGATCCGCGGGAGCGGCCCACGCAGCGGCTCCGCCACGAGGTCGACGCCCTCCGTACTCACCACCCTCGCGTCGACCATAAGACCGGCACTCAGGCCCTCGCTGCTCGTGAGGAGCACTTGGCCGTCCGTCTCCGGCGCCTGGTGCGCCGCTCGACCGAGCACACCGTCGGGGCCTTCGACGGACTCGACCAGGACGCTGACGGTCGATCCCACACGCTCCTCGGCCCGCTGGCCGACGAGTTCTTCCGCGAGCCGGGACACGCGAGCCAACCGGTCGGCGACGACCTCGGCGGGGAGCTTGTCCCGGTAGCCCGCCGCCTCCGTCCCCTCCTCGTCGGAGTACCCGAAGACACCGATGGCGTCCAGCCTGGCCCGGCTCAGGAAACGTTCCAGTTCCGCGAGATCGGTCTCCGACTCGCCAGGGAACCCCACGATGAAATTGGAGCGCACGCCGGCCTCGGGTGCCTTGGCTCGCACGGTCTCCAGCAACTCCAGGAAGCGCTCGGTGTCCCCGAAGCGACGCATGGCCCGCAGCACACCCGGCGCGCTGTGCTGGAAGGACAGATCAAAATAGGGGGCGACCTTGGGGGTGGAGGTCAGCACCTCGACGAGCCCCGGACGCATCTCGGCCGGCTGGAGATAGCTGACGCGAATTCGTTCGATTCCGTCGACCGCGGCCAACTCGGGAAGCAGGGTCTCCAAGAGCCGGATGTCGCCGAGGTCCTTGCCGTAGGAGGTGTTGTTCTCGGAGACCAACATGACCTCCTTGACTCCCTGCTCCGCGAGCCACCGCGTCTCCCCCAGCACGTCCGAGGGGCGCCGGGAGATGAACGATCCGCGGAAGGAGGGAATGGCGCAGAACGAGCACCGCCGATCGCACCCGGAGGCCAGTTTCACCGACGCCACGGGAGAACCGTCCAGTCGCCGACGGAGCGGAGCCCGGGGTCCGGAGATCGGCGCGACGCCCTCGGGAAGATCCTCGGGAACGGTCGTCCCATGTCCGGGGAGGCCCACGGACGAACCCGCGTGCTGCCTCTCCGCAGGGCTGATCGGCAACAGCTTGCGCCGGTCGCGAGGGGTGTGCGCGGCGTGAACTCCGCCGCCGAGAATGGTCCGCAGCCGGTCGGAGATGTCCGCGTAGTCGTCGAAGCCGAGCACGCCGTCGGCCTCCGGCAGGGCTTCGGCGAGTTCCTTGCCGTATCGCTCGGCCATGCAGCCCACGGCCACGACGGCCTGGGTTCTGCCGTGGCCCTTGAGGTCGTTGGCCTCCAAAAGGGCGTCCACGGAGTCCTTCTTGGCGGCCTCGACGAATCCGCAGGTGTTGACCACGGCGACATCGGCGTCCTGGGCACTCCCCACGAGCTGCCAGCCGTCCGTCTCCAGACGACCCGCGAGCTCTTCGGAGTCCACCTCGTTACGGGCACAACCCAGGGTGACCAGTGCGACGGTACGGCGTTCAGGCATGGGCTCAAGACTACTTCGTCCCGCGGACGACCCACGTCGACGGGGGTTGGCCGCCCCGCTCGCCCGGCCTCTCACCGCGCGGGCGGTCGGGTTCCGCCTCCGGTCCGCGACGCCCGGAGAGCCGCACCGCCCCTAGCCGTCCTGGGGATCACCCGTGGTGTATGTCAATCGCTCCACCGCTCCGGGCTGGAAATCGCCTTCGATCTTCTTGCCGTTCACATGGAGCTGGACGGCTCCGGCGTCGCCGAGAACCAGGTTGATCTCGGAATCGTCCTGGAAGGTCTTGATCTCACCCTCTTCGAGCAGGCCGTCGAAGAGCACCTTGCCGCTGTGGTCCTTGGCCGAGATCCAGCTGCGTCGTTCCACCGCGCCGACCCGAACGGTCACCTTGTCCAGAGGTGCCGCCGCGATCACGCTGTCCGTCGGTTCCGGGCGCGGGCCCGCCGGCGTCGACTCCTCCGATCGAGGGGTGGAGGACTCGGTGGACGCGGGCGTGCCGCCGCCCGCCAGATTCCCCTCGCTCCCGTCGTCGCCGTCCTTGACGATCGTGAAACCGACGAAGCCGACCAAGCCGACGATCGCCGCGACCATGGCCGCCGTCCAGTTCGGTCCGCGTCTCTCGGGTCGGATCCGCTCGGCCTCGAACAAGGTGGCCGGAGTCGACGGCGCACGCCCCCCTCGGTCGGCGTCGAAGCGCTCGATCAAAGGTTCGGGATCGAGTCCGAGAGCGCGCGCCAGCGCGCGAATATGACCGCGGGCGTACACGTCGCCGCCACACGACGCGAAGTCGTCCGCCTCGATGGCCCGCACGATGCCGACACGCACACGGGTGGCACCGCTGAGATCGTCGACGGTCCGTCCCGAGTCCACCCGCGCGCGCCTCAACGCGTCCCCGACGGTAGGAGTGGACTCCTCGGGAGTGTCCTGGGGCGCCCCGTCGAACGGGCGCTCTTCTTCAGGGGAGTTGTCGATGGACACGGGGGCGCCTTTCGAGCGTGTAGCCGCCTGTGCTAAGGCTTCAGTGTAGGGGTGGTACGAACGGGTGGAGCAACCCGGCGACCGACCCCGCTACGCCAGGGGAAGGGTTCGACACACCGATGGCGGAGCGGCGGTCGCCCCAGCCGCTCGGCAGGGCGTAGAGCGCGCGTTCCTGGTGGCGCGCGACGCACGCACGCCGTCCCGGCCCGCCCGGGTCGGACCGACCCCGGCCACGAGCCGCCCGGGCCGGTCGCGTGTCCCTACCCCTCGGACTCTCCTCGGATCAGCGCGAGAACACCGTCGAGCTCTTCGGGCTTCACCAGGACGTCGCGCGCCTTGGAACCCTCACTGGGTCCCACCACGTTCCGCGACTCCATGAGGTCCATCAGTCGTCCGGCCTTGGCGAACCCGACCCGGAGCTTGCGCTGGAGCATGGAGGTCGAGCCGAACTGGGTGGACACGACCAACTCCGCCGCCTGGCACAACAGATCGAGGTCGTCACCGATGTCCTCGTCGATCTCCCTCTTCTGCTTGGTTCCCACCACGACGTCGTCTCGGAAGACCGGGGTCATCTGCTCCTTGCAGTGCCGGACGACCTCGGCGACCTCCTCCTCGGTCACATACGCTCCCTGCATCCGTACCGGCTTGTTCGCCCCCATGGGGAGGAACAGCCCATCGCCCTTTCCGATGAGCTTCTCGGCGCCGGGCTGGTCGAGGATGACCCTGGAGTCGGCGAGCGAGGATGTGGCGAAGGCCAGACGGGAGGGGACGTTCGCCTTGATCAGACCGGTCACGACGTCGACGGAAGGGCGTTGGGTGGCGAGCACCAGGTGGATGCCGGCCGCGCGCGCGAGCTGGGTGATCCGCACGATGGCGTCCTCGACGTCACGTGGGGCGACCATCATGAGATCGGCCAGCTCGTCGACGATCACCAGGAGATAGGGGTAGGGCCGCAGCTCGCGCTCGCTCCCCGGAGGCGGCTCCACCCTGCCCTCGCGCACGGCACGGTTGAAGTCGTCGATGTGCCGGAACCCGTAGGCGGCGAGGTCGTCGTAGCGCAGGTCCATCTCTCGGACGACCCACTGGAGCGCCTCCGCGGCCCGCTTGGGGTTGGTGATGATCGGCGTGATCAGGTGAGGGATGCCCTCGTAGGCCGTCAGCTCCACGCGCTTGGGGTCGACGAGGATCATGCGCACGTCCTCGGGGGTCGCACGCATCATCACAGAGGTGATCAGACAGTTGACGCAGGACGACTTGCCGGAGCCGGTGGCCCCGGCGACCAGCAGGTGGGGCATCTTCGCCAGCGAGTGCATCACATACCCGCCCTCGACGTCCTTCCCGAAGGCGACCAACATCGGATCGTCGTCCTCCGCGGACTCGGCGAGGCGGAGGACGTCGCCGACGTTGACCATCTCGCGGTCGGTGTTGGGGATCTCGATCCCGACTGCCGACTTGCCGGGGATCGGGCTGATGATCCGTACGTCCGGACTCGCCACCGCGTACGCGACGTTCTTGGTGAGCGCGGTGATGCGCTCGACCTTCACCGCGGGCCCGAGTTCGACCTCGTAGCGCGTCACCGTGGGTCCCCGGGTGAAACCGGTGACCCGGGCGTCGACCTTGAACTGGCTGAACACCGTGGTGAGCGCGCGGACGACGGCGTCATTGGCCGCGCTGCGCGCCTTGCCGGGCCCACCCCGGGCAAGGAGGTCCAACGGCGGCAGGGCGTAGGTGACATCGCCGGAGAGGCGGAGTTGTTCCGCACGGGGTGGCAGATCGCGCTCCGTCGCGGGTGGGGACTTGGTGAGGTCGGGGACCTCGGCGCTCTCGCGGAGACCGCCACCGCGAGGAGACCCCGCCGCCCCCGGCGGGCCCGGTCGGGTGGGCGGCGCGGGCGAGGGGGGCGGCGCGGGTGCCGGTGCGGGGGCAGTGTGCTCCCGATCGGCCGAGTGGACGCCCTGGGTGAGGTCGGCGACCAGCCGTGAGGGCGGCATCCCGTGCAACACCGCGCCGTCCAGGTCGGTGGCCGCGGCCGCCGCCACGTCCACCGGATCGCTCGCACGGCCCACGTCGGGTTGCGGCACGGCCGGCCGCCGGGGGCGCGTCCGTCGTCGCGCCGGAGTGTCCGGCGCAGCCGCGGAACGGGACACGGGCGCGGGACGGGCCGCCGTGGCCACCTCCTCGGAGGCGTCGTACACCGGGTGCTCGGAGTCGGAGTCGTCCGGCTCCCTGACAAGACCGAGCCGAACCCCCAACTGTCGCGACCGTTCCGGGATCGCGCTCACCGGTGTGGCGGTGACCACCAGCAGTCCGAAGACGGTGAGCAGCACCAGCATCGGCACCGCCAGGACGTCGGTCATCATGTGCGACAGCGGCGTGGCCACCGCCCAGCCGATCAGGCCCCCCGCGTTCCTTATGGCTTGTATGCCGTCGATGCGAGCGGGCGAGCCCGCGGCGATGTGCACCTGCCCGAGAACCCCGACGACCAGCGCCGACAGACCGATGACGATGCGGCCGGTGGCCTCGGGTTTCTCCGGGTGCCGGACGAACCGCATCGCCACGACCACCAGGAGGATCGGGAGCATCAGATCGAGTCGGCCGAAGGCACCGGTGACGAGAATCTCCACCAGGTCGCCCAGGGGGCCGCGAAGATCGGCCCAGGTTCCCGCGGCCACGATCAACGCGACCGCGAAGAGCAGCAGAGCCACGCCGTCCTTCCGATGCGCGGGGTCGAGGTTGCGCGCCCCCTCTCCGAGCCCGCGCAGCACGGCACCGACGGCGCGGCCGAGTCCCAGCCAGAGGGCCCGAAGAAGGCGGTGGACGCCGCCGGGACGAGAAGTCGGAGGCGGCGACGACCTCCGACCGGGCCGCCTTCCGGCCGGGGCTCGCTTGACGGCGGGCTTCTTCGGGACGGCCTTCCTCGCCGGAGCCTTCGACCGAGCCGGCTTCTTCGCGGGCTGCTTCTTGGCTGAGGAGGGACGTGAGGCCATGGGTGCGAGATTACCGGTGGAGGCGCCCGTGAACACGCGCTCGGGCGGCTTCACCCCCTCGTGTCCCGCCGCCGCCCGGCGCGAACTCGCCCCGCGCACGGATGACCTGACATCCGTTCACGCGCGGTTGGCGCCGCGGCTGCTACTCGCCGGGGGAGCCCGGCTCCAGGGCGTCCAGCGCACGCCGCAGACCGGTGAGTTTGCGTTCCAGGTGTGCCGCGGTGGCCACGACCGCGGCATCCGACGACTCTCCGCCCAACTGCTTGGACAGTGCCTCGGCCTGCTCCTCGACGGCCGCCAGCCGGGCGGAGAGCTCCGCGAGCAATCCGGCCGGCTCCGCCGCCCCGTGCCGCTCCGACCTGCCTCCGGCGTCCAACTGCAACCGAAGCAACCCCGCCTGCTCCCGCAGTTGGCAGTTCTTCATGTACAACTCGACGAAGACGGAGACCTTCGCCCGCAGGACCCAGGGGTCGAACGGCTTGGAGATGTAGTCCACGGCTCCGGCCGCGTAACCGCGGAAGGTGTGGTGCGGACCATGGTTGATGGCGGTGAGGAAGATGATCGGGATGTCCCGGGTGCGTTCCCGCCGCTTGATGTGCGCGGCCGTCTCGAAGCCGTCCATCCCCGGCATCTGGACATCCAGCAGGATGACCGCGAAATCGTCCGTGAGCAGCGCCTTGAGCGCCTCTTCCCCTGACGATGCCCGCACCAGCGTCTGATCGAGCGCGGAGAGGATCGCCTCCAGCGCCAGCAGATTCTCCGGCCGGTCATCGACCAGGAGGATCTTGGCCTTCTGCACCATGGCCTGCCCTCCTCGCCCCGGCGTGGGGCCTCCCCAGTCCACAGGACCCGGGGCGGCGGCAGGCGCCACCCCCGGGGACGGCTCCCTTCCGCCGCCGGTCCTCGTGCCGGTCATCGTAGCCGCACCCCGCCTGCCACCACACCCTGTCACCGCGATGTCACTGCGCACGATACGGGAACGCGGCTCCGTCCCGGCTGGTTCCCCTCCCGGGCCACGGGGTCAGGCAGGGTGAGTCCACTCTTCCATCACCGCCAGCAGGTGATCCGGGTCGACCGGCTTGGTGACGTAGTCCGAGGCACCCGACTCGATCGCCTTCTCCCGGTCCCCCTTCATGGCCTTCGCGGTCAGCGCGATGATCGGCAGTCCCGCGAACTGCGGCATCCGACGGATGGCGGTCGTCGTGGCGTACCCGTCCATCTCGGGCATCATGATGTCCATCAGGACCACCGCGACGTCGTCGTGCTGTTCCAGGACCTCGATCCCCTCACGCCCGTTCTCCGCGTAGAGCACGGAGAGGCCGTGCTGTTCCAGCACGCTGGTGAGGGCGAAGACGTTGCGGATGTCGTCGTCGACGATCAATACCTTCTGGCCCCCGAAGAGCACGCCGCTTCGGGGCACCGGGTCGGCCTCCGCGTCGGGGGCCGACCATCGTGTCGGCACGGCGGGAGACGCCGACGCCTCCTGCCGTCGGTCCCGGAAGAGAGCCGCGGGGCCGCTCACGGCCTCCTGGTAGGAGGTCACCTCCGCCGGCGGCCCGGTCTCACTCTCGGGCCGAGTCGACGCCTCGGCCCTGGAGGAGGCCTCCGAGGCGCCGTCCTCCCTCGGGGGCACCGGCTGGGCGTATCCGTGCGGCGGCAGCTCCGCGGGGTGAAGCGGCAGATAGAGGGTGAAGGTGGAGCCGCGACCCGGCTCGCTCTGCGCGTGGATCTCACCACCGAGAAGTTGCGCGATCTCTCGCGAGATCGACAACCCCAGGCCAGTGCCACCGTATTTACGGCTGGTCGTCCCGTCGGCCTGCTTGAACGCCTCGAAAATCACCCGCATCTTGCTCGCCGCGATCCCGATGCCGGTGTCGGTCACCGAGAAGGCGATGATCTCGGCATCCGGATCGGTCAGCGAACCCGCTTCCAGCAACTGTTCCCTGATGGCGGGCGGAACCTCGTCCCGGATGGGCCGGATGACCAGCTCGACCGACCCGGAATCCGTGAACTTCACGGCGTTGGACAACAGGTTGCGCAAGACCTGGAGCAGACGCTGCTCGTCGGTGTGCAACGTCGCGGGCAATTCGGGCGAGACCCGCACGGACAGGTCCAGTCCCTTCTCCGCGGTGAGGGGCCGGAAAGTCGCCTCGACGTAGTCGACGAGTTGGACGAGAGCGATCCGGGTCGGAGAGACGTCCATCTTGCCCGCCTCGACCTTGGACAGGTCCAGGATGTCGTTGATCAGCTGAAGGAGGTCGGAGCCCGCGCCGTGAATGGTCTCGGCGAACTCCACCTGCTTGGGCGAGAGATTGCCCTCGGCGTTGTCCGCCAGGAGCTTGGCCAGGATGAGGAGCGAGTTCAAGGGGGTCCGCAACTCGTGGGACATGTTGGCCAGGAACTCGCTCTTGTAGCGCATGGAGACGGCGAGTTGCTCGGCCCGCTCCTCCAGGACCTGCCTGGCCTCCTCGATCTCGGTGTTCTTGACCTCGATGTCGCGGTTCTGCTGGGCCAGCAACTCCGCCTTCTCCTCCAGCTCGGCGTTGGAGGCCTGCAGGGCCTTCTGCCGCAGTTCAAGCTCCTCCGAGCGCTCCCGCAGCTGCTCGGTGAGCTCCTGCGACTGTTCGAGGAGCACCTCGGTCTTGGTGTTGACCGAGATGGTGTTGACGCTGGTCGCGATCATCTCCGCGATCTGGCTGAGGAAGTCCCTCTGGATCTGCGTGAACGGGGTGAAGGAGGCCAACTCGATCACCCCCAGTACCTGCCCCTCGAAGAGGACGGGAAGGACGATCACCTGGGCGGGTGGGGCCTCGCCGAGACCGGAGGAGATCTTCAGGTAGCCGCTCGGCGCGTTCTCGACCAGGATCGTCCTCCTCTCCTCGGCCGCCGTGCCGACGAGCGCCTCCCCAGGACGGAACGAGGTGGGCATGGACCCTGTCGAATAGCCGTAGGAACCGAGCATGCGGAGTTCGTACTGGCCCTCGCCGCCTCCGGCGGGCTCCTTGTCGTCGACGAGCGGCAGGGCGAGGAAGAAGGCGCCGTGCTGGGCCGAGACGACCGGCGTCAGCTCGCTCATGATCAATGAGGCGATGTCCTGCAGGTCCCGGCGCCCCTGCATCAGCGCGGAGATGCGAGCCAGGTTGCCCTTGAGCCAGTCCTGCTCCTTGTTGGCGATCGTGGTGTCACGCAGGTTGGCGATCATCTTGTTGATGTAGCCCTGAAGTTCGGAGATCTCCCCCGAGGCATCCACGTCGATCTTCAGATTCAGGTCGCCGCGGGTCACCGCGGTGGCCACTCGGGCGATGGCCCGGACCTGCCGCGTCAGGTTGCCGGCCATCTCGTTCACCGACTCGGTCAGGTCGCGCCACGTCCCGTCGACGTCACGGACGCGAGCCTGCCCCCCGAGCTGGCCCTCGGTCCCCACCTCGCGCGCGACCCTGGTGACCTCCTCGGCGAAGGAGGACAACTGATCCACCATCGTGTTGATGGTCGTCTTCAGCTCCAGGATCTCCCCGCGGGCATCGATGTCGATCTTCTTGGTCAGGTCGCCCTTGGCGATGGCCGTCGTCACCATGGCGATGTTGCGGACCTGCCCGGTGAGGTTCGACGCCATCTGGTTCACGGACTCGGTGAGGTCCTTCCACGTGCCCGCCACTCCCGGGACATGCGCCTGACCTCCGAGGATGCCGTCCGTTCCCACTTCACGGGCCACCTTGGTGACCTGCTCCGCGAAGGAGCTGAGGGTCTTCACCATGGTGTTGAAGGTGTCCGCGAGCTGCGCCACCTCACCCCGGGCCTCGATCGTCACGGTCCGGGTCAGATCGCCGTTGGCGACGGCGGCGGCCACCTGGGAGATGTTCCGCACCTGCACGGTGAGGTTCTTGGCCATCAGGTTGACGTTGTCGCTGAGGTCCTTCCAGATGCCGACCACACCGGGGACGTGCGCCTGGCCACCCAAGATGCCCTCCGTCCCCACCTCGCGCGCGACCCGCGTCACCTGCTCGGCGAACGAGGACAACTGATCCACCATCGTGTTGACGGTCGTGACCAGCTCCAGGATCTCGCCCTTGGCATCGACGGTGATCTTCTTCGAGAGGTCCCCCTTGGCGACGGCGGTGGTGACCTCGGCGATATTGCGGACCTGCATGGTCAGGTTGTTCGCCATCCCGTTCACGGACTGGGTCAGGTCCTTCCAGGTACCGGAGACGCCCTGCACCTCGGCCTGGCCGCCCAGGATGCCCTCCGTCCCCACCTCGCGCGCGACCCGCGTCACCTCCTGGGCGAACGAGGACAACTGATCCACCATCGTGTTCAGCGTGTTCTTCAGCTCCAGGATCTCCCCGCGCGCGTCCACCGTGATCTTCTGGGAGAGATCACCGCGGGCCACCGCCGTGGCGACCTGCGCGATGTTGCGGACCTGAGCAGTGAGGTTCCCCGCCATGCCGTTCACCGAGTCGGTCAGATCCCGCCAGACGCCCGCGACGCCGGGGACCTGCGCCTGGCCCCCGAGGCGCCCCTCGGTCCCCACTTCGCGCGCGACCCGGGTCACCTGCTCGGCGAACGAGGACAACTGATCCACCATCGTGTTGATGGTGTTCTTCAGTTCCAGGATCTCGCCGCGCGCGTCGACGTCGATCTTCTGGGACAGATCGCCCCGCGCCACGGCGGTCGTCACCTGCGCGATGTTGCGCACCTGTGACGTCAGGTTCCCGGCCATGGAGTTGACGGAGTCGGTCAACTCCTTCCATGTACCCGAGACCCCGTCCACGCGGGCCTGACCGCCCAGCCGGCCCTCCGTGCCCACGTCCCGGGCCATGCGAGTGACCTGGTCGGCGAAGCTCGACAACTGGTCGACCATGGTGTTCACGGTGTTCTTCAGCTGGAGCATCTCGCCGGAGACGTCCACGGTCACCTTCTGCGAGAGATCACCGTTGGCCACCGCCGTCGTCACCTGCGCGATGTTGCGTACCTGACCGGTGAGATTGCGGAACGCCGTGTTGACCGAGTCGGTCAGGTCCTTCCACGTCCCCGCCGCGCCCGGCACCTGCGCCTGACCGCCCAACTCGCCCTCGACGCCGACTTCCCGCGCCACCCGGGTCACCTCGGCACCGAAGGAGGAGAGCTGGTCGACCATGGTGTTGACGGTGTTCTTCAACTCCAGCATCTCGCCGGCCACGTCGACCGTGACCTTCTGCGACAGATCGCCGTTGGCCACCGCCGTCGTCACCGCGGCGATGTCGCGCACCTGGGTGGTGAGGTTGCGGAACACCGTGTTGACCGAGTCCGTCAGGTCCTTCCAGGTACCCGCCGCGCCTGGGACGTTGGCCTGACCTCCGAGACGTCCCTCGGCGCCGACCTCGTTGGCCACCCGGGTGACCTCGTCCGCGAAGATGCGCAGTGTCTCGGTCATCTGGTTGATCGTGTCGGCGAGGCGCGCCACCTCGCCACGCGCCGGCACCGTGACCTTGCGGGACAGATCACCGTTGGCCACGGCGGTGGTGACCTCCGCGATCCCGCGTACCTGCGCGGTGAGGTTCCCCGCCATGGTGTTGACGGAGTCGGTGAGCTCCTTCCAGACCCCCGCGACCCCCGGCACCCGCGCCTGACCGCCCAACGCGCCCTCGGTCCCCACCTCACGCGCTACCCGGGTCACCTCCGAGGAGAACGCGGAGAGCTGGTCGACCATGGTGTTGACGGTGTTCTTCAACTCCAGCATCTCGCCGGCCACGTGGACCGTCACCTTGCGGGACAGGTCGCCCTTGGCCACCGCCGTGGTCACCAGCGCGATGTCCCGTACCTGTGCGGTGAGCCGGTACGCCATCGTGTTGACGGAGTCCGTGAGGTCCTTCCAGGAGCCCGACATCCCCCGCACCCTGGCCTGACCGCCGAGCTTGCCCTCGGTGCCGACCTCGCTCGCCACACGGGTCACCTCGTCCGTGAACGTCGACAACTGGTCGACGAGGTTGTTCACGGTCCGCCCGACCTTCAGGAACTCCCCCCGCAGCGGATGACCCGCGCCGTCCGGGGCCGCCGTCCGCAGCTCCATCCGAGGTGACAGATCACCGTCGGCCACGGCGGAGAGGACGCGGCCCACCTCGGAGACCGGCCGCACGAGATCGTCGACCAGCGCGTTGGAGTGGTCGATGGCCACCGCCCAGGCGCCCTCCGCCGCCCCGGTCTCGAGACGCTCCGTGAGCCTGCCCTCACGCCCGACCATGCGCCGCACCCGGGCCAGCTCGCCGGTCAGGTGCAGGTTGCGGTCGGCCACCTCGTTGAAGACGGCGGCGATCTCCGACATCACCCCGTCTCCCGACACCGTGAGCCGCTTGCGGAAGTTGCCGTCCCGCATCGACTGCAGAGCCGCCAGCAACCGGTTCAGGGCGACCGTGTCCACAGTGGTGGTACCGCCCCGAGGCCTTCCCCGGGTACTCGACGACGGCTTGCCCTTCGCACGCGTCTCCGTGCCCCGCGCCCCTGCGCCAGACTCCACTGTGTCCCTCCCTCAGGGTTCGACCGTCACCGCGTCGACCGGCATCACCGCCCGGCGTACCGCCGCGTACTACCTGTACCACTGCGCGGGCCCTCTTGATCCGGCGGGCCGCTTCCCGGGCCGCGGCACGCCGCGCATGTCGGCGGTCCGTCCGCCCGGGCCTCCCTCGAGGAGCCTGCCCAGTGTTTCACCCCCGCCGAACCAGGCCATAACAGTTCGGCGGCTTCGCCCACCGTCCGCACACCAACGGGCGGAAACACCGCAGACCGGTATCCGCCCGGACGGCGAAGGTAAGTAACCTTGCATACGACTGTCCAGCCGTACCGGACCCGTCCGGTGAGCGGGGCGGCGAGGAGACAAGCGTGCCACGGAGGGGCGGCCGGACGATGAGCACCGGACTGGTATCGGGGGAACCCCCTCTGGACCCCAGTGTGACGGACGACGCCCCGGATCGACGGCGGACTGTCGGCCCGGGGTCCGCGGACGCGGAGACAGGGGAAAGGGTTTCTGTGATCACCGCACGTGCCGCCGCGGCGTTCGAGCCCGTGGGAAGATCGGTGGCAGGCGCCCGCTCGTTCGTCCGAGAAAGCCTCCAGGGCTGGGGATTCGCCGACCTCGTCGACGACGCGGTGGTCCTCACCAGCGAGCTGGTGACCAATGCCGTCGTCCACGCCGGCACCTCCGCCGAGGTCGTCTGTCTACGCGGTGACGAGGGTGTCCGGATCGAGGTGGCCGACCGCTACCCCGAACGGGAACTCCCGGTGCGGGGCCTCGCTCCCCACCCGGGGGGCCCGGACCGTGAAGGAGGGCGGGGCCTCCAGTTGTGCGCCGCGCTCGCCGACCGCTGGGGCGTGGAGTACACGGCGACGCACAAGAAGGTGTGGTTCCAGCTCGACCTGCCCGACCGTCCCGTCGGTACGCGCAGCGCCGGGCCCGCTCTCCCCACCGAGTCGCTTCCGCGCGCCGGGGCGAGGGTTCGGGTGGCCGTCGCACAGGTGGAGCGTGGCGGCACCATCACGGCATGGAACGACGACGCCGCGGAGCTGTTCGGCTATCCGGCGGAGCAGGTCACGGGAAAGCCGCTCACCGACCTCGCGGCCTGGCCCCACACACCCGGGACGGGCACCGGCATCGCCGAGGCGCTGCGCCTCTCCCGCTGGGAAGGCAGCTACGGGATCCGCGACGCCAGGGGGCGCGTGGTGCCCGTGTACGCCTCTCACCTCAGGGTCCGCGACGCGGAGGGTGAGCCCTCGACCGTGTGCCTGCTGGTTCGGGACCACGAGCGTGCGGTGTTGCAGACCTCGCCGCGGCAAATCCCGTCCGAGGCGTCCACCTCCGAAGCACGAAGCCGCGACCCCTTCGAGGCCTTCATCGGATCGCCCGCCCCGGACGACCTGGACAGTCTCCTCCAACGCACGGTGGAGCGGGCGCGTGACATGGTCGACGGCGACGCGGCCTTCCTGCTGCTCGCCACCGACGACGAGACGGAACTGGAGGTGCGTGCCTCCACCGGCCTGCCCTCCATCCGTCAGCGGTTCGCCCGGGTTCCCGTCGAGGCGGGCCCCGGACGCTACGGATCGGCCCGGATGCCCGCCGTCCACGAGGACCTGACCATGGTCCCGGGCGCCGTACCCCTGCTGAACAGCACCGGAATGCGGTCGGTGGTCACCGTTCCCCTGAAGGTCGAGGGCCGGCTCACCGGCTCCCTCGGGGTCGCGGCGGAGTCTCCGGCCCGCTACTCCAACGACGACGCGCTCCGCCTGCAGTTCGCTGCGGATCGGATCGCGTTGGCCGTCGAATCCGCCCGGCTCGGCGAGCTGGAGCGGTTGCGTCGCGGATCGCTCAGCTTCCTGGTCGAGGCGTCCGACCTGCTCGCCGGCACGCTCGATCGTGATCAGACGCTGGCCCTCATGGCCCAGATGACGGTCCCGCGGCTGGCCACCTGGTGCGCCGTCTACACCATCGCCGAACAGTCCTCCGACCCCTCGCTCTCCTACGTGCTGCACGAGGACGAGGACCTCATCGACGGCATCAGGTCCCTGCTCTCCAAGATCCCGCCACCGGAGCCGGTCGTGACCCCCGGCGCCGTCGTGTGGACGGCCCCGGCAGAGGTCGCCCACGAGGCGGCGCTGCGCACATCGATGCGCAGCCTGGGGCTGGCCGGAGGCCCCATTCGCAAGGTCACGCCCGGCATCGGCCCGACCCTGGCCACGGCCTCCGCGGTGGGAGGGGAGACGGTGGTCCTGCCCCTGGTGGCGCGAAACCGGGTCATCGGGATGCTCACCCTCGGCCAACCCGCAGACGAGCACTTCCGCCAGGAGATCCTGGAGCTGGCCGAAGACCTGTCCCGACGGGCCGCGCTCGCCTTGGACAACGCACGGCTCTACTCGGAACGGACGGCGATCAGCCAGTCTCTCCAGCGGAGTCTGCTGCCACCCGAGAGCCCGGCGATCGAGGGGGTGGAGGTCGAGGTCATCTACCGCGCCGCGGGCGAGGGCAACGAAGTGGGCGGTGACTTCTACGACGTGTTCCCGATCGGCGAAGGCGCCTACGGCTTCGCGATCGGCGATGTGTGCGGGACGGGTCCGAACGCGGCGGCGGTCACCGGGCTGGCTCGCCACGCGCTGCGGCTGCTGGCCCGAGAGGGGCTGAACGGTCCGGCCGTACTGGAGCGCCTCAACTCGGCCATCCTCGACGAGGGGGCCCGCAGCCGCTTCCTCACGTTGCTGTACGGGGAGCTGCGGCCGCAGTCCGAGGGCGGCGCGGAACTGCGGCTCGTCTGTGCCGGTCACCCGCTGCCTCTGCGCCTGCGGCAGGACGGCACGGTGACGCCCGCAGCCGAACCACAGCCTTTGCTCGGGGTGTTGGAGGACCTCGAACTCTACGAGCAAACCGTCTTCCTCGACCCCGGCGACGTGCTGCTGTGCGTGACGGACGGAGTGACCGAACGCCGCGAGGGGACCCGCATGCTGGGCGACGACGGCCTTTGCGATGTCCTCACCACCTGCACGGGGCTGACAGCGGGCGCGGTCGCGGCTCGCATCATGCGGGCGGTGGAACGCTTCGCCGCGGACGCCCCGTCCGATGACATGGCCATCCTGGCGATGCGGGTACCGGAGCTTCGTGTGGACTGATCCCGCGGGCCGACGCCGCGACCCCGTCGATGTTGCGGCCCGTTCTCGTGGGCGAGGCACGCATGCCCGGCCTCGCCCACCCTGCCCTGCGCACCGGCAACGGCCTCTCGTCGGTTCGTCATCCACCGAGCAGTGGCACAGAACGAGAAAGGTCCCGCCCTCGCGGGCGAGACCTCCTCATGGGAGCCCCCAAACGGAATCGAACCGTTGACCTTCTCCTTACCATGGAGACGCTCTGCCGACTGAGCTATGGGGGCCTGTCTTCACCGAGGTGAATTCCTCCGTGCGACGAGATAGATCATACCCCGAACGCGCCGATGATCCGAACCAGACCGCCGTTCAGACAGCCGTTCCGAGGAGGGAGCCGAGCGCGTTGCAGGCGCGCACCATGCGACGCATGTCGCGTCTGGTCAACGATGGGTGGACGGACAGCGCGAGCGTCTCCTCGGCCGCCCTCTCCGTCTCGGGCAGGGCGACCGGGCACCGGAACTCTGGCAGGCGGTGGACCGGTGTCCTCACGGGAACCACGCAGTCGACTCCCCTGAGTCGAATGGCTCGTGCGAACGCGTCGCGGTCGGGGCGACCGTTGCCCGGCACCCGGATCACGTACTGGGCGTAGACATGATTGTCGTCCTTGGCCGGCGGACGCACCCCACGCAACCTCGCGTCCAGGTAGGAGGCATGTCGGCGGCGCCGCGTCCACTCGTCGGCCGGGAGCCGTGACTCGCGATGCTCGATCACCGGAAGCCCGTGCCCGCGGGCGGCCACCAGAAGGCGTTCGACGCCCTTGGTCGCACCGAACCGATGCACGGCGACTATCGCTGCGGTCGAGGAGCCGAGGACACTCTCCACAGCGACAGGATCAAGGCAATAGGTCGACGGATCTATGTCCGCGAACACCGGCCGGGCGGCGAGCTGCCGCACGGCCCCGGCCACTTCGACGTTTCCGAAGGCCGGAACGACGACCTCGTCGCCGGCTTCGACACCCGCGGCCCTAAGCGCCCCCACGATACTCATGCCCCTCACCGTGACCGCGGAACGTGAACCCGGGATGACGAGAAACAAAAAAGGGTTGGCCCCGGGAGATGAATCCCGGGGCCAACCCTCAATAATCGTTCGGCGGCGTCCTACTCTCCCACAGGGTCCCCCCTGCAGTACCATCGGCGCTGTAGAGCTTAGCTTCCGGGTTCGGAATGTAACCGGGCGTTTCCCCTACGCTAAAACCACCGAAACACAACGAAACAACAACCAGCACCCCACAACAGGGACAACCGTTCGTGGTTTCAGAACCAACACAGTGGACGCGAGCACCTACGGACAAGCCCTCGGCCTATTAGTACCGGTCAACTCCACACCTCACAGTGCTTCCATACCCGGCCTATCAACCCAGTCGTCTACTGGGAGCCTTACCCCATCAAGTAGGTGGGAGCCCTCATCTCGAAGCAGGCTTCCCGCTTAGATGCTTTCAGCGGTTATCCCTCCCGAACGTAGCCAACCAGCCATGCCCTTGGCAGAACAACTGGCACACCAGAGGTTCGTCCGTCCCGGTCCTCTCGTACTAGGGACAGCCCTTCTCAAGACTCCTACGCGCACAGCGGATAGGGACCGAACTGTCTCACGACGTTCTAAACCCAGCTCGCGTACCGCTTTAATGGGCGAACAGCCCAACCCTTGGGACCGACTCCAGCCCCAGGATGCGACGAGCCGACATCGAGGTGCCAAACCATCCCGTCGATATGGACTCTTGGGGAAGATCAGCCTGTTATCCCCGGGGTACCTTTTATCCGTTGAGCGACGGCGCTTCCACAAGCCACCGCCGGATCACTAGTCCCGACTTTCGTCCCTGCTCGACCCGTCGGTCTCACAGTCAAGCTCCCTTGTGCACTTACACTCAACACCTGATTACCAACCAGGCTGAGGGAACCTTTGGGCGCCTCCGTTACCCTTTAGGAGGCAACCGCCCCAGTTAAACTACCCATCAGACACTGTCCCTGATCCGGATCACGGACCCAGGTTAGACATCCAGCACGACCAGACTGGTATTTCAACGACGACTCCACCCACACTGGCGTACAGGCTTCACAGTCTCCCAGCTATCCTACACAAGCCGAACCGAACACCAATATCAAACTATAGTAAAGGTCCCGGGGTCTTTCCGTCCTGCTGCGCGAAACGAGCATCTTTACTCGTAGTGCAATTTCACCGGGCCTATGGTTGAGACAGTCGAGAAGTCGTTACGCCATTCGTGCAGGTCGGAACTTACCCGACAAGGAATTTCGCTACCTTAGGATGGTTATAGTTACCACCGCCGTTTACTGGCGCTTAAGTTCTCAGCTTCGCCCCACCGAAATGGAACTAACCGGTCCCCTTAACGTTCCAGCACCGGGCAGGCGTCAGTCCGTATACATCGCCTTACGGCTTCGCACGGACCTGTGTTTTTAGTAAACAGTCGCTTCTCGCTGGTCTCTGCGGCCACCCCCAGCTCAAGGCGCACAGCCCATCACCAGAAATGGCCCCCTTCTCCCGAAGTTACGGGGGCATTTTGCCGAGTTCCTTAACCATAGTTCACCCGAACGCCTCGGTATTCTCTACCAGACCACCTGAGTCGGTTTAGGGTACGGGCCGCCATGAAACTCGCTAGAGGCTTTTCTCGACAGCATAGGATCATCCACTTCACCACAATCGGCTCGGCATCAGGTCTCAGACACATGTCACGCGGATTTACCTACGCAACGCCCTACACCCTTACCCCGGGACAACCACCGCCCGGGATGGACTACCTTCCTGCGTCACCCCATCACTCGCCTACTACCAGCTCGGACCACCGGCTCCACCACAATCCATCCCCCGAAGGGTCCGGAACGGCTTCACGGGCTTAGCATCACCAGATTCGACGTTTGACGCTCCACAGCGGGTACCGGAATATCAACCGGTTATCCATCGACTACGCCTGTCGGCCTCGCCTTAGGTCCCGACTTACCCTGGGCAGATCAGCTTGACCCAGGAACCCTTGGTCAATCGGCGCAAACGTTTCCCACGTTTGAATCGCTACTCATGCCTGCATTCTCACTCGTCAACCGTCCACAACTGCCTTACGGCGCTGCTTCACCCGGCAAACGACGCTCCCCTACCCATCCACACACCCGTTAAGGCAACCATGTGAATGACACGACTTCGGCGGTACACTTGAGCCCCGCTACATTATCGGCGCGGAATCACTTGACCAGTGAGCTATTACGCACTCTTTCAAGGATGGCTGCTTCTAAGCCAACCTCCTGGTTGTCTCTGCGACTCCACATCCTTTCCCACTTAGCGTACGCTTAGGGGCCTTAGTCGATGCTCTGGGCTGTTTCCCTCTCGACCATGGAGCTTATCCCCCACAGTCTCACTGCCGCGCTCTCACTTACCGGCATTCGGAGTTTGGCTAAGGTCAGTAACCCGGTAAGGCCCATCGCCTATCCAGTGCTCTACCTCCGGCAAGAAACACACGACGCTGCACCTAAATGCATTTCGGGGAGAACCAGCTATCACGGAGTTTGATTGGCCTTTCACCCCTAACCACAGGTCATCCCCCAGGTTTTCAACCCTGGTGGGTTCGGTCCTCCACGAAGTCTTACCTCCGCTTCAACCTGCCCATGGCTAGATCACTCCGCTTCGGGTCTTGAGCATGCTACTCCAACGCCCTCTTCGGACTCGCTTTCGCTACGGCTACCCCACAACAGGTTAACCTCGCAACACACCGCAAACTCGCAGGCTCATTCTTCAAAAGGCACGCAGTCACGACACACAAACCCCGAAAGGCTCGCATGCGACGCTCCCACGGCTTGTAGGCACACGGTTTCAGGTACTATTTCACTCCCCCCGGGGTACTTTTCACCATTCCCTCACGGTACTATCCGCTATCGGTCACCAGGGAATATTTAGGCTTAACGGGTGGTCCCGCCAGATTCACACGGGATTTCTCGGGCCCCGTGCTACTTGGGAAAATCCTCAACGAGCCGCTGACATTTCGACTACGGGGGTCTTACCCTCTACGCCGGACCTTTCGCATGTCCTTCGCCTACATCAACGGTTTCTCACTCGCCTCACAGCCGGCAGACCATGAAAAAAGACATCCCACAACCCCGCACACGCAACCCCTGCCGGGTATCACACGCATACGGTTTGGCCTCATCCAGTTTCGCT